>NZ_JBQLID010000001.1:0-403082 GCF_056034405.1 Marinococcus sp. LNHM4E3-1 | reverse complement strand
GGCCTCCGAAATTCATTTTCGGAGGCCTTTGTCTACAATCTGAGAGAAAGCAGCCGGCCGGCTGCTTTCTCATCAACACATAATTATTTGATCAGCTGTCTGGCTGCTTCAGCCACCTTGTCCGGCGTGAAGCCGTACTTTTCAACGACTTCCCCGCCCGGCGCGGACGCACCGAAGCGGTCGATGCCGTACACGGAGCCGTGGGAGCCGACATACTTGTACCATCCGAAGGACGATCCCATTTCCACGGCCATCGCCGGTACGCCGTCCGGTAGCACGGACCGGCGGTATTCCTCAGATTGATGATCGAACGCGTGGAAGTTCGGCATGCTGACGACGTTGACCGTCAGCCCGTCGTTCTGCAGCTGGGCTTTCGCATCCACCGCGAGGGACACTTCCGAGCCCGCAGCTACGAGAAGGAGATCCGGCTTTTCGGCCTGTTCGCCGATCACGTAGGCTCCTTTGCGGACGCCTTCCACCGCTTTTTCCTTCGTGTCTTCGAGCGTCGGTACGCCCTGGCGGGTCATGACGAGCGCCGTTGGCGTCGATTCGCTTTCCATCGCCACGCGCCACGCAGCGACCGTTTCGTTGCCGTCCGCCGGACGGATCACGTTCAGGTTCGGAATCGCCCGGAGCGCCGCCAGCTGTTCCACCGGCTCATGCGTCGGGCCGTCTTCGCCGACCGCGATGCTGTCGTGCGTGAATACCTGCGTCAGCGGCAGCCCCATCAACGCGCTCAGGCGCAGCGCCGGACGAAGGTAATCGGAAAAGACCAGGAAGGTCGAACCGAACGGCTTCAGACCGCCGTGCAGCTGAATGCCATTCACAGCTGCCGCCATGGCGAATTCGCGGACACCGAACCAGATGTTGCGGCCGGTGTAGTCGTTGCGGCTGAAATCATTCTCCGCTTTGATCAGTGTCTTGTTGGAGCCGGCCAGGTCGGCCGATCCGCCGAAGAGCGACGGCACGGCGGCCGCCACTTCCTGCAGCACATCGCCGGAGGCGGCACGGGTCGCTACTTTTTCATCCGTAAAGACCGGCAGATTGGCGTCCCAGCCTTCCGGCAGCTCGCCGGCAATCGCCTGTTCGAGTTCTCCGGCGAGTTCCGGGTTCGCCTGCTTGTAGGCGTCAAACAGCTCGTTCCATTCCTGTTCGGCCTTCGCACCGGCCTGCTTGACTTCGTCAAACAGCTCGGTTACTTCCGGCGGGATATGAAACGCGTCGTAGTCCCACTGGTAGGCTTCTTTCACCAGGTTGTACTCCTCGTCGCCGATCGGCGCGCCGTGGGCCGCATTCGTGCCGCCTTTGTTCGGTGCTCCGTAGCCGATGACGGTTTTCACTTCGATCATCGACGGTTTCGGGGACTGCTTCGCTTCTTCGATCGCTGCTTCAATCGCATCAACGTCGTTGCCGTCTTCGATAAAGACCGTGTGCCAGCCGTAGGCTTCATAGCGCTGCAGCACATTTTCGGAGAACGACTGGTGAAGCGCGCCGTCAAGCGACACGTCGTTGGAGTCGTACAGCACGACCAGGTTGCCGAGCTTCAGGTGGCCGGCGAGGGACGCCGATTCCGAAGCAACGCCTTCCATCAGGTCGCCGTCGCCGCAGAGCACGTAGGTGAAATGATCAACTACGGCGTGGTCGTCGGTGTTATACTTGGCTGCCAGATGGCGTTCGGCCATCGCCATGCCGGTGCCCATGGCCAGTCCCTGGCCGAGCGGGCCGGTGGTTGCCTCCACGCCGGCGGTATGCCCGTATTCCGGGTGGCCCGGCGTCTGGCTTCCCCACTGGCGGAAGTTTTTCAGTTCCTCGAGCGAGAGGTCGTAGCCGCTCAGGTGCAGCATGCTGTATAGAAGCATCGACCCGTGTCCGGCGGACAGCACGAAGCGGTCGCGGTTAAACCAGTCCGGATTGGCCGGGTTGTGGTTCATGGATTTGGTCCAGAGCGCGTACGCCATCGGCGCCGCTCCCATCGGAAGCCCCGGGTGACCCGACTGGGCTTTTTCAATACTTTCGATGGACAGCGTCCGAATCGTGTTAATTGCTAACTGTTCTGTGCTAATTGCCATGCATATGTCCCTCCACTGTATGTATTTTTGGGTGGAAACCCGCACTTATGAGTTGACCCCGCGGGAATTTCCGTGTTCTAGTACGCTTTTATGATAAAGGTTTTAAAACGATTACACAAGCGTGTTAATAGAGAAAGAAGAAAATCAAAAGGCCTGCTCTTTGTTAAGACCAGGCCTCTCTTTTATCTTAATGCCGGAAGCTGCGGTTCCGTCGTTTGACACGCTCGAGCTTACTTGGAGTTACATCCGTGCCCTCTTCATCCACCACTTTTACGTTTTCGAGCTGGTTTTTAAACGAGGAACGGAATTTACTTAAATATTCCTGACGCAGCGCCTGCTGTTCTTCTTGTTCTTCTGCAGTCAGCCCCGACGATTTTTGACGTTTGGCTAACTCATTAATCCGGTCAATTTTTTCTTTCGAAAGCATAAGTTGCCTCCCTTAAAATGGCGTTCCTTTTTTATTATATTAAAAACAGCGCCGTACCGCAAACAAATCACTGCGGTTCTATCTCCGCGCGCTGCTGTTCATATTCTTTATAACGTCGGTGCACCGTCGCTTTAGAAATATCATAGCCAAGGCCCCGGAGCGTCAGAGCGATATCTTTAAACGTCAGCTCCCGCTGTTTCAGCTTAACAATTTCTTCAATGGGCACCTCTATTTTCTTCCGGCCGCCGCTGCGGTTTAATCCGAAGTTTTCTTCCGGGTGGTACCCGTTTTCCACCGCCCGCTGCATCCCCCGCTTAATTTTAAAATTATGCAGCCGGCGCTGATGCTCTTCCACAATGGACAAAATTTCCATAATCATATGATCGGTATCCGCAATTTCGAGCTCCCCGTCATCCTTTACTGTATAGATGGACGTGCCCCTTTTCTGCAGCTCATGGAGCACGGCGATTTTAGCATTTCCGCGTCCAAGCCGCGTATCATCGGTAATCAGCAGTGTATCCGCCCCGGTGTCATCGAGGAGCTCAAACACACGGAGAAGCCCGTCCCGTTCCACGGAATAGCTGCTCTCCTGTTCTGTCACGGTCTGCTGCACCGCCCAACCGTTCGCTGCAGCAAGAGCCTCCAGCTCCTCCTGCTGCCTGGCAAGCGAGGACTGCTGTTCTTCTTTTTCCGTACTTACCCGGGCGTAAATGATGCATGCTTTCATTTGTCTGCGTTCCTTTCCGTTCGTGTTTTACTGTTCGGCAGCGTCAAACGAAACCGTTCGTTCCCACGGCTGTTCCTGATAGCCCGGCCTGTCCTTCAAAACCGGATGCTCCTGTTCATAGACGATTTCTGCCGGCCGGTCTGCTTCCGTGCCGCCCAGCGTGTCCGGAGTGATCGAAGCGTCCGCTGAATATACCAAAAATAAAAGCGCGAATGCAAATAAAGCAAGCATCGTCCAGTCCGTTGAAGTGAAGGTTTTGAGTTTATTCATATGCATGTTCCCCCTGAATGAGAATGTATGTTCTTATATTCATTCAGTATACCAGAATACCTGTTCCCGTCAACAGAAATATTAGAACGGGTGTTTGCGTTTTTGTTCCCCTCATGCTATACTTTACTCAGAAAAATTCCTCAAAAGGAGGTGCGGAGATGAAGCTATCCAAGCGCCAGCAGCAAATTCTTGATTATATAAAAGAAGAAGTAAAAGAAAAAGGCTATCCGCCTTCGGTCCGGGAGATCGGAGAAGCCGTGGGGCTCGCCTCGAGTTCAACGGTGCACGGGCACCTCGCCCGTCTTGAAAACAAAAATTTAATCCGCCGCGACCCGACTAAGCCGCGGGCAATTGAAGTGCTTGAGCTTGAAGACCAGGGCAGCGAGCCGATTCACGAAAGCAAAGCTGTGTACGTGCCGGTGATCGGTAAAGTCACGGCCGGGGAGCCTATCACTGCGGTGGAAAATGTAGAAGAATACATCCCTCTTCCGGAGCGCATGGTGACCGACGAAGAACAGGTATACATGCTTACCATTCAGGGGGACAGCATGATAGAGGCCGGCATTTTTGACGGGGATCTTGTTGTCGTTCAAAAACAGCAGACCGCTGATAACGGCGATATTATTGTCGCTATGACCGATGAAATGGAAGCAACGGTTAAACGGTTTTATAAAGAAGAAAACTTTATCCGCCTGCAGCCTGAAAATGCCACCATGGACCCGATCATTTTAGAAAACTGTACGATACTCGGCAGAGTCACCGGCGTTTTCCGCACCATCTTTTAATCACATAAACGGGGCTGTCCCAAAAATAGGACAGCCCCTTTCCTATGCGCAAAAAAAGAAAGAAACCATCCTTCGATGATATGGTTAAGTCACGACACTCTCCATACGACAAGGATGATTTCTTATGTTTACCGATGATAACACACAGAGCTTCCCGATACCAACAAGCCTGAAACCCATGATCCCCGAGGGGGATCTGGTCCGGATCGTCAACGACACCATTGATCGGCTGGCCGAGCGGTTTGGGAGTCCCCAAGCTTCTTCGGCGGGACGCCCGGCCTATCCACCTCAAACCATGACCAAAATCGTCATCTATGCCTATGCCCGGGAATGGTATTCGGCCCGGGCGATCGAACAGGCCCTGCAGGAAAACCTCCGCATGATGTGGCTGGCCGGGGGCCTGACGCCCAACTTCCGGACCATCAACCGATTTCGCTCCGAACAGATGCAGGAACGCATCACGCCGCTCTTTCACCACGTGGTTCAGGAACTGCTCGACGAGCAGTTGATCACCGGGGAGCATTATTTTCTGGACGGGACCAAAATCGAAGCGGATGCCAACCGGTATACGTTTGTGTGGCGCAAGTCCACCGTCCGGTATGACCAGCGCCTCCAGGAGAAATTGGCGGTGCTCTGGCAGGAAGTGGCCCCTTTTCTTTCCCTGCCCGACGGGCAGGAACGGATCGACGCCGATATCCTCCGGGCGGTGGCGGTCCAGCTGGCCGGACGCCAGGAGAAGGCCGGGCCGCGTCAGGCCGACGCGGCATCACCCGAAGAGCGCCGGGAAGCTAAAGCCGAGGAAAAGTGGTGGCGAAAGCGTCACCGTCAGATCGAGCGGGATTATCTGCCGCGACTGGTCAAATACGAGCGGTACCTGGCTACCTTCGATGGGCGGAACAGCTTTTCGAAAACCGATCCGGATGCCACTTTTATGCGGATGAAAGACGACCACATGGGTAACGGCCAGCTGAAACCGGGGTACAATATCCAGATGGGTACGGAAAACCAGTACATTGTCGGCTATACGGTGCACCCCAACCCGATGGATACCCGGTGTTTGCTTCCGCATCTGACGATGCTGGACGAGCGGCCCCTCCCGTTTCCGGGCCAAATTATTGCCGATGCCGGATATGGCAGTGAACCCAACTACCTGACCCTGATCGAGGAAGCCATTCCGTTTTTGATTCCATACCCCCGCATGCGCCAGGAGCAGACCCGGGCCTTTCAGCGGGCCATCCATCCGGTGCAGAACTGGACCTATGACGAACAGGACGACCTGTACTGGTGCCCGAACCACCGAAAAGTGCGGTTTCAAGCCTATGAGCGACGCACCGACCGCTATGGCTACCAGCGGGACCTCAAGCGGTATGAAAGCGAAGACTGCAGCGACTGTCCGTTGAAACCCCAATGCACCACCGCAGAAGGCAACCGACAGGTCCGCATCAACCCGGTCTATGAAGAGGGCAAGGCGATCGCCCGCCGGGCGTTAACGAGCGACGAGGGAGCATCCACCTATGCCCGGCGCAAAATCGAAGCCGAAAGTGTTTTTGGGCACTTGAAAGCGAACCGTCGCTTTCGTCGGTTTGCCCTGCGGGGCACCGCCAAGGTGACCACGGAATTTGGATTATTGGCTGTCTCCCATAATCTACGGAAAAAAGCAGAAACCACAAAAAAAGAAGCCGGAGAATCATCTCCAGCTTCCGCTTAAAAGAGCCATCATTCGATTTTTGGGACAGCCCCGTTTCTATTATGCCCGGCACGCAAGCGTCCGGTACGACGTAACAATTTTATTTCCTTCAACATCTCTATCCGTAATCACTATCACTGTGGCTGACGTAATATTTTCCTGTTCGATAAATTCAAGCCCCCGGTGCCAGAGCCATTCATACACCGTTGTCATGTCTACGTTCAGTTCATTTGTCCCCAGCGCTTCTGCCGTAATCTGCATCGACAGCAGCAGCTGGTCGCGCTCAAAGATGTGAAGCACCGGTCCATTAAAATGTTCAGACTCTCCCGGGCTGCCTTCATACGGTCCGTGGTAAAAGTCAAGCAGGCGTGCCATCACGATTCCCCCTTTAACGACTTCGGCGCCGATACGTGCCTGAAGTTCGTTTTTCTATTGGTGAATTGTGATTCCTTTTCCCTGCACCTTTGCTGCTAAACCCGAATTTCTTCCCCGTCTCCTGAAAGGTTACTGGTCGAGCCACTCTTTAATCTGCTGCTTATCGTTATCATCAAGGTTGCCTTCTTCAATCCAGTAATTCATCAGCTTCATCATGCCCTGCTTGGAGAGCCCCACCCGGCTGCTGTCGGATGGATGGCTGCTGATGTCCGTTTTTCCGTATTGGTAAATGGATACGTACGGCGCCTCCGCGTGGTTTAAATTGTGAAGATCTTTCTTTTCAAAATGCAGCATTTGTATGCCCCTTTCTATTTTCCGGAATGTTTTTTGTCCCTGCGTCTGCCACAAAAAAGAGCCTCCCGGGAAGGAAAGCTCCGCTTAGCGTTTGTTTACATGGATTTAGAATACGGTTTGTGACAGATCGAATGATCGATGGTTTCATCGGGTTCACCGCTGTACACACAATCGCAGGTATCTAATACGTAAGTATGCTCTTTGGCGTGAATGACCTGACTTCCCTGATGAAATAACAGTTTTTCATCGGCCGGCTGAAAATCACTCATCGAATGAAGCACCACTTCATAGCCATCGGCGTATTCAATCACCTTGTAATGAATTTCATGACCGTCACTGCTATAGGTCACCTGCGGCTGCGTTCTGCATTTGAATTCCACTAAAGCCACTGTCATCCACCCCCTCCACTTATTTATACCACAGTTTTTTCGGTTCGAGAAGACACCCGGCCGTTTTTTTCCGAAAGAATTTCCTTCCCAAATGAGTGAAAACCGTTTCTCTCTCTGCCTGCCGGAAAAGAAGCCTTTAGCCATTTTCTTCTATATAAATAAAAACAAAAAGCACCCTCTCAGCTCGAGGGCGCTTCGAAATCTCTCAATAAATTGTCGTACGTTTTGTTTATTTCTCCGTCCGTCACGTCCTGCACGGTAATAACAAGACGCTTCCTTTCCGCCGGCGCTTCCTGTTTCAGATAATCCAGGCCGATGCTCCACAGCCAGTCTGGTACGTTTTCTTCCTTTAAACTCGCTTCGGCTGCCATCGCTGAGGTGGTCACCTGGACGAGCAGCACGAGTTCTTCGTCCTTATACACTTCGACTGATTCCCCGGCAAAATGAAGCGGGCGTATGCGGTAGCCTTTCAGCCCTTCCTGGGAAAAATCCGCTTCCTGTGTCATCATCATCCTCCTTTTATTCGATTACGACTGTTCCTGAAGGGCACTGCTTCCTTCAAGCTCTATGCTTTTCTGATCCGACCGGGTGATGTAGGCCTGTCCGCCAAACTGAAACCCTTCCCGGGTGTAAAAATATAAATCCAGCGCAGGAGAAGCACTGTCGAATGCCTGGTGGAAAAATTCCTCGTTGTCGCAGTCTGTAATGGAAACGGTCCAACGTTCAAGCGGTCCACCGCCTGCCTGAAGGTGACCTTCATTTACCTGAATAACTTCATTTGTGGAGACTGTTTTAACAGCTTCTAGTGCTAGTGTCGGCATCGCGTCCTCC
This sequence comes from Marinococcus sp. LNHM4E3-1, assembly GCF_056034405.1. NCBI lineage: Bacteria > Bacillati > Bacillota > Bacilli > Caryophanales > Bacillaceae > Marinococcus > Marinococcus sp. LNHM4E3-1. The sequence continues at coordinate 395,168 of NZ_JBQLID010000001.1, read as the reverse complement.
TGAATTTCATTCTTTTAAAAGGGCGGCTTGTATAAAACCGCCCGCGGGATGCGTTAATTTCTATTCGTCTACCTGCCGTTTGTATTCTTCATAAAGCTCGCGGCCTTCTTTTGTGATTTTAATACCGCTGTAAACCGCCTGGTCTTTTTCTCCGGAGGCATCGTCATACGTAACATATCCATGCTCCGCAAGCTCCTGAAAACGATCCTGCTCGATTTCATCCACCGGCGACCATTCGGCGCCGATTTCCCCCCGCTCGACTCTTCCGGCCAGCTGGGCCATTGCTTCTTTTCTCGGACTCATGACTTTCTCTCCTTTCCAATCTTTGAGCATCTTTTCACAGCTATAATCCCCGAATTCGCACGTATTAAACGTTCCCCCGATTTCCGGTTTTCGTGCATATAAAAAAACAGGCGCCAGCTTCCGCTGTCACCCGTTGTCATACCTGCTTTATATCTGCACCAGTTCATCAAGACCATCGAGGTGGCAATGCTTCTTCCCGCCGCCTTCAATGTTTTTAAATTGAACGATCCCCTGATACTCTGCTTCTTCAGTTTTGAACCGTATACTGATGCTGTTTCGATTGATAAACTCTTCGGAAAACTCCTGTTCTGCATTATAAATGGCCATCGTCCAGGCGCTTTCCCCGATCCGGTCCGGATCGGACGTTTCGAGATACAAGTATGCAGACTCAAATCGCAGCTCCGATTCGTCGAGTACAATTTCGTTAATTTCCTGGGTTTCCTGTTTCATTTTTGTCGCCCCTTCACTCTAATAGGTGCTGCATGTGCCGGCAGAAGTCCCGGCTTCTTTTTATGCTATTACACCTCGACGCCGGTTTGAAACCTCGGAAGAGCAGCAGCCGGGCTTACTTCTTCCATTTATGAATGACGTAAAAAGCCACTGCCGGGGTCGGAAACTGTGTTAATCCCCACAGACCCCACTTCCATTTGGCTTTGCCCTGCTTTTCGGCTTCCCGGTAAAGCCACCAGGCCTGAAGCAAAAGCAGCGGAGCCAGCAGCCAGGCGGTATTTCTTTTTTTGTTCATCATCATCTTCCTCTCTGACAAAGACTGGGAGGTGCTTTATTCATTATACTACGCCAATGCCTTTAATACTCCCCCACCCAATAAAAAACCGGACTTCCTGGAAAAAGTCCGGTCCCCTTGTAAGTAATAAAAAATATCCCCCGGTCCGGTCCCGGCCTGAACGAATCATGTTACATATTGTCCTTCTCTTTCCACTGTTCGTTTAACACCGGCAGGTCGCTTACGACAGATATGATTCGTTCATTTTCCCGAAAATCCCGTATGCCTTTCAGCAATTCCTCTTCAGTGTTAAAAATATGCTTTTCTTTAGCCGGAAATTTTTCCCTAATGTCTTCTTTAGTCCCTACGAACACTTCATTTCCTTCTTCATCGATCACATAAGAAAATTGAGAGATAGCGCATGCTCCTTTCAACTTCTGTTCCGCCCAAAGCATAACACTCCTCCGCCCTATTGCATAGGAAACAAACATTACCACCGCGGTATACAAGCGACACCCTTTTGAAATTACATTAACTCTGCCCCGGTACACATGTATATAAAAAGAAACAAAACGGATATCGGAACAATTACATCACTACAAATAATTATTCCACACAACATATTGTAGTGTATATTTTAAAATACATAAAACGTTCGAAAACACTGAGCACCCTTCATTTATTATCAGCAGACGGATGGTTAATATAAAATATATGTGTTTCCGTGAAGCGTCATTGTTTCCTGGTCAAATGGCATATAAATCCTGTCGTACTTCGGGGAAAACGAGCTGTCATCAAGCGCGTGGATGTCAAAGACAAATCCGTCATCGGTTTCCCAGGTCAAACAGTGCAAAAGACTCCCCTCATCGCTTAACAGTACCTGCACATAACGGACATGACGGTTGACATACACGGTAGCCATCGTTTATCCCCCTCTCCTTTATAATACTTCAATTTCAAGTAATAAAGTACTATTATTTTTCTAAAATTACAGAATTTATTTTCTGGTTCTTTTAACCTGATCCAGCATTTTTTTACCGCTGTATATATTCCGTTGTCTTATGTGTTGATACAAAGCGATATATTTTACTACACTCGATTGTTTTAAACTACGCCTATTGAAATAAAGTCACAAAAAAAGCCCGGAACATATCCGGGCTACAACTGTTGTTTTTATTCTTCGATATAAGGAAGCAGAGCCTGCTTAAATAACATTGATGCCTGTTCGTCATTAAAAACAGTGCCTGTTTCCGTTTCCCATCTGCAGGTGTTCAAGTCCTTCAGATAAGCACTGCGGGGACGGACGTCGCTGACGTTGTAGGCAGAGTCGTTGATACGGATTTTAAAGCTCATTTCCAGAAAGCCTTTGCGGGTGAACACCTCGCCGGTCTCAATAATAAGCTCAGAAACGCCGTAAAAATATTTTACATGCTTGTTGCTTTTTACTTTTTCCACTTTTAAATCCGACCGGCCGTTAATGGTTCCCATTAATTCATCAAACATGCCTGTAAGCTCCTCGGAGCAGGCGCGTATGCTTTCCATCTGTTTTTCTTCCTCCACGGTGGACGCCTGTTTTTTATTCTGGCGGGCCGTGCTTGATAATTGATGAATCCAATCGTCCATGTAAGACTCCTCCCTTTAGCGCAGAAATTTCATTTTGCTGTTCACGTCATCGTCAAGCGGCGCGTAGGCCCCTTCGATGTAGTGCCACTTAATCAAGAATTTTGAGCGGACAAACTTTTTCTCGCGCTGCGTCTGCAGCAGCTTTTCCCCGTCTTCATCTTCATCGAGCTCGGCTTCAATTTCGTGTTCGATCCATATGCCCATTTCATCGATGGAATCGATTTCGACGATAATAAACTTTTCCATCGTTTTAGGCGCAAGAATCAATTGCAGAACCTTATCTTCTTTAGCTATATCTGCGAGGGCGATTCTAACATTTTTTCCTATTGAATTTCGAAATGACATATTTACCTCCTGGGGGGAAATTTTTTTAAGCTGCTGGTCAGTAGCCGGAAGCATCGAATTCTTTTAGAAGATTTTCATAGGGAGTAATCAACTTGCCGTTATCCAGATCTTTTTCTGTAATTACCATCCGCTGGCGGTCGCCGGGATCATTTTTCTCCAAATAATCGACCCCGGTGTCCCACAGCCAGTGCAGCAGGTTCGCTTTATCCGGCCGGTGCGGCGACTCCACTGCCCTATCAGTCATCTGAATAAGCAGGGCAAGCCCGTCAAAATCCATTATTTCTATGGAATGCGAAGCGTTCAGTGCGTTCGGGAAAAACGGACGGTATTCAGGATGGTTATAATACGTGTCCATAAAAATTCCTCCTTTAAAGCCGGCATGTTCATGGAAAAAGCACCCCGGGCGGGATGCTTTATTAGTACTTGCTAATTTTCCCCTGGCCTTTAATAACAATATTTCCTTCTGCTTCTTCATCGCCTGTTTTTGAGGCTTTGCCTTTTCCTTCATACTCCACCAGGCTGTTATCCTTAATCCGGAACTCGTTGCCCTGATCCGAAAACAAATCCATGCCTCCGGTAAAATTAATCAATTCCGCCTGCCATGTATTGTCGTCTTCGATCGTCAATATGCCGCTTTCTATCGGGATTTCTCCCCGTTTATCGCATGTTATAAATTGGAATTCCAGTTTTTCCATTCCTATTGTCCTCCTCCATATGCTGTGCGACAGCAAAGCTTTCATCTGCCATTCTTTCTATTCCTGTCTTTCCCTGTTGTCGCCGGATTAAAAACCGCGATCGCCTATTTTTGTGATGAAACTACAGTTTTTTTGCCCAGACGATTGTGTCATGGACAGCCTTGGCCTCATGACGCAGTTCGTTGCTTTTTTTCATTCTGTCGATTCTCACAAGTACTGTCGCAGCATGGAGCTTTCCTTCGAACCGCTCCGACAGCTCGTCTGCCACCTTTAGTTCGTGGGATTTTCCCCTGTCCTTCAAATATTCGATAATTAAATTATCCAGCTGTTTTTTCTGCTTTTTATTCACGTTGGTGCCTCCTTTGACGTGCGTATTATAGCCGTTAGTCACTTTTACCCGCTTTTACTGCCGGGGTAATCCTTTTTCTGCGACGGCTGAAATTCGATCAATAATTTTAGTTAACATAATTATATTATATGAATAAAAGCGGTACTGGTCAGCGTGCCAGCCATTTCCGTGCCTGTTTCTTTTCTGTGTGCCCGAAATGCTTTGTTTCCACTCCAGGCAGAAGCTTACCAAAGGATTCCACTGCTTTGATGCCTTTTTCATCACTGACAAACGCCATTTTTTGAAATTCCTTTATGCGCTTCAGCCACTTCAGGTCCTCCATAACCGCCTGCGGCGTCATTCCTTTCCAGTCCGTCACCACTACAAGCAGATTGATCGGAGTGTCGTCCTGCTTCACGGCGTCAAACGATTTCCCGAACGTTTCATAATCGTCCTCTGTTATCTTTCCGCTGATTTCCATCTCGATCATATGGCCTGTTTCTGCCGAAATAACGGTCAGCACGTTAACGCACCTCCAGCGAGCTTTTATTTGTTTTAATTCCCGGCAGCACCGTCTCTTAATCGGTCCCAGGACAATTTTTGCGTTCGTTAAAAGGAAAATATGCTTACCAGCTAGAAGTACGCAGTGAAAACACAATAATTTCTTTAGGAGGCATATCATGCATACAATGGACGTTATTTTAGTTGCTGTGGACGGCTCTGAAGAGGCAGATTACGCATTTGAAACAGCTCTTCCGCTTGCCAAATCACAGGGGTCGCAGCTTGTAATCACCCACGTCATCAACCGTAACTCCTACCGCCCGATGAGTAACTATGACTCCTCACTCATCGGTGAAGTGGAGGACGAAGCGCGCCAGCTCCTCGACAAGTACAAAAAGCAGGCGGAGGAGTTTGGTATCACGAATGTGGTGGCTGATATCGAATACGGATCGCCAAAAACAGCTATTCCGCGCGATCTTGTGCCAAAATACAACGTTGATTTGATTATCACGGGCGCTACCGGGTTAAATGCCGTCGAGAAAATTTTCCTTGGCAGCGTTTCCGAGCATATTACAAAAAATGCCGACTGCAGTGTAATGGTCGTACGGTTATAATCCCGGAAAACGCCAAAAACCCGGCGCCTGAAAAAGGCACCGGGGGACCATGGTTTTATGACGTTAGGCGTGGCTAAAGACGGCATATTTCGCTGGAGCAAAGGTTGTCAAGCGGGCAGTTGCACAGCCTGCGCAGATAGAGCATGTTATGAATAACAATGAGGCCGTTCTCATAGGAAATGACGCCGGCCTTTTTCCACTCGTTCAGGCAGCGGTTCACGCCCTCCCGGGATAAGCCGATGTATTCTCCGAGCTCAGTGTTGGTCAGCTTCAGCTGCAGGATGGTGCCGCTCTCCACCTCCCTGCCGTGCGTTGTGCTGAGGCGGATCAGGGTTGAGGCCAGGGCGCCGTTTTTTCCGTACAGCAGCAGATCCCGGAATTTTGACTGCTCCTTTAACGTGTTGCTGCCCATCCACTGCATCATCTTGAGGGAGAAGGCGCCGGATTCTTTAATCAATGCCTCCATTTCTGTTTTTTTAATCACACCTATCGTACTGGCGGCTGACACCTTCGCCGAAAAATCATGGCGCACCGCATTCAGATTGCCATATTCACCGGCCAGGTCCCCGCTTCCAAGCAGCGTAATTGTTAATTCTTTTCCGTCACTTGTGCTTTTTTGAATTTTCACGGTTCCTTCGTAGAGAAAATAGAAATAATCAGAAGGGTCTCCTTCTAAATACAGGTACGTTCCGGCCCGTTTGTGCGCCAGCTGCGTGCGCTCCTGAAAACGGTCAAACTCTTCAGGAGAAAGCATACTTGCAAAAGATCCGCTCGGCTTCTCGTTCACGGGGAGACTTTGAAGGGGCCTGCTCATTATTTCCATCTCCTTCGATAGTATTACCATGATACTATCAAAGGAGTTTTCTAAAAAATATAAGGGAAAACCCTTAATTATTTTCTCCTGTTTTTTTTACACTTGATGGTTAATGCTATAGGCATGTATTCCCGAAAGGCTCTGTGCATGAACGTCTAACCCCAGCGTAAGAAGGTGAGCGCATGATTTCGATCGTTTTAGTAAGCAGACGTCCGATCTACCAGAAAGCGTTAAAAATACTGCTCGAAGAAGCTCCTGACTGTACCGTCATTAAGGAAACAGCCGGATGGCCGTCTGCAGAGGCTTTACCAACCGGAGGCCGCAAGCCCGTCTATGTCATTGATGCGGGCACGCTTTCACCGGAAGCAGCTATCTTCGAACGCCCTCTGCTTCCGTCCGTTTTTCTAGTCTCCGGGGAGGAAACGCCTGCTTTCCTGCAGCAGGTGTACGAACGCGCCTCCACCGGGTGCCTGCTGCATACCGATCCCCTGGACGATTTATACGGGGCCATCCGGGCGGCCGCCCGGCATAACCGCTACGCCTCTGCTTCCTTCCAGGCCCTGGTGCAGGCCCATAACACGCCTCCTGCCTTCGGCAATCCGAGGAGGCTCTCCCCGAGGGAATGGGAGGTGCTCTATTATATAACGCTTGGCTACGCCAATAAAGAAATTGCCGAGACGCTCGTGATCAGCGTGAAAACCGTCGAGGCCCACCGCACTAATTTAATGGAAAAGCTCGCGATGAAAACCCGGAGGGAGCTGGTGGAGTACGCCTATCAAACCGGGCTGATTCACTCCAGAAAATAATTCTACTGCTCTCTATGCTCGAGCGGCTGCCGCACAATCAGCACATCACAGATCGCCCGGTGGGCAATGCCCTCCGCCACACTTCCAAGCAGCAGCCGCTCCGTCCTGTTTCTGCCGGACGCCCCGCTCACAATCAGATCAATTTCATGCTGCACGGCGTATTCCTGAGGAATAATCAGCTTTGCCGAGCCGTACAGCAGAGACGTCGTTACGTTTGCGACGCCGAGACGCTCCGCCTGGGTTTTGTAATCCTCCAGCATTTTCCGGTCATCGTCCTCCATGAACTTCTGCACATCAGTATTTAGTACGGTAGAATACAGAAGGTTGGAGTTGTACACGTGCACGATAAACAATTCCGCCTCCGTCTGCAGCGCGAGCTGGACGCCCTTTTCAAATGCCAGGGCCGCTTCCTCGGAGCCGTCCACGGCTATCAGAATTTTTTTATGTCCGCCCTCGCTTTCCTTCCGGACGATAAGCACATCCTCCCTGGCCCGGCGGAGAACACCGCTCGATACGCTCCCCATCACTAATTTTTCCACCGTGCCCATGCCGGAAGCTCCGGTAACGATCAGGTCGGCCCCGAAATCAGGGGCGAGCTCCGCTGGAACTGTCGACTTGGGGGCCCCGGAGCGCAGCACCGTCTCCACCTTCGCCACTCCCGCATGTTCGGCTTCGGATGCGTACTGCTGCAGCATTGCTTCGTTCTTTTTTTTCGTCTCGTCCCATGCTGACGGCACGTAATACTGAAACGCACTGAAATCCCGTTCATTAACCACATGTGCGAAAACGAGCGTGGCCTCAAACCTGCCGGCAAGCAGCATAGCCGTCCGGGCAGCCCGTTTCGCTTCCTCGGATGGATCCACAGCAGCAAGAATTGTTTTATACATATCGCATCTCCTTTGTATGTTTATTTTCTGCCCGTTTTTTCACCCTTCAGGACAACGGCAGATCCGCTTCCGAAAAATAATACGTCACCATGCCGCCCTGGAACGTGCGCTCCACCGTTTCACACGGAGGCACCCGTTCAATTCCGATAATTTTAAACGTCCGGCTTCCCACCGTGACAGCGTCCGCAAGCTCCAGTTCGATATTTAAAAGGTCTATCCCCCGGGCACATTTTCGAACATTTTCCCTCGTGCCGATGTAGAGCACTTCCTCCCGCCGGTCCGGTTCGTCAAAAATATACACAAACCGTATATACTCCTCCTCCCTCACTTCTGCCGTGCTTTCTCCCGCATATCCGTAGTAGTGCTTCTGCATATTCAAGCAGTCCTCCTTTATTACTTGTACGCTTCGCAAACGCTCTCATTTTTGCCGTCAGTACCTACATAACCCGGAAGGTCCACGTGCCGGTCCGCCTCTGTTTTACGGCCGCATCCCCGGCCGGAAGGGCTGCTTTTGTTGTTAAGTAATAGTATTTCCGGAATACATGCAGCGTCCATTCCTCCAGGGTAAACGCCGTCTCCCCGTCCGCCGGGAGCCTGCTGATAAACGACAGCCCGTAAAAGTACCGCTTCATTTGTGCCGAAGCCTGCAGCGACGGCGTGTCGATCGCTATAAAGGCAGCGTGGTTCAGCGTCCCCGGAAGCGCATGCTCTGTCATTAACGAGTATTCCTGCCATTCATACGTATGAAAATAGTACACATAAAACGGAAGCAGGCAGGCGATTTCCTGGTTTCGCTCCGCTCTTCCGTTTAATTCCGGCAGGGTTTGCGGAATGGCCCCGCCGCATTCATTCAGCATTTCCTTCCAGACAATCTGCTTTAATCCATCCATCATACCGAAACTCCTTTGTGCTTTATTTTCAACGCCCCTTCAGGCTGGAATAGTTTTCACTTATAGCTGCTTACGAGGCCAGTATAAATTGAAAAGTCTCCGTTGGATGTGAGGTTCCTCACACGCAGGAAGAAAAAAATGAGCTAAACTATAGACACACCACCAAAAGCCAGAAGGGACTGATTGCAATGGCACTGCACTACGAACGCATCCTCGTCGCTCTCGACGGTTCGGACGAAGCAGAATACGCACTTCAAAAAGGGATTGAAACCGCCCTCACCTATGGAAGCGCGCTCGCGTTCTGCTATATTATCGATTACCACAATATCCTCGAGCTCCGCCGGGAGTCCCCGGATCTGTTAAGCGCGTCAGAACGTATTGGCACCGACATTCTGGACCGTGCTAAAAAAAGCGCGGAGGATCAGGGCGTGAAAAACGTTCTGACATTTATGAAGGAAGGGCCTCCCAAAGCGTTAATTCCCGGCGAAATAGCTCATGAGTTCGGAGCCGACCTGATTCTTTCCGGGGGTTCGGGAGCCGGTACGTTTGAAAAAAGGGTTTTTGGAAGCGTTGCCGCAAGCATCGTGCGCCACGCCTCGTGCGACGTCTGGATTGTCAAAAACGAAGAGCCGCCAAAGCCGTACAGCTCTATTCTGATCGCTGTCGACGGCTCCGAGGTCTCAACCAGCGCTTTGTATGCCGGGCTCGACATTGCTAAACGGGAAAAAAGCCGCGTGCAGGTTGTGTACGTGCTGAATACGCCGTTTATTTCGTCAGCCGAATACCATACCGAGGATATTGTTCAGATGTACAGGGAACGCGGAAAAGAACTGCTTGAGGAATACCGGAATTTAAGTGCCGCAGAAGACATTTCGGCGATTGATTTTTCCGTCGAATACGGAGCGCCGAAGGTAGTGATTCCAACCGAGGCAGCCAAAAAATTCGAAGCGGACCTGATCGTTGCCGGCTCCTCCGGGATGGGGCGCGCTGAGCGCCTGTTTCTCGGAAGCGTCTCGGAGAGCCTTGTGCGGCGGGCCACCTGCGACGTGCTGATTGTGCGAAACGACTACCTGCCGAAATAATATCGGTGACGAACCCTGCGCTGCACAGGCGCAGGGTTCTTTTTGTTCTCTTCCAGCCTCAAAGGAAAAAGCCCCTTCCCTATATAAAACGTGTATTTTTTATTGTAGTTATATTCTGTTGCCTACAGGCAACGAAAAGCACTGCTGGATTAGTTATTTTCTTTTCACATGCTTTCTTGTACACTGTTAATAACTCTAATAACCGCTACTTTTTACGCAGATTACGTCCATCTATTTCCTATCTATATGCTAACCAATTATGCAGCGGGGTGATTCTATTGAAAAAACCAGTCAGGCTTTTGTCCTTTACCCTGGCGCTGACGCTCTTTCTTACTGCATGCAGCGAAGAGCCCGGCCAGGAGAGCGGCGGTAACGAATCGGAAGAACAGACGAGCGAACAAGCAGCAGAAGAGGAAGGTGCTGCAGACGCCGGAGAGCAGGCAGAAGAAAATGACGAGAGTGCGGAGGACGGGGCCGCTTCCGGCAGTGAAAACGACGAAACAGCGGAAGAAGAACAGCCGGAGGACGCTTCGAATGAAGAGGACGCCAGCGACACCGAAGAAGCATCTAACGGTAATTCCTCTGATAACAGTGAAAGCAACGATGAGGAAGCAGCATCAGACACCGAGTCCGACTCTGCTGAAGAAGATACCAACGCGACAGTAACCAACGTTGTCGACGGCGACACCATCGATGTGGATTACGAAGGAGGCGAGGAGCGCATTCGTCTCATTCTCGTCGACACACCGGAGACGAAGCATCCACAGATGGGCGTGCAGCCATTCGGCCCGGAAGCTACAGAATTTACGACAAGCGAGCTGGACGGTGAAGACGTGCGGCTTGAGCTCGGCGTCGAAGAACGGGACTACTACGGCCGGCTGCTTGCCTACGTATTCGTCGATGGTGAAAACTTCAACCAGCAGCTGATTGAGGAAGGCCTTGCCCGGGTAGCCGTCTATCCGCCAAACACCGAATATCTTGACGAATTTGAAGCCGCGGAGGAGGAAGCCCGGTCGGCCGGCATCGGCATCTGGTCGCTCGAGGATTATGTGACCGACGACGGGTACGAGGAACAGGACGAGGAATCACAGGAGTCCTCCGGGGATTCCGGCTCTGCGGAAGAGTCCGGGTCCTCCGACAGCGAAAGCTCCTCTGAAGACGTGTATTATGAAAACTGCGACGCTGCCCGTGAAGCCGGAGCTGCCCCTGTGCGCGAAGGCGACCCGGGCTACGGCGGCCACCTGGACCGTGACGGGGACGGCGTCGGCTGTGAAACGTAAATAAAGTAAAAATAGAAAGCAGGTCCCGGCAGCATATGCCGGGCCTGCTTTCTATTTGTGGAAACGGCCTCCCTTAACTCTGAGGCAGTACCTCCACATAGTTTTCATGCGTCGTAATATACGTGCCGGACAGGAGCTCAAACAGATCCGAGCGTTCCTCCATCGGCACGCGGCGCTCAATCGTAAACGCCTCTCCTTCGGTAACTTTACCCGCAACGGCTTCGCTGTCCCAGGACGGTTCGCTGCGGTAATTCACCTGGCTGGCAATCACCCGGAGCAGGTCTCCCTTTCCGCCGACGTTGGTGAGCGGCCCCGCTGTACTGTCGACGACACGGCGGGCCCCGACGTAGCGCGACTGCCAGTAGTCCCGCGTGGAATCGGCGAATGCCACTCCGGTGGAGCCCTGCGCGCCCAGAAACGTCTGTCCATCCACATAGAAGCCGACATGGGTCACGTCGTTATGGTTCAGATCCTCCGAGCGGGTATCCTTCCAGAACAGCAGATCTCCCGTTCGCAGATCTTCGTCTGAAATCGGCGTGCCTGTTTCCGACTGGCTGGCTGCGGTCCTCGGAATAATCTCGCCAGTGACGTACTCAATCACGTAGCGGACAAAGCCGCTGCAGTCAAAGGTGTCCGTGCCGTTGCCGCCGAATTCATATGGCGTGCCGAGATGATCCTCCCCGTACGTAATCAGCTGATGCCCCAATGTTTGTGCCAATGCTCATCATCCTTTCCTGAAGCGAGTAGGTGCCGGCTTTTTGCCGTCCTATACAGTAAAGGAACCCGAATGGTCTTTTTTACAACCATCCGCCGAAGTTTTTTTAATCGATTGAAAAAAGCATCCGCCCGCAGGCAGATGCTCGCACTTAAATGAAATTGACGCTGACGCTTGTTACTTTTTTGCATTCCACTTCGGTGTTGAACCATTCGCTGAATGCTTCGGACATTTTCAGGTCCTGCTTTTTTCCTTTTTTCAGCTTTTCAATAATTTCATCCACGCTCGGGGTCTCGTTGGACTTCGGCACAATCAGCCGGTCCCCGTCTTCGATGAAAAAGATAATAGATGTGTACATAACGATCCCTCCCAAATTTTTAACGCCGCCATCCATTTTACATTTAATCAGGGAAAACGACCACCAATTAAGAAAAAATGGCGCCGCCGCAATCAGATTTGTCCGGCCCGGTGACGCTCCCAGCTGCAGGCGAACACCTCCCCTGCCTCCCACAGATCGCTTTCATGATGCCACCCCGAGCGGAGCGGCGTAAATTTAACATAATACCATTCCGGTCCCTGATGGTGATTTTGAAGCATCATTACACCCCACTGCTTCCTCGTCTCGCTGAACACGCGCATACCTGGTTCGTAATTCACAGTAACCGCCCCTTTGCCTTCTTCATTTTAGCTGTACGTTCAAAAGGCACTCCGCAGGCGTATTTGACAACCCCCTCCTCTATTTTCCTGTGATACAATAGGCTTAACAAATGACGGGAGGCGGAATACAATGGCTTCCATAATTGCCGCTTTAATTGTTATATACCTCGGTTGGACAGCTTACGCGAAAAAGAAACAGGCAAAGCAGGACTGACCCCGTTGGAGGGGAAACGGGGTTTTCTGCGGGCCGGCACTAAAACGGCATAGATGTGCCTGCTCATTCTTTCGAGGGGGGATGCTTAGTGGGCGTTTTTCTGATTAGTGTCGATTTAATCAACAACACCAAAACCAGCAACTACGACAATCTGCTTGATTTAATTACGCACTTGGCCGCAAACGACAACGCAAGACAGGTTACCCGGAACGTCATCGTGTTTGAGAGCTCCCGGGAGACAGCAGAAATCAGACAGGCGGCGGATGCTTTTTTAAGGGGCTTAAAAATCAGCGGCGAAATCTCTAAATACCATTTTATTTTAAGCAAAGTCAGTGAGCTTGAATTCAAATCGAAAGAAGAACATTTCTTAAAAATGATTAAACAGGCGAACCGCCTGTAGTGACATTGGGATAAGCAGTATATCCAGGGGGAGTTTCATGCAGAAAAAAAGAAAATGGCGGCGGCTGCCCGGGCTCCGGACAGGCACAAGGTGGAAGCTTGTGACAGCCTCACTGGTTTACGCGCTTCTTCTTGCCGGTGTCATCGCCGCTGTCTTAGGGGGAGAACCGGCAAGCAACTCGGAAGAAAACCTGCGTGAAGAAGAGCCAGAAGCGACTGATGAGGAGACAGCGTTAAAAAGCTGCAGCGATTTCGAAGACGACCAGCACCTGTATGACTACTGGACGGAGCACGAGTTCAGCTCTGAAAATGATCCCGGCGGTCTTGATGCCAATAACGATGGCGTACCCTGCGCAGTGCTGTCCGAAGACATGAACGATGAATTTACGGCTTATGAAAAAGAACAGACCGGCGGGGCTCCTGAAGCAGAGGTACCTTCGTATACAGTGCACGAAGGGGAAAACGCGGCGTACGATCATGGGGTTTATCTGAATTATTATGTAATCCCGGACGCAGATCCTGTGTCGATTGATGAAACAGATATTGATACCATCAGTGACGAAGTGATCATGGAGGTGAAAGACCAGGAAGAATTTCACCTGCTGACGATCAACTTTGTGGATGCCAAAAAAGCGATGGATTACGGCAGCTACATTTACGGAAAAACGGATTATTTCCCTAACGGGGAAATCGCGGCGGCAGAAAATTATGAACCTGGCGACTACAGCGACCACGAGATCAACACGTTTTATGGCTCCATGAACAATGAAGGGCTGCCGAAGCAGCGGGAGGAATACCCGACCAAAAAACAGCTGGACATGTACTTTTATTGGGCGGGGCCTGCGTACGATGAAAGCACGGGTACCAGCCCGGTAGAAGCTACCGCCGACAAATTTGACGTTTCCGAAAAAGAGGTGGAGCGGGCCGTTCAAAAAGCGAGCAACCGTTAACAGCAGGAAGTCCGCTCTTTTAATATTTTTGACATTATTTCTATCCAAGGACTCATTAATGAATACAGTTCATCCGATAAAGTACTTGTGGGATGAATGTTTCATCCCGCTCCTGAGACCAGCCCCGTGTTCCCCGCGGGGCTTTTTTATTAACAGAAAAGCCTCAATCTGCAAAAAAAGGACTATTGCCTCGTGATTTTAAAATGTAAGCGCTTTAAAATTGAAACTGTACCACTTCTCTAAACCATCTCCCTGGATGAAAGATACGACTGGAATTTGCAAAGGTATATTCCCTCAGTTTGCCCTGTGTACGCACAGGGTCTTTTTCGTTTTCATGCAGGAAAGCATACTAAGCAGAAAACCGGCTTCAGTGACTTACTCCAGTAAATAGCTTTGAAAGGTATAGGCGATGATTTTTTCCAGATCATTCTGCTCCAGCTCTTTTCCGTCAGCTGCATCAATTCTCCACGTGCCTTCGTTTCCATTCGATAAATACAGCGTGTCAAACGGCTTTTCCCCGCCTGCAATTTCCTTGTTATGCCTGTTTGTCTGAAAAACAGCTTTTGCATTAAATTCCTCGCTCTGTGCCCTGTCAAATTCCACGCGAAGATTGGTCAACTCCTGGGCAGCATTGGTTTTGTCCCCGCTGCCGTATTCATAAACTACAGACGCTCCGCTCTCCGCCTTTGTTTTATTCACAGGCACGTCGTGATCGTGTTCCAGCGTATCACTTGAACGATCCAGTCCCATTTCGAGTTCCTCTATCTTTGCAGTTATTTCTTCCTCTTTCATATAAATCCCTCCCACTACTAGTAGTGGTCACTATTGCCTTTAACCGGCCGGAAGAAACCTTTTGTTTTTTAAATTTGCTAATACGTACTCATTGTCACCGGCCGGGGTCAGATTAAGGAATATGCATCTTTTCTTTAGACACATAAAAAAGCGCTCCTGGCAGAGCGCCAAAGCATTGAAAATATTAGCAGCTTATACCTTGATAAATCCTGGTAAAAGAACCTCTTCGTCGATAACTGGTATCACAGCCAATGACGTTTCTTCTTTGGTGAGCAGGACTGAATTGCCGTTATAACTCGTGACCTTATACTCCTTTCCACTATTCCTATCGCGGTACGTGTCCCCTACCTGTATCGTCTTTGTCATTTCAATCCCCCTAAAATAGTAGTGTCACTCCATATCTTTCGCCAATTCCGGAGGATTTCCTTCTATTTCCTTACATTAATTCATAAAAAAGGACAATCGCAGGAGTACCGGAGTATTTTGTAGTGGCAGCGCACGTTCTATTCCCGAACATATGAATGCAAAAGTCCTAACAAATTTCTTAAGGTTTTTTGCCCTACAAACAAAAGAAGCTGCGCAAAAGCATGAAAATCCAAATAGCTTTGTACGGCGGCTTCGATGGATTTGCCCCAAATACGGAAGTTCCATTGGTTTTAGGGGACATCGCGGAGGATAGCGATATTGAGATTGAAAACGAACCGCATCAGGATGTTGAACTCGAATCGTCGGATTAAATGAATGTGGATGGCCAGAGGTGCTCGGGGGTTAATGCAGTATGCGCCAGTTAATTTGAGCGAATACATGCTGCAGTTTTTTCTACCCTGAAATTTTCTTCACCCGCCACCGATAAATAAGTTTGATTATTAACGTTAGGATTAAAGGAATCGCAAAGAACGACAGCGCTCTCCCATCGATAGAATCCGAAATATAATACAGGCTGAACATAATTAAAAATATTACGAGAAAAATATATATCGTGTTTGTGATAATCCTGTTAATGCGTATCATCCTGTGGGCCTTTTCCTCAGGATCCTGCCGAAAGTGTGGGGCTATAAATAACCCGATGGTAATGCCCCCGATTGTCTGGCCGGTAACAAACGTTTTATCCAGCTCTCCATTGAATATGTAGCTCATAATAATACTAATTTGGGTGCTTCATTACTTCGCTGCAAGTTTTGCTTTTCAAAGTTCCGTTCCGCTTCTTTAAAGCGCTCCATGTTCCTCCGCACCCTTTCCCGCCTCAGCTGCTCCTCCGCTTCATTTAGCTTTCTTCCCTGCATTACTATCCCACACGCTGGCACCATTTAATACACCCCTCTCAGTCGGTAGTTTAAGTCATTCTTCGGTCCGGTGATCGTCACCAGGAAGGATTTGCACATCTGCACGATCCGGGATGCAAGCGCGTCGTCCACATCCACGAGCTCTTCCATGATCAGCTCCGTGGAAACGAGAATCGGCAGGTGATTCAGATACCGGTGATTAATCACGGCGTACATCTGCTCGATCTGCCAGGCAGTGGCCCGGGGAATTCGCTGATACCCGTCCTTCGTCCACTGCTTCACCGGCTTGAACAAATCATCGATAAACAGCACATCCGCTTTTTTCATACGCTCCATTTTCCGCTCCAAAAGATTAAAGTCGTCCCTCAGATCGTTGAACCCTTCAACGTACGGAAAATACTGGACGGATACACCCTGCTGCTGTTCGTCCCCGTCCTCGATCTTTTTACGCTGCATGAGATTATTGCTGAGCGCCGTCAGAATATGCGTTTTTCCGCAGCCCGGAGCCCCCATAATCAGCATGCTGTTCTCCCGCTGCTTCCGGAGATCCTGATAATTGCTGTAATAGGCGAGCGCAGCTTCCTTCATACTCGCTACCTGCGGATCCACGTTGTCGGTCTGAAACTGCCCGAAGGTAACGTTCCGAAAGCTTTCAGTAATTTCACTGAACTGGAGCAGCCGCTGTGTCCGGCGCTCGCGAATACATGGGCATATGACCCATTTTTCCACTCCATCCACCTTTTCCAGCCACTCGGTCTGGTCCTTGCATACCGGGCACTGGTAA
The DNA here is from genome assembly GCF_056034405.1 of Marinococcus sp. LNHM4E3-1. Taxonomy (NCBI): domain Bacteria; kingdom Bacillati; phylum Bacillota; class Bacilli; order Caryophanales; family Bacillaceae; genus Marinococcus; species Marinococcus sp. LNHM4E3-1. The sequence continues at coordinate 378,482 of NZ_JBQLID010000001.1, read as the reverse complement.
TCATCCTCCCGGTCGGTGCCATCCGCGGCCGAGAGCGGATTGCTTTTCACTTCCGCTGCTTTCTTTTCGAGACTGTCGAGTACCTCCTGCATGCCTCTGGCTGTTCCGTCCATGTCGGCGTGCCTCCTTCTGCTGTTTTTTCGTTTCTTCGTATTCCTCTACATCATCAAGCGTGCGGCAGCTGAACCGCTGCCAATCATTCAGGATCCGCTCGGCGTATTTCAGGCTGCGGCCGCCCTGAAGAATGGTAGTCTCCGATGCCCGAAGAACGATCTCCGGGGACATAGCCTCGCACCAGTCACCCAGCCGCTCCCGGTGATAGGCCGTCATCGTCCCGCCAAAACTCTCTTCGTAAAACCGGACAACAGTGCCGACGGCGCGGGGACTACTGTTTAATTCATCTGTCGAATTCAACTGCAAATCATCTGTTATGGAATCCGACACTTTGTCCAAATCCGGTTTAGTGACAGATTGTTCGGATGCAATAGAGCACTTTGTCATAATAGAATTCAACATTTTGTCGTAATCCAGTGCGTAGTGAAGCGTCGGCGCCCCGTTCGCTTTTTTCAGCCTGGTGGTGACCAGCTCTTTGTTGATCAGCTTATCGATCGACCCTTTGATTTTGCGCCGGGTTAATCCAGTCTCCGCCTCCCATTCTCCGTAGCTTTTATAAAAGAAGCCGTCGGTGCGCTTTGTTTTGTCGGCGTAGAACACGAGCTGATTTAAAACCAGCGCCGTATTCAAATCCCCGTCCAAATATTCGATAAAGATACGCGGCACCGTGATAATATGATCCTGTCCGCTCATTTTTTTATGATGGCCCGCAGTTCCTGATGCTTGCTCACGCTTTTCACCTCTTTGTGAATGTTAGAGAAAACAACGAGTTTATTTTTCATCTTCCCCATGTTGTATATTGTATGGATTGTTCGTTTCGGGGGATAAAAAAATATTATGTAAGAGGAATTTTTTCTATACCTGCCTCACGTGGAAGCCCTGGTTCAACCCGGCCTTCATTTAAGCATGAAAAAACCCGCTACTCGGTATCGTAGCGGGCAGCCCCTTCCTTCTTCCACATCGCGTCGATGATGGGTAATTCACTCAGGCGGGTGATAATATATTCTTTTTGGCGGTACGTTTGAATGCTGTAAAATAATTCCTCTTCGGTTTTAAATGAATAAATTTCTTCCCCGTAATACGCATTGACGATTTCCTTGTACGCTCCAATGAGAATTTCATTGGTTTTTCCACGCTTAGTGTAAGCAAAGTTACTCATTTTATCACCTTCTGCCTACACATTATCATAGTATTCTACCTTTTTATCATTACATTTATTTTACAAAGTTTGGCTGCTCCAGCTGCTGCAGCTCCTCCACACGCTCGGTGTATTCATCGTGCGGAACCTCGCCTTTATCGTACTCCTCCTCCAGCGCCAGTTTCTCCGTAATTAAATGGGCTTTATTCATTTTTATCATTCCTTATTTTTTAATTATGGTTCTTTACCTTTTTATAAAGGGGAAGCAAACGTCTTAATTCAACTTCAGTATGAAAGTCATGCAGAGAAGTGTTAGAAAATATCTTTTTATAGCTTTGCCCACCATTAAGATCAAATAATTTTAATTTAAAATCAAGGACTTATGATGCAGGAAATACTTTGAGGGTACGTACGTTTGCTGTTAAAATGAAATAGATTCAATAAATTACATATACAGGGGGGAAATTCCATGAAGAAGTATTTATTAATGGCGGGGATTGCTACTACGACGATTGCGCTAAGCGCCTGTGGCGGTGGTGAGGATTCTGGCTCAGAAAATGGAAACGAGGATTCTTCTAATGAAGAGAGCGGAAGCGACGAAGAGAACAACCAGGAAGAATCATCGGGGGATGAATCTTCTGATAGCGATGACAGCGAAGGCGAAACCATGAGCGAAGAAGAGAACGAGAATCAAGAAGCACAGCCAGGCGATACCGTAGAAAGTGAAGCTGGGTCGTTCAATATGGTTAAACGCACTGACGATATTGGCACGGTTGAGACAGGTCCCCTTGAAGCTACTTTTGAATCTGCAAAAGTGATTGATGGTGAGTTAACAGAAGAATACCAGGATATCTTAGAGACTGACAGCGAAGATCTTACTTACATCCAGTTAGATATGTCTGTCGAAAACACTCAGGAAGAACCTGTTAATTTTTATCCGTCCCAGGCTACTATTACGACAAATAGCGGTGAACAGCTGGATCCAGATGCCTTTTTTGGCGAACACATTAATGGAGAATTCCTGGATGCAGTGACGCAAGAAGGATATAACGTGTATGTGCTTGAAAACTCAGAGGCAGAAGAGATTGAAGAAATCACTGTCCGCATAGGTGCACCCACCGATGAAGATTTTAATGAAGTTGGGGAATCGATCGAACAGACCATTACATTTGAATAAAATATCCACTCCCCTGCTTTACGGCAGGGGTTTTATTCTAATCCTATAAATATTTTGAATCTGAGTATGTTTCAAAGTATTAATATTCCAGAAAGAGCCGGGGTGAATAGCTGTGAATAACTACGAGGCAGTAGATACAGAGCTAAAGAAACATGGGAAATTCGCTTTTAAGACATTAGAAAAAGAAGCAAAACTTCTATCGGAAGAGTTAGAGAATGATGAAAAATTAATTGCTCTATGTGTATCTTCAAAAATGATGGACGATTTTAAATTGCTCGCTTTAACAAATTCTCGATTTGTTTATATTTTTACTACAGGGATCAAAAAACCAAAAGTAATTAATTATTCTACTTCCGAAGGGATATTCGCTAATATTCATTTTGATTCAAAAAAGATTAAGTTTGTTTTTAATGGTGCAAATGAAGAAATGGTTTTGCACTTTCCCAAGAATGAATCGAACTACCAGGCTGCTCAAATTATAGCGAATGAAACAGATAAAAACATAGAAGAAAATTTGGCAGCTCCTGCTTCTGAACTTCCTGAGAGTAAAATATCTAAAAAAGTATCGTTAGAATGCGTAAATGGACATAAAGAGGTTGGTCTCTATGGTAAAGCAGCTAAATTGATTCAACTGGAAACTGGGGATGTTTATTTTAAAGAGTTAGGGAGAAACGCCACTAGCTTTTTTGAATTTTATGACTATGATCGCACTAAGAATATTAAAAGATCACAGTACAAAGCGCTTCAGAGCGCTGATTTAGGGCTTTTTCTTCGCGGAGAGCGAGGGGCTAATGCCATGGCTATTGGTTCCACAGCAGGTGAAGATTTATCCACTGCTGCCCTCTTTCTCGTTAATAAAGAAACGAAAGAGAAGCATGTGGTTATTGCCAAGTGCGACAGTAAAAAGTTCAGCAAATTATCTGAGTTTAAAACATCCGCCCAACTAGATTTTGGCGACTCCGAGGAAAAAGACACAAGTTACGATAAATACGACGAAATTGAGCGCATCTACAACCTCAAAGAGAAAGGAATTCTATCGGAAAAGGAATTTGAAACAGAAAAAGCAAAGTTGCTGAAATAAATCTTATAATTAAGTACGATAAAACAAAAAATAGGACACCAAACCACAGCGTTGTTCCGTCATTCAGTATCCTCCAGTGGGCTGGTAAAACTTATTAATGAATTACTTTGTTTATGAAAATAGCTTGTTCTTTTTCTAATTCACTAATTTTTTTAACTTCGTTTACGATCATATTTTGTCTATAATTAAATTTATTTATTATATTAAAATATAATAACCGATTAATATAATTCACAATGAAAGGGACAAAGGCCACATAGATTGTTTTACTAATATCAGCATCCTTTTGACTGGTCAAAGATGGCAAATAATTCATTTGATTTTTTTTCGTTCTATAGGCTTCTCGCGTAGTAATTAAATGCAAAGATTGATTCAAATAAGTAGAAAGTGTATCAGGCTCATTATCAAGAGCGTACCTCTGTTTATGCAGAATTTTAACTTCCTCTCCAGTTATCCCGTTAAATGTATCTTGATTGGCTTCCACTAGTTGTATCATGTTATCTCTTATTTTTTCTTTCACTTTTTTCTTTGAAGGGTCTATAACATTAAGGTCATTAGAGATCATTGCTTCTACTACTTCTACAGCATTAAAACTTAGATATTCTATACATGCGAGTAAATCTCGAAATGGCTTTCTTATTAGAGAAAATGAGATGCTTAAATCCTTATTTTGAAAAGCTGCATTTGCGTAACTCAAGGAGGTTATTATTTCTTCCAGGCAATCAAAGAATATGATTTCAGCTAAAACACTTTTGTCATTTTCATCTGCTTCAGCAAAAGTTATCCTTGAGTGATGGTTATTTTGATACCTAGAAAAATTTATTAAGTTTTTATAATTCTCCATGTTTCTTTCGATCAATTTTATATACTCTTTTTCTAAATCTTTAGTAATTACGGCGAACTCACTCAAAACTCTTCCCCCTCATCCCATTCCACCCGTTTGACTTTCCCTTGGTGTGTGACAATTCTGGTCTTGCCATGAGCCGGCAGCGTACACGTCCCTGCCCGACCACTAACACCATCGGTTCTTCTGCTTTCAGTATATCAAAATTTAACTACTCTATATGTTTATCCTATGTGATTTTGTGATTTCTCTCATTCGTTTGTTAATCAAAATGTCTCCTTGTGCTAAAATAAATCCAGAAAAAATGTGAAAGGATTTTCATTTTGACTGAGCTTATAAATAATAATTTCGATTCTTTTCTCGCCCTGACCGCTCTATTCATTTCAATACTTTCTCTAGCACGAACAAGAAAAACATTAAATGTTGCTTTTAGCGATTATGTGCAAGACGTACAAAAAGGAGAGATATTCTATGATTTTATAGAATCTGACGGCAGAAATATTATTTTTGAAGCTAGTTGGAAAACTCAAGTACAAATTACTAATCCTAGCAGTATCGATATTGGGGTATTCGATTTAAAAGTTTTTAAAAATAATATACCAGTGAAAATTTATACTCAAGAAACGATCGAACCTTCTGAAGTTGAAAATAATCGTTTAATATTTAAAAAACCAATGTCAGGGCAACAAGAGCTCATTCGTCTCCCTCCAAGTGATGCTTTTACAATAAAAGCTCATTCTAGTTTGGTTCTAGACATAATATTTGTGGATAAAAGAAATTTCGATACGGCTATAGTGACCTTCAATTCAGCAATGCGAAAACACTTTTATGATTATTTTTTATTTCGTAAGAACCCACCATTAAAAGAGTATAAAAAACAATACAATTTAAAAAAATAAAAACCTAAATTTGCCTTATCTTATACTGATCCCAATAATCCGCAAACAATTCGCCTGGTCCACAGATCTCACTCAAGTACAGCCGGCCGGAGCGAATTGCCGTGAATTTCGCATAATACCATTCCAGTCCTTATGCATTCCCCCATTCTCCCTTTAATCAGGTAAGTGTATATTCGTTAACACTGCTTTTTTTCATACATAATACCGCCATATATCCCGCATAAGACTTGATTCGACGTCATATTCTTTTGACACTGTGTCAATGCTTTTACCACTATGTTCTTCCTTCTTAATACATTGTGGAAACGGAGCAGTTCCCCTGTTTTTATTTCGAATCGGTTCTGTCACTGCTCGTTCGAGGTTCCAGTTGCATCGATACGTTACTTTGAATCGTCCTAAAAATTTTTAGGGCAGTTTTGCGGCAGTCGGAGCAAATTCGTTGGATCAGCCCGAAAAATACTATTCTTTATCAAACACAAAAAAAGCCCCACAACCCTATGGTTGCAGGACTTCTGATGATTAATAAGTGGAGAGGTATTGCTCTCTTTCCCAAGGGTGAACCTGGCTGCGGAACATGTCCCACTCGATTTCTTTTGCTTCGGCGAAGTGCTCGATGGCGTGAGGGCCGATCGCATTGACGAGAACTTCGTCGTTCAGCAGGTGCTGAAGCGCTTCGTTCAAGTCTGCTGGAAGGTCCTCGATGCCGAGTTCTTCACGTTCTGCTTTTTCCATCACGTAGATGTTGCGGTCTGTCGGCTCTGGAGCGTCGAGCTTCCGCTTGATGCCGTCCAGGCCAGCTGCAAGCATTGCTGCGATAGCAAGATACGGGTTCGCAGATGGATCCGGGCTGCGCGTTTCAATACGCGTGCTCATGCCACGGGAGGACGGAATACGTACGAGCGGGCTGCGGTTACGCAGGGACCATGCAACGTATACTGGTGCTTCGTAGCCTGGCACAAGACGCTTGTAGGAGTTGATGATTGGGTTTGTGAGCGCTGTGAACGCCTTCGCGTGCTCGAGTGTACCTGCCAAGAACTGCATGGCCGTTGTGCTCAGCTGAGAATCGGTCTTCTTGTCGTAGAACGCGTTCTCTTTGCCTTTGAACAGGGACATGTTGCAGTGCATACCGGAGCCGTTCACACCGAACAATGGCTTCGGCATAAAGGTGGCGTGCAGGCCGTGCTTACGAGCGATCGTTTTAACAACGAGCTTAAACGTCTGAATGTTGTCGCACGCCGTTACAGCATCTGCGTATTTGAAGTCGATTTCGTGCTGTCCCGGTGCCACTTCGTGGTGGGAAGCTTCGATTTCAAATCCCATGTCTTCAAGCTCAAGTACGATGTCGCGGCGGCAGTTTTCACCGAGGTCTGTCGGCGCAAGGTCAAAGTAACCGCCTTTGTCGTTCAGGGTTGTGGTCGGCTCGCCTTTTTCATCGTTTTTGAAAAGGAAGAATTCAGGCTCAGGCCCGATATTGAAGGCGTTGAAGCCTAATTTCTCTGCGTCTTTAAGTACACGCTTCAAAATACCGCGCGGGTCACCCGCAAATGGTGTTGGATCTTCGCCAGGCTTGCCCGGCTCATATATGTCACAAATTAAACGTGCGACTTTGCCTTTTTCCGGGGTCCATGGGAAGACGATCCAGGTATCAAGATCCGGAAAGAGGTACATGTCGGATTCTTCAATACGAACAAAACCTTCGATGGAAGAACCGTCGAACATCATCAGGTTGTCCAGGGCTTTATCAAGCTGGTCCACCGGAATCTCTACGTTTTTAATAATTCCTTGCAAGTCAGTAAACTGAAGACGGATAAACTTAACGTTTTCCTCTTCTGCAAACTTTAAAATGTCTTTTCTCGTGTTTGCCATGTTAATTGTGACTCCTCTCTAAAAAACTAGAATAGTGAATTATTATATCTTTCCCCCGGCCGCAGCCGGAAAAAAGTTAATCCTGCTGTTAGTCGAAAAACCGCGACAGCTGTCCCTGAATCATCGACGGCCGTGAGTATTTGCCTGCCATCATCACTTCCTTGCGGAGGTGCTTGCGCAGTTCACGGTCGGTCATATCGTGATTTCTGGGTGCTGAGGGCTGCTTCGGTTCCTCTGAATACGTTTTTAACTCATAGATTTCCTTGATGCCTGAAAGGTTTACGCCCCGCTCCATCATCGCTTTGATTTCAAGCAGACGGTCCACGTCGCGGAAGGAAAACAACCGCTGGTTGCCTTCGGTCCGTGTCGGAAACACCAGGCCGTGTTCTTCATAATAACGAATCTGCCTTGGGGTGAGTTCCGTCAGTTTCTGGACGATACCAATCGGAAATAAAGGGGTATTTCGGCGTACATGATCATTCATGCGTTACGCCCCCTTTCGTTGAAACTAAGTATATCCTACATGATGTAAGCTTTTCCGTCAAGTTCATGTAAGCTATTTTTACATCAAAATTTTCAGAACTTATTGTATCTTTTACATTTTCACCTATTTTCCGGCAAATGTACAGAAAAAACAGGCCCTCTCACGGAGAACCTGTCCTTCTATCGTTATTGTATCGCTTTTAACGCTTCACTTACGGCAATTTTCACGTGCGTATACGTTAATCCGCCCTGAACGAAGGCCGTATACGGCGGCCGGATCGGGCCATCGGCAGAAAGCTCGATGCTCGAGCCCTGAATGAACGCGCCGGCAGCCATGATCACTTCATCGCTGTAGCCGGGCATGGCGCTCGGCTGCGGGGTCACGCCGGAGTCGACCGGGGAATACTTCTGCACCGCCTGGCAGAACCGGATCATTTTCTCCCGGTCGCCAAACTGCACGGACTGTATCAGGTCGGTCCGCTCCTCCCCGGAGGACGGTGATGCCTGCAGGCCGGCGTCCTCCATCAGCGCTGCGGTCAGCACCGCTCCCTTATGGGCCTCCGCTACGACGTGCGGCGCGAGAAACAGCCCCTGAAACATTTCCTGGAGCATGCCGAGCGTCGCGCCGCCTTCAAGGCCGATGCCGGGAGCGGCAAAGCTTGCGCCCGCCCTTTCAATCAAATCGCTTCGGCCGGCAATGTAGCCGCCGGTACGGGTAATACCGCCGCCCGGGTTTTTAATGAGCGAGCCCGCCATCAGGTCCGCGCCAATATGGCCCGGCTCGGTCGTTTCCACGAACTCTCCGTAGCAGTTGTCCACAAACAGCACAATGTTAGGATACGCCGCTTTGAGCTCCGCCATGTACTCCTTCATTTCCCCGAGGCCGATCGACGGACGATCTTCGTAGCCGCGCGAGCGCTGAAACGCAATCACCTGCGTGTCTGGCGTCACCGCCTTGTGCACGGCGCCCATGTCCACCCGGCCGCCGCCGAGCGGCACCACGTCGCAGCCGATGCCCCATTCGTTCATCGTCCCTGCTTCGCTGCCGTCGAGGCCGATCACCGTGTTCAGCGTGTCATACGGCGTGCCGGTTGCGTACAAAAGCCGTCCACCCGGACGGAGCGCCGCAAACAGCGCCGTACTGATCGCATGCGTACCGGAAATAAACTGCTGGCGCACCATAGCTGCTTCGGTGCCGAACACATCGGCGTAGACCCGGTCGAGCACCTCGCGCCCCGTATCGTCATAGCCGTACCCGGTCGAGTGCTGAAAATGAAACGCCGACACGTTGTGCGCACGGAAAATATCGAGCACCCGCTGCTGGTTCACAAGCTCGCGTTCCGCAATGGCTTCAAGCTGCGGCGCAATCCGGTGCTCGGCCCGCTGCAGCTGTTTTTTTTCCATCGTATCGCGTGTCATTTTGCCCCTGCATCTCCTTTAGCATACTGCTTGATCTCCCGGTGGATCGCCTGGTCACTCTGCACGTACCCGGAAAGAATCCAGCTTTCGTTTTCTTCATCGAGCGTTTCCTCGCGCACGACGGTTTCATGCTTAAACCGCTGCATCACGTGGCCGTCGGCGAGCGGAATTTTCACGTGGTACGGCTGAAGCTGCTCGAGCAGCACGTTCTCCATCGACTCCCGCAGCAGCTCCACGTCTTCGTCCTTACGGGCCGAAATGGAGATCGACGGCTTGTCCACCGCGACGACCGGGCCGTCCTCGGCGGCGTCGCGCTTGTTAACGACCGTAAGCGCCGGAATGTGGCTTGCCTCGAGCTCCTTTAAGAGCCGGCGCACCGTGGCCGCCTGTTCGGCAGCCCTCGGGTGCGAGCCGTCAATCACATGAAGCAGCACGTCTGCTTCCTTTACTTCCTCAAGGGTCGCCTGAAACGCCGCAATCAGCGCCGTCGGCAGGTCCTGAATGAACCCGACCGTATCGGTGACGAGCACCTCCAGACCGGACGGCAGCTCCACCCGGCGCGTTAACGGGTCAAGCGTCGCGAACAGCGCGTTTTCTTCGAGCGTATCCGCTTCGGTGAGCGCGTTTAAAATCGTGGATTTGCCGGCGTTCGTGTAGCCGACGAGTGCAAACTGCAGCACGTTCTTTTCCTTGCGTCGTTCGCGGTACTGCTCGCGGCGGTTTTTCACCTGCTTGAGCTTGCTTCGCACGTCGTCCATCCGCTTCTGGATGTGACGCCGGTCGGTCTCAAGCTTCGTCTCCCCCGGTCCGCGTGTACCGATTCCGCCGCCGAGCCGGGAGAGCGATTCGCCCTGCCCGCGGATGCGCGGCAGCATGTAGTTCAGCTGCGCAAGCTCCACCTGCATTTTCCCTTCGTTCGACGCCGCACGTCCGGCGAAAATATCGAGTATCAGCTGGGTGCGGTCAATAATGTATAGTCCGGTCTGGTTTGTAATCGTGGAAATCTGGCCGGGCGAGAGCTCATCGTTGAAGATCAAAAGATCCGCCTCCTGCTCTTCAGCGGTCGCCACCGCTTCCTCGAGCTTGCCTTTGCCGACGTACGTTTTCGAATCGAGCGAACGCCGGTTCTGCGTCAGCACAGCCGTGACCGTTCCCCCTGCCGTTTCCACGAGCTGTTCAAGCTCGGTAAGGGACGCTTCAAATGTTTCCTGATCAGTATCATCCTTATGGACGGCAATTAGTACAACACGTTCTTTATCTACCTGTTGGTTCTCAAATTCCTGCAATAGTTTAGATCCTCCTGTTTTTCCTGTCCTCTACATACTATAATATGGGTTAAGTGCCAAACAAACAAGCCGCGATGCTTGATCGACAGACAAAGCAGGAGGAATGATGATGAATTTGCAACCCGAGCTTCTTCCGGACGGCATGCAGGCCTTTCTTTCCTTCCTGCAGTCCCGGGGGCGCAAACCGAGCACGCTGAAGCGCTACGAATACGACCTGGCCGACTTTCACCGGTTCATCGATGTAGTGCTCGACGGCGAGGAAGCGGCCGTCAAACCCGACGACATTACCACCTATTTTCATATACTGGCCGAGGAGCGCCACTACCAGCTCCGGACGCTGAAGCGCATCCAGACTGTGCTCGTCCGCTACTTCCGCTTTCTCCGCGATACAAAACGGATCGCCTCCAACCCGATGGCGGAGCTTCCGGTCGATGACAGCGTCTGGAACGTGTTAAAGGAGGAAGAGCTGATTGCCCCGAAGGAAATGAAGCGGCTCATGGACACGCTCGAGTCTGATTCCGGGCTGTCGGATAAGCAGCAGGCCGTGCGCCCGATGCTTGCCCCGCGAAACATCGTGATTTTAAGGCTGTTTTACGACTACGGCCTCCGCATGCACGAGCTTGCCTCAATCCGGATCGAGCACCTGCACCTGACCCGCGGGGAGCTCGACATTACCGAGGGCAACCCGCGGACGCTCCAGCTGACGAAGGAGCTGCAGAAGCAGCTGTACTATTACCTCGACGTGATTCCGCAGGCGGTGCGGCCGTCCTTTGACGGGGAGCCGCTGTTTGTGGCGTTCGACTTTCAGCGCCAGACGTACCGCTGGAGCTATGAGAACGATCAGCCGAAAAATTTAACCGAGGTCGCGATTCAGAAAATGATCCGCGAGGAACGAAAGCGCGCAGGCATCGAGCGGGCGATTTCCGCCACTCATTTCCGCAACAGCTATATCGTGCGTGAACTGGAGAACGGCGTCACGCCGGAAGCGCTGATGGACCGGCTCGGGCTGCAGTCCATGCTGACGCTGACCAAATACATCCGCTATGTTAATGAAGAAGCTGCCGGCTGAGCTGGCAGCTTCTTTTTCACCATTTAACGTTCCCGGTTCTGTTTTTGCTTTTCTTCCTCTTCCCGCTGCACTTCTTTTTTCCGCTGCAGCTGCCGGTGGCCGTACGTCCCCGTAAGCACCGTTTCCTCGTTTTCAAGTCCTGCTCCGAGCGCCCCGATGCATGTCGCAAGCGATGCTGCCAGCCAGGCAAGCGACAGATAGTACGGGAATTCGACGTTTTGGCCTACACCTAAATTGGACTGCAGCATCGACGTCGGAATAAACAAAAATGCAACCAGGAAAAACAGCACAAACAGGATACAGTAGTAGCATATTACCCCGAACCCGATCGTAAGCACCGTCGCCGAGTTGTACAGTCTTCTGATATCCTTCGATCGATTTCGGGACGGGGCTGTCCCAAAAATTGAACGATAGCTCGTTTAAGCGGAAGCTGGAGAATACTCTTCGGCTTCTTTTTTCATGGTTTCCGCTTTCTTTTGCAGATTATGGGCGACGGCTAACAGCCCAAATTCTGTGGTCACCTTGGCGGTGCCCCTTAGCGCAAACCGGCGAAAGCGGCGGTTCGCTTTCAGGTGCCCAAACACACTTTCCGCTTCGATCTTGCGCCGGGCATAGGTCGATGCTCCCTCCTCGCTTGTTAACGCCCGTCGGGCGATCGCCCGGGCCAAATACCACTCCAGGGCGTAAGCATAGATGACGATTTTCGTCATGGTTGGAGGCTGGCAGGCCGGCCGCCCCTGGGAGGTTTCCGGAGGGCTCTCCAACCACTCGGCCAGGCGGTCAATCGTATCATTAACGATCCGTACCAGATCACCGTCGGGGATTCTGGCTTCCAGGGAGGTTGGAATGGTGGCCATCGGTGTGTCTATCATCTGGAAACATAAGAGATCATTCTTTTCGTATGGAGGCTGTCGTGACTTAACCATATCATTAAGGGATCATCTCTTTCTTTATTTGCGCATAGAAAAAGGGGCTGTCCCAAAAATAGGGCAGCCCCTTTTCGTTCTATAGAGTGTTGATTTACTATTATTACCAGAAGCATCTCCAAAATATCAACAGCCTGATTTGTAATTACACAGCGTGATATGAGTGTTTCACTTAATTTTCACGTTGTCACGCCAAAAATGAACCGGCTTCCAGCCCAGCAGTTCTTTTGCTTTATCGCTGTTCAGTAAACTTTCAAATTCGCCGAGATTTTCTTTGATCGGCACGTTTGGAAATTCTGCTTTCATTAAATCACGGCTAGGAATATCCATACTTGTGTCGTCACCGGCAAGATTCAGCTCAACTGCACCAAGTCCCTGCTTCTCTACCGCCAGGCGGCATGCTACAGCAGCATCTCGTGTATCAATGTAACTCCAAAGAATACGGTCCCGCTGGGAAGCATCATGGATAAAGGAAGGGAAATTCTGATACATAGGAGGAGCAATCACGTTTCCGAGACGGAAACTTACTACCTGCATGCCAGTGCGGCGGTGCATCATTTTGGCTGTTTCTTCATTCACTATCTTAGAAAGACCATAAGAATCCTCCGGAAGCTGCGGATGCGCCTCGTCAATAGGCACATATTGCGGATCGAATCGTTCTTTCGCAAAGCATATGCCGTAAGAAGATTCACTGGAAGCCAGAACCGCATTTTTTACCCCGAGCCCTGCTGCTGCTTCCAGCACGTTATAAGTAGCCAAGGTATTGTTGCGGAACGTTACTTCATTTGGATGCGAATAGGCGACTGGAATTGCTGCAAGATGCACCACTGCGTCAGCACCTTGAAGCGCCCCGTATACTTCCCCGAGATCGGTCAGATCTACGATTACCGTATCACAGATATTTCCCTCCGGCTTTTTCACGTCCGCATTCAGTACTTGATAGCCATGAGATACAAATTCTTTTAACACCCATGTGCCGAGCAGGCCGCTTCCACCTGTTACTACAACTTTTTTCATCACTATTCCTCATTCCCTTAAAAAATAAAGCGCTTACGCCAGCAGTGCTATTATAACAGATAAATTAATCAGCTACTTCATAGAATCAATTTCATGCTTATAAGAATTCAGAGTGTTGATTAAGTAAATAAGCATATTTATTCTATTCCTTTTATTTTCTCCTTCGTTTACCGGCGGAAGCTTGCCTGCTCGTCTTCAGCTGTTTCCCATGCCTGCTGTATAGGTACAGCAGGCATGTGTCTGGGTTTCCTCATGCTCTCAGGACCTGTCCAGAAAGTCATTGGACTGGCCCTGAGATACTCCGCTTCGATCCCACCGGCGTCACTGCCGGACACTGCAGAAAAAATAAACTTTTTTATTGGAAAACCTTTTGTGCCCACCTTATGTGCAATGCCTTTTTTAAAATAAAAACGTTTCGTTCCCCGGGAATTCGTTAATATCCATATTGGATGCATTAAAAAATAAAAAGGAGGGCTTTTAGTGCACATGGAAGAAACAGAGCATAACAACGTGCAGGAAAACTCGTCCCGCGAGGCGTATGTGGAAAGCCGAATGAAAAACCATACTCCTTTTTTCAAAAAGATCTACCACACGCTCTATACGATCAACGATTTTCTTTTAGGCTTATGGTTTTTTATCGGCAGTATTTGCTTTTATTTTGAAGGCCCGTGGCGAATTCTTGGGGTGACCCTGTTTGTGGTGGCGAGCTTTCAATTTCTTATTCGGCCGTCCATCCGGCTGATCCATGAATTCCATGCCCGGAAGCATTACGGAAGAGAATATGACCGCAAATACCGTCCAGAGAAGCAGGAGTCCTAACAGCTCCACCAGCTTTACTCCACGCTTTTCCCGGTCGACAGGAAAGCCTCTGCAGCACTGCCGCAGCCGGGCTTTCTTTTTAATTTTTTCCACTGCATTTTTACACGTATTCCAGAGCCAGCAGGACCGCAGTAAGACCAATGGCTGCGACGGCAAGCGATCCTCCGTGCACGAACCACTCGTACCGGTGATCATCGGGATTATTGCTTTGCTGCTTCCACATATGCACGCTTATCCAAGTATAAACAGCGTAAAACAATAAAAAGATGATAAAAATGGAAGGCTCAAAAAACTCCTGGAAGACGTTTACCAGGATGGTCCCTGCCAGAAACAAAGCGGAGAAGGTGTATCTGATGACAACGTGCCTCCTGTTCGCATAGCTTTTCTTTCTCAGGCCGCCGTTTCGCTTGATGTACCACGTCCGGCTCAGCCAGTAAACCGCTCCAATGGCTGCAATCGTTGCGACTGTAGCCAGAACCAGTATTTTTAAACTGATTGATGCTTCCGCCGGCATCGTTTCCTCCTTTCCGCATGACACTCATGTCCAGCTTTTTGTTTAACGCAAGGATACTACTGTTAAATTATTCCTTCAACTGTATTATACTGTCATTATTTTTACACAGAATCCATTCTTTATTAGACGCCTCCGGTGGCATAACCACTTCTTATTTCTTTTGCCACGGGCCTTCATTGAATAAAATTCACCTTTGCATTAAAGCATACATTCGGTAAAGTAATTATTTTGTCTATGCATTTAGTCGTGAGTAATTGCTGAAGGACTTTTTATCGATGCAATTCCCTATTTTCAGTGTATACTGGTAATTACAGAGGTATTAAGACCCTGGCACTTACTACTGCTTTTTTTACATAACCTATATGATTTTTTTACCTTGGCTCGTTTAAGCCGCTAATCAATCACCGGAAGGAGTACTTCGCATGAATCTCTCGGAACAAAAACATCCGCCTGAGCCCTTTCAGGCAGAACGGTACTCGCTCGTCCGGTTCGTCTATCTTGCAGAGAAGGCAGAACAGCCGAATAAATTGTGGTTTATCGGCAGCGCCCTGGAATTGCAGGAGGAGCTTTTTCTCGAGCATTACACAGAGGTCAGCTTTGAATTGGGAGAGGAAATTCGTTTCCGGCAGCTGGTGATGCGCGTGGTGGCTATTGAAGCCGTGCCTCTTTCCTCCTGTCCTTCATACTCGGCGGATGAAAAATTGATTACGTACTATCTGGCCTCGGAGGATTTTCCTCTCATGTGATTTAACCCGCGTCAATGCTTCTCTATACTTTGAAAAAGGGGGAGAATTATGAAACAGCTGATCGAACGTGTGCATAAGGCCGCCCGCACGTATTCTGTTCTGGATTTTGGCGTATTAAAAATATGCTTGTTTGCGATCGGTCTCTGGACCGGTATAGTGTACGCACGGCCTCTCCGCTCCAGGCTTTGTTTTATACAGAGCACTGCCCTCACCTCCTTCATTTATATTCTTTACACTACCTTTCGCAAAATGTGTACCGGCAGTAACGGAAAATAAGCAGCCCTTTCCACCAGTTCACAGATGATGGATGCAAGAAAGGAAGAAGCCTTATGCCCCTCCCTTACCAGCGGATACTTGTCGCTCTTGACGGCTCGGAGGAATCGAAAGCTGGCCTCGCCAAAGGCATTGAGACTGCCCTGGCGTACGGCAGTATGCTCGCCCTCTGTCATATCGTCGACTACCACAGCATCAAAGAACTGCGGAAGCAGTACCCGGATTTAATGCTTCATGCCCTAAATAAGCAGGGAAGCGCGATCATCACCGAGGGAAAGGAAACAGCTGAAAACGCAGGCATCGAAAATGTCCGCATTTTTATAAAAGAAGGCATACCCAAAACGATCATCGCCGGCGATATCGCCAAGTCGTTTCAGCCGGACCTCATCATCTCCGGCGGCTCGGGTGCCGGCACCTCTGAAAAAAAGCGGTTCGGCAGCGTCTCCGCCGGCATCGTCCGGCGTGCTTCCTGTGATGTATGGATTGTAAAAAACAGCGATACTTCCGCGGTGTACCGTTCGGTATTAATTGCTGTCGACGGCTCCGACGTTTCTAAAAGCGCCTTTTTTGCCGGACTGAACATGGCACAGAAACACGAGAGCCGCACGCAGGTCATTTACGTCCTGAATACCCAGTCCCTCTCATCGCTTGAGCCCTACACCAAAGACATTATCAGCGAGTATAAAGCGCGGGCCGATGAGCTGCTCGAGGAGTACCAGACGTTAAGTCAGGCGGAAATCCATGACCTTCAGTCTGTGCACTACTCCGTCGAATACGGCACCCCGAAAACAGTGATCCCAAGCGAAGCTGCCGGCAAATATCAGACGGATCTGATTGTCGCCGGAGCTTCGGGAATGGGTCGCACGCAGCGTTTTATTCTCGGCAGCGTTTCTGAGAACACCGTCCGCCGCGCTTCCTGTGATGTTTTAGTCGTGCGGAATCAGCATCAGCCAGAATGATGAAGCCCTCTCCATTGATTAAAAATTTGATTCTGCACAAGTTTCTGGTGAACCCCTTTTGTACAGGGGTTTTTCTTTTTGCACTGATAGTCTTCTGTAAAAAAATGCATAAACCGCCGTTGACATCTCGAAAAATATTTTATAAAGTAATTGAAGCACACAAATCGTAACAATTACGATTTATATTACACATAAGGAGGCCTCAGCTATGTCTTCACCCATCCCGGTAACTGTCCTGAGCGGCTATTTGGGCTCAGGCAAAACGACCCTGTTGAATCACCTGCTTCACGAGCAGTCGGATTGGAAAGCAGCCGTAATCGTCAACGATATGAGCGAAATCAATATCGATGCCGATTTGATTGAACGCGGCACTTCTCTCTCCCGCACTGAGGAAAACCTGGTGGAAATGTCGAACGGCTGCATCTGCTGCACGCTTCGGGATGACCTGCTTCAGGAGGTTCACCAGATTGCGGAGCGCGGCGGCGTGGATTATATTTTGATCGAATCCACCGGCATCAGCGAGCCTATTCCTGTCGCCCAGACGTTTACATATCAGGATGAGGCGTCGGGGATCGACCTTACCGGCAGCTGCCGGCTCGACACAATGGTCACCATGGTCGATGCAGCCCGCTTTTGGGCCGATTATACATCGGGCGAAACGCTGCAGGAGCGCAGGCAGAGCACCGGAGACGATGATGAGCGTGAAATTGCCGACCTGCTGATTGAGCAGATCGAGTTTTGCGATGTGCTGATTTTAAACAAAACAGACCTGCTGACCCAAAAGCAGATCGAGCATTTAACAGGCATGCTTCGGGCTCTTCAGCCGAAAGCAGAGATTATTGAAACGGCGTATGGCCGCGTCGATCCCTCCAGGGTCCTGGGGACAGGGAAATTTTCATTTGATGAAGCTCTCCAGGCCCCGGGCTGGCTGCAGGAGCTCGAACAGCAGCACGAGCCGGAAACGGAGGAATATCATATCTCCTCCTTCGTTTTCCGGAGCCGGGTCCCCTTTCATTCTGAGCGGCTGCTGGAATATTTGGAGGCCTTCCCCCACCAGGTGATCCGGGCCAAAGGCATAATCTGGTGCGTCACCCGCAATGAGACAGCGCTTTTACTTTCGCAGGCCGGCACCTCCATACAGCTCGAGCCGGTGTCGTACTGGGTCTCCTCCCTTCCTGCCGGTGATCAGCAGCGCGTGCTCGAGGAGCAGCTGGAGTTAAAGCACAATTGGGACCCGGTCGTCGGTGACAAGGGCACCGAGCTGGTGATTATCGGCCAGCATCTGGATCAGCAGAAAGTGACCCGGGAGCTTACGGCGTGTTTGTTAACGAACGAGGAACAGCAGCTGGACGGAAGCACCTTTTACGATCCTTTCCCCTGGCTTGTTTCTCCGAATTCCCTTTAATACATGTATATTTTTTAACCAATAAATCGTAATGATTCCGATTAAATACAGGGAGTGATATTTATGAAAAAATTTCCATTAAAAGGGTTGAGCGCCCTGACTGTCAGCGCGATGATTATTACAGGATGCGGTAACGCCTCGGAGGAAGGCTCCGGTAGCGAAAATGCTGCGGAGTCCGAGGAGCAGAACCAGGAAAATGACGATGAGGACGCAGGCAGCGGGGAACATGATCACGACCACAGCCATGATCACAGTCACGATGAGGAAAAAAGCCACAGCCATGATCACAGTCACGGCCAGGACGCCGAATCCGAGCGCATTTACGACGGCTTTTTTTACAATGATGAAGTAGAGGATCGTTCCTTATCCGACTGGGAAGGTGACTGGCAGTCCGTTCACCCGTATTTGGAGGACGGAACCCTCGATGACGTGTTCGCCCATAAGGCAGAGGAAGACGAAGAAATGTCGGAGGAAGAATATAAGGACTACTACGAGGAAGGCTATCAGACGGATGTCGACCGCATTACGATTGAGAACGGCACCGTTACCTTCTTTAAGGACGGCGAGGAAATGAGCGGCGAATACGTTTCGGGCGGCCATGAAATTTTAGAGTATGAAGCGGGCAACCGCGGGGTCCGGTACATCTTTGAACTCGATGAAGGCGACGAAGGCATGCCTCAGTATATCCAGTTCAGCGACCACGATATCAACCCGACCGATGCCGGCCACTATCACCTCTACTGGGGCGATGACAACGACGAACTGCTCGAGGAGGTGGAAAACTGGCCAACCTACTATCCCTCAGACATGGACGGCGAAGAAATTGCTCATGAAATGATCGCGCATTAATCATTCCCCCAGCCAGCATACTGCTTACGAAAGGAACGAATATAAATGATGAAGCAAATATCTTTGAGTACTTCTATTATAGCAGGAGCTTTTCTTCTTCAGGCCTGCAGTACAAGTGACAATAACCAGCAAAACGCCTCCGGCGATAGTAATGAAGATCAGCAGGCGCAAAACGAAAAGCTCGACGTCTATACGACCCTGTTTGCCTGGGAGGATTTTACGAAGCAAATCGGCGGTGACTATGTAAACGTGGAAAACGTAGTCCCTCCCGGCTCCAATGCCCATTCCTTTGACCCGACACCCCAGACCCTGACTAGTATTGCCGAGGGCGATATGTTTATTATGACCGGCAGTGGGATGGAAGGCTTCGCGGATGAAGCGAAAAGCACCGTAGACGGCGAAAATGTGAAGGTGCTCGAGCTCACAAATAACATGGACCTGCTGGAAACGTCGGAGGAACACAATCACAGCCATGAGGAAGAAAGCCACGATCATGACCACGGTGACGAGGACCACGATCATAGTCATGATGAAGACCATGACCACGGCCACGAGGAAGATCATGATCACAGCCACGGCGGCGTCGATCCGCACGTATGGCTCGATCCGGTCCGTGCCCAGGAGGCTGCGGAAAGTATTAAAAACGAGTTAGTCGAGCAAATGCCGGAGCAGCAGGAAACGTTTGAGGAAAACTATGAGGCACTTGTATCTGATCTTGAGGATATTGACCAGGGATTCGCAGACGTCGCTGAAACCAGTGACAACAACCAGTTTATTGTGTCCCATGCGGCTTACGGCTATTGGGAGGAGCGGTACGGCTTCGAACAAATCCCGGTCAGCGGCATCAATGCCCAGGATGAGCCTTCCGTCCAGGAAATCAACGATATTGTCGCCGTCGCGGAGGAAAACGATATTCACACGGTGCTGCTGGAGCAAAACATCCCGTCCAAAACGGCTGAAACCGTACAGGAAGAAATTGGCGCAGACGTAGCCTACCTGCACAACCTTTCAACCGTAATGGAAGAAGACATTGAAAACGACGCCACCTATGTATCTTTAATGCAGGATAATATTGAAAGCCTCGAGCAGGCGTTAAATCAGTAGACAGCAAAAAGCCAGGCGGGCGTCCGCCTGGCTTTTGTACCTATATTACAATCATTTATCCCCGCAGCCGGAACAGCCTCAGACTGTTCGCGACAACGATGAGTGCCGCTCCGGTGTCACTGAGTACTGCCATCCAGAGCGTTAACATGTCCGGCACAATCAGCGCCAGGGCGGCCACCTTAATTAGTACCGCAAACCAGATATTCTGCTTTATGATGCGCAGCGCCTTGCGGCTGAGGCGGATCGTATACGGCAGCTTCTCGAGATTATCCGCCATCAGAACAATGTCGGCCGCCTCCATCGACGTATCCGCCCCGGCTCCTCCCATGGCAATACCGATGTCCGCAGTGGCAAGCGCCGGCGCGTCATTGATGCCGTCGCCCACCATGCCGACTCTCCGTCCTTCCTGCTGCAGCGTTCGCACTGCTTTTGCTTTGTCCTCCGGCAGCAGCCCGGCCATATACCGGTCAATGTTCGCCTGGCCGGCAATTTTAGCGGCGGTGCCTTCATTGTCACCGGTGAGGACAGTCAATTCACGGATGCCGTTTTTGTGAAGCGACCGTACCGCTTCCGAGGACACGGGCCGGATTTTGTCGGCGACGCCCACGTAGCCTAAAACGCTCTCCCCGTTTCCGATTAAAACGACGGTCATGCCTTCGTTCTGCAGTTTCTGGATTTCCTCCTGGAGCTGCTCTGTCTGAATGCCCTGTTCCTTCAGCCACTCGGGCTTCCCGGCAGCATACGCTTTGCCCTGGATCGTTCCAGATACACCTTTCCCAGGCTCAGCGTAGAAGTTCACCCCTTCAAGGGAAGACACCTTTTGTTCCTTGGCGTGCGTCGTAATCGCGCGGGCGATCGGGTGGTTGGAGTATGCCTCCAGGGTCGACGCAACCGACAGCAGCCGGTCAGCATCGCCGTCTTTGGCGTATACTTTTTCCACGACAGGCCTGCCTTCGGTGAGCGTCCCCGTCTTATCAAAGGCGAGGGCATTCAGCGTGCCGGCCGCCTCGAGAAAGGCTCCGCCTTTAATCAGCACGCCCTGCTTGGCCGCATTGCCGATAGCAGACACGATGGCGACAGGAGTCGAAATAACGAGCGCACACGGGCAGGCCACAACTAGCAGCGCCAGTCCGCGGTATACCCAGTCCGCCCACCCGCCAAAGCCAATTACAGGCGGTACGACAATAACGGCGATCGCAGCGGCAAACACAATCGGCGTGTACACGGCGGCAAACCGGTCCACGAAGCTCTGGGTCGGTGCCTGCTGCTCCTGCGCCTCTTCCACTAAATGAATAATCCGTGCAAGCGTCGTATCCTCCGGACGTGCGGTCACCTCGACCTCCAGGCTGCCGAAGTCATTCAGCGTACCGGCATATACTTTATCTCCGGATGCTTTATCGATCGGGAGCGATTCCCCGGTAATCGGGGACTGGTCGACCATCGATTGTCCTTCGCGAATCGTGCCGTCCAGAGGGATCTTTTCTCCCGGCTTAATGAGCATCGTCTGGCCAAGCCGGACCTCCTCCACCGGGCGCCGGGCCCATGTGTCCCCAGCCTTCACCCAGGCCTCCGCCGGCGCCAGATCCATCAGATGGCTGATCGATTTGCGCGTTTTAGCAACCGAGTACTGCTGCAGGGCGTTGCCGAGCGCAAACAGCCAGACGACGAGCGCCCCTTCAAAGTATTCCCCGATGAGCGGAGCTCCGATCGCAGCTCCCATCATGAGCACGTTCATATCAAGCGACCGGCTTTTAATGGCAAAATACGCGCTTTTCGCCGGCTTGTAGCCTCCGACGACAATAACAGAAAGATACAGCATGATTGAAATGATCGCCGGGACCGGCATCAGCGAGCTGGCAATACCGGCCAGCAGGAGCACGCCGGAGACGATCGTATTCGTCATTCCGCGCAGCGGAGAGGCTTCCGGCCGGCTCGCAGGCGAGCTGCGGTCGTTGACTGGCTCCGCTTCAAATCCGAGCCGGCGGACTTCCTTTTTCACCGTTTCCTGAGGCAGCTCGTGATCGAGCGTCATTTTTCCCGTCGCGAACTGCACCTGCACGTCCCTCACGCCGTCGAGCTGCGCAAAGTGTTTGCTGACGGTCGCGGCGCACGAGCCGCAGTCCATGCCGTAAATGTTATAGGCTTCTCCTGTATCTGCTGCCGGCAGCTGGGTATTATATCCGAGCCGCTGCACCGTTTGCCTGATCATTGCCGGAGCCAGCGTCCCGTCGGTGGACACCTGCATGCTGCCGGTCGTGTACTGAACCTTTGCCTCCTGCACCCCGGGCAGACGGTACACGCCCTTTTGCAGTGTGGACGCACATGAAGGACAGTCCATCCCCTCCACCTGAAAGGTGTATTCGTTCGCTGGAGCATTTTTGCCTGGCTCCCTCTGGTCTGTGTGCTCTTCTGGGGTGCAGCAGCTTCCCTCTTCGTTTGCATCATCCGAGCTGCAGCAGGACGTTTCTTCGACCGGGGTTAAATTGATCGAAAAGCTGCGGGAGCCAGTGCCCGTTGCTGATGAGGAACTAGTATTTTCTTCGCTGCAGCACGAGCATCCTTTCTCCTCTGATTTTCGTTCAAGGGTTTCTTCTTTAGATGCCAAGCGGCTTCTCCTCCATTCCCGGTGCCATGCCTCCGAGCAGGTGAGTAATCTGATTTCCGGCGAGTGTGTAGAACACCAGCTTCCCCTCCCGGCGGTAGGTGACGGCGCCTGCCTGGCGGAGGATCCGCAGATGATGAGAGACCGTGGCCGTCGAGGTTCCCAGGATATTGGCCAGATCACAGCCGCAAAGCTCGCCTTCGACGCTGAGGGCGTAGGCTACCTTGTACCGGGTTTCGTCGGCAAGCACTTTAAACCACTGCGAAGCGCTGCGCGCATCCACCTGCCCGACCTGATTCTGGACGCGGGCCACCTTTTCCGGATCAAAGCAGTATATTTCACACTGATCGTTAGTTTTAGCCATACAAATCTTCCTTTCATTCTTACAATTAAATGTTTGTTTAATTGAATCTTATACTTCTTTGATCAAACAGTCAAACATCTGTTTAATTGAAGCAATAAATTTCAAATGTAAATTATTTAACACATTTCCATTATTTCCTTTACAGGAAGTTTAAACACCGCTAACACCCGCTTCATAAAATAACCCTATAGTGGGGGACGTGGAGTTATCCACGGCTAAAACTATTTAGGGGGTCATTGAATGATGAAGTGGAAGCGTCCGACGAAAGCAGCCTTACTGCTGGGGGCAAGCGGACTGGTTGCAAGCACCGCGATGGCATCGGAAAACGACAAAAAAGACGATTCAGCAGGGAGTACGAAGCCGGCTGCTGAAGAAGCGCAGGCACAAAACGTTATTCTCATGATTCCCGACGGATTCTCGGACAGCGTATCGAAAAACTACAGTCTTTATAAGGACGGCGAGCCGGTGTGGGAAGAGCGGGACATGACGACCGGCAAGGTGGATACCTCTTCTGCTGACGCTGTCGTGACGGACTCTGCGGCTGCCGGTACGGCTTATGCCATCGGCGAACGGACGAATAACGGAATGGTTGGCATGACACCGGACGGCGAATCCAAATCCTCAATTCTGGATGAGGCGGCCGACATGGGGAAATCCACCGGGCTCGTAGCGACCTCGACAATTACCCACGCAACTCCGGCTGTGTTTGCTTCCTCGGTGGATGACCGGAACAACTACACCGAAATCGCGAAGCAGATGACTGAAAATGATAACCTGGACTTAATGTACGGTGGCGGCCGTGAGCACTTTCTGCCGGAATCGGAGGGCGGCATCCGGGAGGACGGCGAAAACTACATTGACCACGCCACGGACGCCGGTTTTGAATATGTGGAAACCGAGCGCGCCATGAATGATGCAGACGGTGACCGGATCCTCGGGCTGTTCGCCGATGATGCCATAAACACTTCTCTGGAGCAGAGCCCCGTTCAGCCATCCCTTTCAGAAATGACCTCCTCGGCGATTGACCACCTGTCCCAGGATGAAGATGGCTTCTTTCTCATGGTGGAGGGAAGCCAGATTGACTGGGCCGGGCATGCCAACGATCCGGCATGGATGATGTCTGATACCGAAGCTTTTGAACAGGCGGTCGAAGAAGCGACGGCTTACTCCGAGGAGCACGAGGACACTCTCGTGATCGTCGCGAGTGACCACGACACAGGGGGAAGCGCCAGCGAGGCTACGGAGGATAACCATCCGTCGCTTCTGAATAACGTGGAGGCCACCGGCGCAGACATGCAGGAGCAGGTGCTTCTCGGTGAGGAGACTCCTTCCGAAGTATTTGAAGAGCATACCGGCATGACCTTGACCGGCGAGGAACAAACCATTGTGGAGGAAGCCGAAACGCTCGAGACCGGATTTAACCACGTATTGAGCGAACGCGCCGGCTTCGACTGGACGAGCAAGGACCATACCGCGGTGGATATTACCGTTTATGCTGAAGGCCCGGGCGAGGAAGCGTTCTCCGGAAACCTGCAGAACACGGAAGTATTTGACGCCATGCAGCAGGCAATGAAATAACTCACCTTTTCAGGAAGCGGCCTCCAAAACGGGGGCCGCTTTTTTGCGCATATAAAAAGCAGAGGCCCCCGGAAGGAAGCCTCTGCCTGTCTATCATTAATCTTCATTTAAATACTTCGTTCTATTTTTATTAATTATCAAAAGCCCACTTCCACTTTTTAAGTCTTAGCTTCACCCGCTCGAGCAGGTTGCTTCTATATGAAGCGGTTTGTGGTTTTTCAACAACGCTCAGAAAATTCCAGCCGCCCCGGCCGTTATCTGCATAAATCCATTGCGTTTTTTTATCGTAGTAATAGCGGAAGCCGTCATTGTCCTTCAAGTGCAGTGACCGCTCTCCTTCCATTACTACATGTAAGTATCCGTCACACGTTAACATAATGTCGTCCAGCGTGATATTTTCGCATTGCTCCTGCATAAAAAATACCCCTTTCCATAGCACAAAGCTATAGCACGATTCGCATGCTTCTTTGTTTCCCATTACTTTTTACGTAATGTCTTTTCCGCTCCCCCATCGTCATATTTGTATAATGCGCGCCTGCTTAATTTCCTTCGTCTTCCAGCTCCGTTGTCTGCTCACTTTAATATCTTTATATATAACCTCTGATGAATATAAGTAAACATGATAATTATGATAGCGTGTTTATTCAGTGACAGGCAGGGAGTTTACTGGAATAATATGCCGGGTGAGAAGCTTGGCTGCTTAGTATTTTTATATACTCTCACAGGTTTATTAGTGATTTCAACAATGCACATTTGAAAAATATCCGCAACCGATAAAAACTGGAAGAAGTTCGCCAGGAAATGGAATAATTAAATTTTTTATGCAGTAAACTGAACGTTTGTTATAGCTGGATATTTATCAGACATTTCCTGCAGCATTTAGACTCCTAAGGTAATAAATGGCATGATAAGCAGTAAAAGCGTAAGCCAGCTTCTCCAGTATAATAACGCCCTCTTCTTTATTAAGTTTGAGGTATTGGCACTAACTACTCGATGCGCTCCCCGTCCGATAAACAGCCCCTAACGCAATCAGCGGGACCAGCGGCAGAAGCAGTCCGCCTCCGGCTAAGTACAGCAGCGGAGCTACTGTGCCCAGGGCTCCGACAAACACTCTCCTCCGTGATCCTTTCTTTCGGCCGCGAACCCACAGCCCTGCTCCCGCAGACATGATACAGAGCAATATAATAGTAACCATGCATACTCTCCTTTGCTGGTACGTGCTTCTGGATAATATACGTAAACAGCCACGTCAAAATATAAATACGGTCCATACCAGTATAAGCAGGCCTCCCCCGATCACTGATCCCCCGTTAACCAGCATCTCGTAGCGGTAATCGTCTTTATTGGCGCTCTCTTTTTTCCATAAATACGCGCTCCCTGTAATGTAAATGACCAAGCAGCCAAGAAGCAGAATTAAAACCAAAACCCAGGGCAGCAAATCAGAGACATTCGCAAATATCAAAATCAAAAGGTTTGCTGTGACAATCCCAAATGTCAATTTTCGATGAGTATCATTGGCGTGCCTTTTCTCTCTCGGATGTCCGTTTCGCCGGGTATACCATCTGCGGGCGAGCCAGGGAACCAATACTCCAATGACAATAAAAATTGATAAAAGCAACAGCAAAAAGCGTAAAAATATAGTATCAGCAGTCAATAGATGCCCCTCCCCTTTATCCATCATTTCGTTTATCATCCCATAATATGGAATCGCTTCCAAGCGCATTTACATTATTTTTGCCTTTGAGCGTTAAAGTACAGGGCTTCATACTTTCTTCACATTTTTCTCTTACGATATTAAGGGCTTGATGTAAACGTTTTGTATCTTACCGGCTTCTTAGAGAAAAATTTTCCTTATAAGAAAGAAGGATCTTCAGTGACTACCACATATCCTAATAAGCAAACCCAACGCATCAGCACACTCGATCAAATACGCGGCTTTGCCTTGTTCGCAATTTTTATCGTCAATATCTTTGGGCTTGCGCTAGTGAACCCCGCAAATCCGACCTGGCTAGGTACCTCCATTGACACAACTGTCGCCATCGTATTTAAGGACAGCGCCCGGCCGCTGTTTGCAATGATGTTTGGCATCAGTCTCGTGCTTATTTACAGACGACTGCATACGAAGGGTACGAACCCCTATCCTACCCTTATACGGCTGCTCGGGCTCGCGTTTTTGTTCTGGCTCGGCTACTCCACCGGCATCGACCTGCTGGACGGCTACACGTCTGTGCAGATGAACCCGGCGCAATGGTTGAAGGACGCCCTGCCCACAGACCGGACTTATCCGACCGGCGTCGAATATCTGTTGATTGAATGGTCATCGATGATCGATCATCTTGGCTATTTCTTTTTTGGAATGTACGCCTACCAAAACGGCATCTTTTCACGTACGCAGGAGAACCGGGACCGCAAATGGCTGTTCACCCTGGGATCTCTTCTTATCGGCATTATCGGAAAAACCGGCATGTATATCGGTGCCGGCACCCCCCTGCTTCAGCATCTGGACGATTTTTATGCCTTCCTCGTAAGTGTGGGAATTGCTCAGGGCCTGCTTTTGATAAGCACAAGCAGCAAAGGCACCTTTACTGTGCTGACGTCGTTTGCCGCTGTCGGGAAAATCACATTCACCCACTATCTTCTGCAGTCGGTCATTTTTGTGAGCCTGTTCCGGGAGAGCGGCCGCACGTTTTTTAATGGTATGGGCATATGGGAGCCTCCAGGCTACGTATTCGCGTTCATCATCGGAATGCTGGTGTTTGCAGCACAGATGCTCGTCAGCCCGCTGTGGCTGAAGTATTTCTACTACGGCCCCTTGGAGTGGATTTGGCGGACCGGCACACACATGAAATGGGTGCCGATAATTCGCAAACGTCCCCATCGCGATCAGGACTTCCGTTCCTGATACCTGCCAACAACTAAAAACATAAAAAACTGCTTCCAGATAATCATGGAAGCAGCTTTGCTTTAATAACAACACTGCAGTACATTTACGCTTTGCCTGCAGGCCTGGCACATAGTGATTTGCAGAAAACCGGCCGCGCACAATTACAGGAAGAGAAAAAACTTGAAATAAAGATTTTTACGGGATCTTCACAGTTTCTCCATACCTGAGAGGTACAACTATTAGCGTACCCACTTTTATACACCAGGGAGGAAAACAATACATGAAAACACACACAAAATGGGCGGCTACGGCAGTTACTTTTGGCCTTTTGCTTGCCCCGGTAACGATCGACGCTTCTCAAAGTGATTCCCCGGATGCTGACACTTCCATGTCTAACCACCATGAAGAGATGTCTTCTTCCGGCATGATGGAGGAAGGCATGCAGGGACCAATGGTGCACGTGCTCCAGCAAACGCTGCAGGATTACGGGATTTCCACCAAAGCGGACGGCCTGTTTGGCCATGAAACGAAACAAAGCGTAAAAAGCTTTCAAGAACAGGCGGGTATCGAAACGGACGGCATTGTAGGCCCCCAAACCATGATGGCGTTTCAAAGCCACATGACCGAAAACACGCAGCTTTTACGCACTGGAGATACCAGCATGCACGTATACCATGTTCAGCGCCTATTAACCAATCAGAACATTGAAACTGAAACAGACGGGATATTTGGTCCGGAAACACAAGAGAACATTAATCACTACCAGCAGGAGCACAACCTCCAGGTTGATGGTATCGTCGGCCCGGAAACTAAGGGGCACATGATGGAAAACATGGATCATCAAGGCCATCAGCAAATGAGGGGCATGATGAACAATGACCGGAACGATTCTCATCACCGAATGAGGGACTCCATGGAAGGACACAGCGGTATGAATCATTCCAGTTCGGGAGAGGTGCCGGAGGATCTGCAGCAGGCGAAAAACCCTAAATTCGAGGAAGGCGATAAAGCAGTAATTAAAGCCAGCCATATGAAAGGCATGGAAGGTGCCACCGCCACTATCGCCGGTGCTTACGACACCACCGCCTATGCAGTTACCTTTCAGCCCACAGATGGCGGAGAACCTGTGGAAAATCATAAATGGATCATTTATGAAGAATTAAGTAACGCAGGAGAAGGATCGCTACAGCCGGAAGACACAGCGGAAATTGAAGCCACTCATATGGAGGGAATGAACGGAGCCACCGCCAATATTGACAGAGCTGAAAGCACTACTGTTTATATGGTCGACTTTACCACGACGGACGGTGAAGAAGTAACAAATCACAAATGGCTTACGGAAAGTGAACTAAGCAGCCACTAACCGGCGTTTTGCAGAAAGTAGCATCGCTGTCAGACCAAAAGCCCCTTCAGCCAAGGGCTTTTGGTTTATTTAAACCGCCGAACGAGGCTCCAGTAATACTTATACCCCACAGAAAATGAGGTGAGATAGATATGCCGATCAGTCCTGAAGACCGCCGCTTGTTTTTGAAAAATACATCAGGCCTCGATGACGGCTTTCGTTTAGGCGGCAAATTACAACAGCCCTCCCATTATTATTGGCTGGAGCATCTTTTCCATTCGCTGATGAAGGACCAGGGCGTTCGGCAGTTATTTCAACAGCTGGCAGCCTGGGATATGTATACCTACCGCCACTCGTTTGACGTCTTTCTTCTCGGTTCTTTGGCTGCCCGCCAGCTGGAATGGCCAAATATATATGAAATAGCTTGCGGGCTGCTGCTTCATGATATTGGCAAAACTGCTATTCCCCGTACTGTATTAACAAAACAAAAAGCCCCTACCCTGGCCGAATGGAAAATGTTAAAAAATCATGCCAGACAGGGGTATAACATATTAAAAGACCGCGGGTTTTCTGAATCTATTTCTTCCATGGCTTTCCGGCATCACGAACGCCTGGACGGGAGCGGCTATCCGAGTGGAACCCCGGCATCCAAACTTGCAGATGCTGTCCGGTTGTTATCTGTGCTCGACGTCTATTCCGCTCTATCGCTGGACCGGCCTTACCTTCGAGCTGTATCCCCGCTTCAGGCAGTGCATCTATTACGAAAGGAAGCCGGGCCGCTGGATCCTGAATATATTCGCATTTTCTGCGAATTTCTCGGGATCTTTCCTAAAGGCGCCGCCGTCCAATTAACGAACGGTGCCACGGCAGTTATCGTCGATATTGATGAAGCTCTTCCCACCCTGCCGCTTGTGAGAGACATTCGAACACATGAAACCTATTACCTTCCTGTCGATCAAACCGTACAGATCAGCCAATGGATAGATCCGCTTTAATACACGCAGTCCTCTTTCTAAATTCCTCATTTTTTCATCAGCGTGTAATAAATAAGCAGGAAAGCACCAAGCGGCAGAAATACCCAGGAGCACACCAGAAACAATTGATGCATAAACGTATGCACGTTCGTAAAAGGCGCAGCCCACGCTGCAGACATCGTCAAGCAGCCCAGGCCAACAATGATTAATACTCCTGCCGTTATCCATTCCAACCACTTCATTGTCCTTTCCCCCTTCCCTCTTCTGATTGCTCTGGCACAGCTGTGCTATGATTCTTTAAACTTATATCCGACGCCCCAGACAGTGTGAACAGGATTTTTTTCGTGATAGAAGGCGTTTAGCTTGAGCCGGAGATTTTTCATATGTGTATCTACTGTACGCACATCCCCCATGTAATCCATGCCCCAAATCTGCTGGAGCAGCAATTCCCGGCTGAACACCCTCCCCGGCTTCACAATCAGTGTATGAAGCAGGTCAAATTCCTTCGGGGTCAATACGACTTCTTCATCCGAGACAAACACCGACCGTTTCTCCGGATCCACCCGCAGCGACCCCCGTTCAATTTCCTGTGACGATTCATATGATAAGGGAAAATCATACGAACGACGGAGCAGCGCCTGCACGCGGGCAAGCAGCTCTTTGGCTTCAAATGGTTTGGCCAGATAATCATCCGCCCCCAGCTCCAGACCTTCCACTCTGTCTTCAAGCCCTGCCCGGGCTGTGAGCATCAAAATCGGCACCGCACTGGAGGACCGGATAGTTTCACAAACCGCCCAGCCATCAGTGCCAGGCATCATAAGATCTAATATTAACAGGTCATATGACTGCTTTCGCCACTGGTTTAACGCTTCTTCTCCTCCGGCTGCCTCTGTAACTTGATAGCCTCCGTGCTGCAAGTAGATCCGCAGCATCTGTCTCATTGGAAACTCATCATCCACTACCAGAATGCGGTAGGTTTCCTTATGCTTCATTTTTTCACTTCCTTTTACCTGCAGCAGTCTATGTACATTGTTAATATAATAATAGAAGAAAACCGCTGGACGTGGTCCAACGGTTCCCCGTTCCTTAATGCTATTTTGCCATTTGTTCGCATGCTTCTGCACAGCGGTAGCACGCATCCGCGCAATCTTTACAGTGCTGATGATGATCGCCGTGCTTCGCGCATTCATCCCCGCAGGCACGGCAGATTTTTGCGCAAAGGGCGCAGATTTCTTTCGCAAATGGACTATTGCTTTGCATCGCTTTTGCTGCAAAGGCACACATATCTGCACATTCACGATCGAGACGGATACATTCTGCCATCATCTTCACATCGTCTTCTTTCAGGCAGTCATCAAAACAGCGGTTGCATTGCTCCATGCATCGAAGACATTCTTGTACGTATTCTTCGTAGGTCATTGAAACCATCCTCTCTTTTTGATTTTCCCTCTCCCGCCTGCCTGTTTTCATTGTGCCCGCTTAATGTGAAGAAACTGTGAAGAGCATTGAATTATTTCTTTACTGCGCATTTTTTCCGGGCCGGGCAAACGTTAATATAAATGACGTGCCTTCCCCCGGGACACTCGAAACCTCAATATCTCCATCATGAGCATGCATTAACTGCTTCACAATCGCAAGTCCCAGGCCCGTGCCCCCGCCTTCACGGGACCGGGACTTGTCTACACGATAAAACCGGTCGAAAATAAATGGCAGTTCCTTTTTTGGGATTCCTATTCCTGTATCTGTTACTGTTATGACCGGCTGATGAGTGGAGCTGCGGCCGCCATGAATTGAGATACTTCCTTTTTCAGTATAACGCAGGGCATTTGTCATAAGGTTCATGAACACCTGCTCCAATCGCAGTTCATCTCCGTGGACGATCAGTCCTTCCTCTACGTCCATGTCCAATTCCAGTCCCTGCTGGCGGGCCGGCAGAGCAAAGCCTTTAACAATCCGTTCAAGCATTGGGGCTAACGCCAAATCCTTTTTGGTTAATTTCATATGTCCGTCATCCATTTGCGCCAAATCGAACAATTCTTCCACCAAACGATTTAACCGCTCAGCTTCTTCGGAGAGAATCGTAAGGTATGCATCTTCCTCCTCCTCCTGATCGTAAAGTTTTTCCTTCAGAATGTGGGAATAGCCTTTAATATATGTGACCGGCGTCCGTAGCTCATGGGAGATATCCGCTAAAAAAGCTCTCCGGGCATCCCGGTACTGTTTTAAATCTTCAGCCAGATCATTAATTGCTGTACCAAGTGATCCTACCTCGTCTTTAGGCGGATGGTGGACCCTTACCTCCAGTTCCCCTTTTGCGATTTGCCGGGTTGCTTGTTCCATCTGCAATAAAGGAAGTGTGAGCCGCCGCACAAGAATAATGATACAGGCAAACGCAAGAAGGAAAGCTCCGATGACTGCGAGCGTAATAAGACGCTGGACCTCCTGGATTTCCCCTTCTATCGCAGACTGGGATGAGAAAAGATAAATGCTTTCTGACTCAGCGCCACCGTCCTGCAGGGCACTGCCGACTACAAAATACTTTTCCCCTGTCGCTTCGTCGGTATATTCCCGTTCGACCGTCCCGCCAGCACGTATTTCTTCCCGTTCCCCGTCCGGAATACCGGAAGTAAAATCACCGGTATTTTCTCCAACATGACGGCTTGGTTGAAAGGAGTTATTTAACACATAGGCGTCCTGGTGGTCTTTCGTTAACGTTTTCAGCACTCCGGTCGCAATCGTGCCATTTTCTTCGTACATGGATTCGTAATGAGAAACGCTTTGCTTCATTTCTTCCACTTCATGCTCGAAGAAAAAACCGGAAATCACTTCATGGATGACGAAAGCGAGAGGGATCAATACTACTAAAAACAATGAGAACAAAATAGCTGCTAATTTTATGGTAATATGTCCGGAAAACATTCGAAGCATCCTGCGCAAATTTTCACATCCCTTCCCTATGTAACGGGCCATGCGTCCGGTCCAGGTATAACAATATCCCGAAGCGAAATGAGGGGGAGCCCTCTTCCATGATGAAAAAGGCTCCCAGGCGGCATTCATTTATTGTTTTGAAGAACACGCTTTTTTTGCTCAAATTCTTCTTCCGTCAGCTCCCCGTTGGCAAAACGCTGCCGAAGTGTACTTAATGAAGTATCGTTGCTGCTGTTTTGCGATTTTACTGCTAATCGAACGATAACATAGATACCCACAGCTGCAAGCACGATGAGAAAAAGCATCCAAATCCACATGCCAAGAGACATTACCGCCATGCTTCCATTCATCATAGTTACCCCTCCTCCTATTTTTATTATATACCCTAATAGGGTGTATATAGAAATACTTCAAAATCAATGAATTTTTACCAATTCGTGAACGGGTTAAAAATTAATCTAGAAGTACCTATATAATGACACCAACATGTAAAGAAAACGTGAAGATGATTAATTTGAAAATATCTATCTTGTTTATACTTGTATCCAAGGACTATAATGCTGCTTCCTTAATATAAATCCCCAGGGTGTATTTACTGGCCGGGTAACGTTTTATGTTCCAATGATAAAATATATGTTTAATACCAGTGATACAAAAAAATAGCTCTTCATAGAACAATTAAAGGGAAAACACAAATGAATGTGTCTTCCCTTTAGCGGTTATTCGCTTATCTTACGG
Source organism: Marinococcus sp. LNHM4E3-1 (assembly GCF_056034405.1). Classification (NCBI taxonomy): domain Bacteria; kingdom Bacillati; phylum Bacillota; class Bacilli; order Caryophanales; family Bacillaceae; genus Marinococcus; species Marinococcus sp. LNHM4E3-1. The sequence goes on along the minus strand of NZ_JBQLID010000001.1, from coordinate 345,084 downwards.
CTTCACCAGTACTTTAAGTGCTTCACGGTCATTCATCGCCCGGTAGCCTTCCGGAACGTCTTCGATTCCCATGGTGACATCAAACACGCGGCCCGGATTAAGGGTGCCGTCGAGAATGTCCGGCAGCAGCTCGTCCATATATGCACGGGTCGGAGCTGGACCGCCCGTCAATGTAATATTGTGACGGAAAAGACTTGTAAACCCGACCGGCGCCTCCTCATACTGCGGCGCGCCTACACGGCTGATCACACCGCCCGGGCGGACAGCGCCCACGCTCATGTCATAGGCCGGCATCAGCCCGACACACTCAAGCACGACGTGGGTTCCTTCACCGTTCGTCAGCTCGCGGACTTTGGCAATGCCTTCCTCTCCGCGCTCTGAAACGACGTCAGTGGCACCGAATTCCACTCCGAGGTCGGTGCGTTCCTTATGGCGTCCCATTAAAATAATTTTCGGTGCGCCGAGCTTTTTCGCAGACAGCACAGCAAGCAGTCCGACGGCTCCATCACCCACCACGGTGACGGTCGTATTTTCGTTCACACCGCCCATAACGGCTGCATGGTAGCCGGTGCCGTAAACGTCCGAAATGGTCAACAGGGAAGGAAGCAGCGGTGAATCGTCATCGATGTGGTCCGGCAGCTTAAACATGCTCCCCTGCGCCTGCGGGATGCGTACATATTCTGCCTGGCAGCCGTTCATAAATCCGCCGTTCACGCACGACGTCTGCAGCCCTTCCTGGCAGTACGGGCACGTATTGTCCCCATACGCGAATGGCACGACGACGAGGTCGCCCTGCTTAAAATCTGTGACGCCGGAGCCCATTTCATCGATGCGCCCGATCACTTCGTGGCCCATCGGCTCGCCTTCCCCGTGATCATGGGCATGCATGTGACGGTACGGATGCAGATCACTTCCGCAGATGCACGCAGCAACAACCTTCAGCACGCTGTCCGTTGGCTCCTGCACCTCTGGCTTCGGTACGTCTTCCACACGGACATCGCCCGCTTCGTACATGATATTTGCTTTCATAGCTGATTCCCACCTTGTCATAAATATGTTTTCGCTTATTCTCACTTCTCTAAAATTTATAGATGAGTGATGCGTACAGTGTAACCCGGGAAGCGGGATTTAAAGCAAGAAAAAGGTGTTACCCTTCTTTACGTCATAATCTTCCTGTCATTTCATTTCCATAAAAAAACACCTCCATCTGCCGGTTTCACTTGGAAAACGACGTTAGAGGTGTTTTACTTATTCTTATTTCGTTCCATTTAATCTTCAGCTTTTGAGCTTACGCCATAATGTTGATCGGTTAATGTTCAGTCGTTTGGCAGCCCGGGTCTGGTTCATGTTTTCTTCCTGCAGCACTAAGTTGATCACTTGTTTCTCAATGTTATCGAGTGGCTGATTCAGATCCAGCACTTCACCCCTTCCATCAGTGGATTCAGCATTAGTCAGAATGGCTTCTCTGGAAATATACGGACCGTCGGAGTTCCGTACACCCAATTCTACCAGCTCCTGCAGTTCATGCAGATTCCTCGGCCAGTGATAGGCTTTCCATTCTAACAAAAGGCCGCTTTCCACTCCTACAATCTGTTTCCCGTATTTTGAATTGTTTCTGGCAATGAATGTGCGTATATATTCCGGTAAGTGCTCGATTCTCTCACGTAAAGGAGGAAGTGAAAGCACCAGGCTTTCTTTTTTAAACTTCTCCTGAAGCAAAGGCAGCTCAGTTTGCCTGGCAGCAAATATAATTACAGAGGCGGAAGCAGAGGCAATTTGAAAAAGTTGTTCAAGCCTATCTTTTGAAAGAGCCCCCCAATTTTTAATGTAAAATGTGCCACTTCCCGATACCATCATAGCTTCGAGCCGCTTCATCGCAATTTCGCCGAAATCTTTGTCCAGTCTTACTTCCCATTGATTTTCAATATAGTTATTACGGTAATGATGCAGCGCGGTAGCAATGGAACGCTTACCCGTCCCATTTTCCCCCTGGATAAAATATACGGATTCAGTAAACTTTTTCGCCTTTTCCACCACGGAACGTACTCGTTCATCAGCTGTAGAAATTTGGCCAAAGGAAACAATGTCTGATTGTAACGGCTGAATGGATAAACCATCTTGTTCTATTTTGTATCTGTTTTCATCACTGATTTTCAAAAAATACAGTCGTTCTTTTCCTTCAACTAAAAATTCTCCTTCTACAATTACACTGCGCCCCTCAAAAACGAACGTCTCCTGAAGAAAAGAATAATTCAGCATTTTTTGATGCAGACTATGCAACGTATTGCTCTTGTCAGCATTTTGGTTTACATACGAGGTCAATCGAAAGAGATTTAAAAATGACTGATTGGCAAATATTAATTCCCCGGTATCTTTGATTAAAGCAATATTTTCCGGTAAATGCTCCAGTAAATGATGATAGCTTCTGTTCATCGAGTCCTGATAAAGCATTAGTCTTCCAACTTCTTTTGCCTGAAAGACAGCCTGTTCCACAGACTCCGGACCAGAGGTTATCATAATCCCCTCCAGCCCAAAACGCCGGGCTGTCGTCAAAGTTACTGTATCTCCAATAATAACTTGTATGTTTCGGCTGATAGCATTTTCTACTGCCTGGTGCACTTCTGAAGAGCTGTGAATAACCTGATAGGAAATGGATATACCCAATAGTTCCGCCACCTGATTCACCCCATGGCAGACGTTGGGAAACCCGATTAATTCTATAGGCTCTTTAGAGTCTTTGAAGAGCAGCAGCGTACGCAGTATATCGTAGCCGGAAACATCTATTTCAACTACTGGAAGAGAAGTTCGTTCACGCAAAATTTGTGCCGTTCCGCCCCGGCTGATCAATACATGGTAGTTTTGCTCCTCAAACTGGCGGGCAGGTTCTACAGCTTCTTCCAGATCAGCTAACTGTACGTCTATAATCACTTCCTGGTGAGCTTCACTGACCTTGTTTGCTACTTCTTTTAAGCCTTGATACGGAGCTATAATCCCTATTTTCAACATTTCCTTACTCCCTTTAATGCAATTTCTTCATATTTTACATGAAAATGCAAGATTCGGAGAACAAGTTATTTAGGTGCCAGCTCCGCAGCGATAGTGAGCGCTTCAAGAAGACTCCGCTCATCCGCGATATTTTTTCCGGCTATGTCAAAAGCTGTCCCATGATCGACCGAGGTTCGTATGACCCCGTAATTTAAACCAACCGTAATATTCACCCCAGCTTCAAGTCCAAGAACCTTCACCGGAGCGTGGCCCTGGTCGTGATAGCATGCTACGACAACGTCAAAATCGCCCCGGCCTGCACGAAAAAACAGCGTATCTGCCGGATAAGGCCCTTCCACGTTGATATTTTCCTCCTGAGCCTTCTGAATGCCAGGGAGCAGCTGCTTTTCTTCTTCTCCATATCCAAACAAACCGTTCTCCCCAGCATGTGGGTTAATACCGCATACAGCAATTTTAGGATTGGAAAAGCCGGCCTTTGAGAGTGTGCTGTGAGCGAGACGAATGACGTTATACGTGCGTTCGGGCGTTATTGCTTCAATGGCATCCTTCAATCCCAGATGGGTTGTGAGATGAATAACCTTCAGATTGGGCGCAGAAAGCATCATGGAATAATCCTTCGTGCCTGTCAAATCAGCAAGAATTTCTGTATGTCCCGGATAATTGTATCCTGCTCCCTGAAGAGCTTCCTTATTTAACGGAGCCGTACAGATAGCATCAATACGCTTCTCCATAGCAAGCTGCACTGCTTTTTCCAAATATAAAAATGCATGCTTGCCCGCCTCGAAGGATAACTTACCAAAGGGAAGATCAGGGTCTAAATCACCTACCTGGAGGCAATTAATTACTGAAGGATCCACTTTCGCCTCTGAAGGATCTGATATGGACACTACTGTCTGGCCGGTATTCGTAATTTTTATTACGTCTTCAAGACGTCCGGTGTCACCGATGACCACGGGCGTGCAATATTCATAAACAGAAGCACCTGCCAGAGCTTTTACAATAATTTCTGGTCCTACTCCTGCAGCATCTCCCATCGTAATTCCAATAACTGGCTTTGTCATTTTAAAATTTCTCCTCTCAGTGTTTCGATCGCATGAATGAACGTACTTTCCGTACCAAAAGCCCCTGCTTTCGTAATGGCGATAGGATTATAATACCCGCGTAGTCTTCCCACGGGTATACCAGGTTCAAATTCCTGAAACAATTCAAATTCTATGCTTTCCAGTGAAAGGCACACCGCTCTGGCTACGTCCCCGCCCGTCATTAAGATCGAATCAAACGTTTCAATATCGAAAATCAGGCGTGTTAACCTGCCCAACCCTTCAGCAATTTTTTTCGTGGCTTCCGCCATCGGGATATTTATTTCTTCCGCTTTTTCTTTAACATTCTCTACAGCCATTTTAGTCGTATCCGTGGAAATAAGCATTACTGGATGACTACGCTCTGAAACAGCCTGAAGAATTTCTTTTATGGAAGGATCATACTGCCATCCGGGATCCAAAAAAATTTCCGGCGGTACCGACCACCCGGGGTAATCCGCCTCCAGGCGGGCTTTCTGTTTTTGAGTTATACTGCTGCGGCTTCCAGCTACAACCAAAACGGACTCACACTCATTTAACCTTTCTGCTTTTTCAGAGGAGGCTTCGCTCCCGCTTAATCCGCAAACATCAGGTAAAAATTTCATGAGGCCGGCAGAACCAGCCCAGATAAAATCGTTCCCGGTGGCTGCAAGCACCCGGCTCTGGCTTAACATCAGCTCCTCCGTTTCCCCGTCGAAGCTAAGATATACTACGCCTTCCCCTTTCAGACGTTTAAGCAGCTCTGCAAGTTCACCAGAGTATAGTTCATCTTCATTTAGATGATAAGCTTTATAACTGCTTTGCAATTGAAGAAGAGCAGTAACTTTTGAAGAACTGACGCTCTGATTAGGAAAAGTAGATATGCCGGTTTCCTTTAAAGCTTTGTCATTTACATATAAATTTCCATTTCTAACTGTTCTTCCATTCTCGGGATAAGCAGGGTTGAGCAGGATAAAATCCGGTAAAAACGCATCATACAGCGCGTCCAATTCATGTCCAATGTTCCCTCTCATCGTAGAGTCAATTTTTTTATACATTAATGCCGGGGGATTCACAGTAATTGGCCCGACAGCTTCTTTAACCGTCCGGTAGGCTTCTTCGGAGGTTATTTCCCTCGAATCTGTGTCAATGATAAGTGCTTCTTTATTTACAAAATCACTTGTATCGCTTGCATTAATGGCAACAGAGGGGCGGTAACCGTATTGAACGCACTGTACCCCCGAGTCATTCGCTCCCGTTAGATCATCAGCGATTATACATATATCCATATTAAGATCACCTCGTCTGGCAAAAATAAGAGGACTTCATGTTTTGAAATCCTCTCATTTTACGTTAAATGTCATTGAAGATACGTTTGAAGCTTTCCTTTTTTCTCCAAACGCTTTACAAGAAAGCCTACATAAATAGGCAATAGTATAGCAGTAGTCACGACACTGGCTGCCACCTGGACGGTAGCCACGGATTCCACACTGGCGAAGGCGGCATTGGCGGAAGCTATCGCTGCCGGAGTCGCAACTGAGTTACCTGCTGAGGAGCCCTCCGAAGCCCCTACAATCGGGTTCCAGTTGAACAGCTTGAACACCCAGTAGCCAGCGGTTCCAGTTAGAAATACAGTCATAAATCCAAGGACGATGCCGCCGAGTCCCCCCGCTAAAATGTCCGCAAAGTTAATTCCCATACCCAGCGCGAAGGCGAAAAACGGAATCAGCATGTTGCTCCCAGAGTCCAGAAAGTCTCTCATTTCTTCATCCAGATTTCCTAAAACCGCCCCAATCACAATTGGCAAAAGCACCGCAACGAAATCAATGACCGAAAATAAACCATCTACAAAGCCCATTGCACCAAAAATCGATAACGCCACCATCGTAAGAAAAGGGCCGTCATTAAGCGCCAGTATGGAGTAGGCCGCCCTGTCGTCTCCTTTGCCGTACTGCCCGACAAGCGCTACATACAATCCACCATTACTATTTGTCATGGCTGCGATAATAGCTAAAGGGGCAAGCCCTAGAAATAAACCATCCGTACCGGCAAAAGCATAAGCAATCAAGCCGAAAGCAGCCCCTACCGCCCATTTGACTGTCAATAACGTGACACCTTTACCTATCGTGGTTCCTACGTTCCTTACGTTTATTTGCGCTCCCGCACAAAGTAAAAATAATGCAATTAGCACTAACGCACCGTCAACAAAAAGTTCTTGAGTAAAACCTCCGATACGCAGCATACCAGGGAAAAAGGTGTTAATTAGGGCCCCAAGTAACAAAGGAACTACCATCATGCCTCCAGGAATTTTCTCCATATTCGCTTTAATACGCATTATACAACCTCCTTTTTATTTTTGCAATTTGCAACAGTATATATAATAGCGCTTACATGTTGAAATATAAAACATATCGACTATTTTTTCAACTGCAAATACAAAAATTCAAAAAACAGTTGCAAAATAAAACAAATCATATAGTTTAGTTAAACGCAATGGAAAAATGGGCAAGCAATTCCCCGTCTGCTGCATGAAGCTCGGATTCGTTCAAACCTGTGCCACTCCTTTAATATGAACTATGAGAAGCAAACCGACTTTATTAAGACGAAGGAACTTCCTTCCTTAGAAAGTTAAATACTTAGATGACAATAATATAAAAAAGCCACCTCTATTAGTTAGAGACGGCTCTTATGTATGCTTTCTATAAAATAACCAGCGATGCTGGATGCGTCTTTTCGTAAAACTACCGCTGCTGACCCTGACGAAGATCTCAGTTTTTTGACAGCACCAGTCTGCTCTAATCCATTGACACAATCGTCTAGTTCCTTGGCGTGTACGGGAAATGACAGCTTGCGGGTTACCTGCCTCACCAGCGCAGACATTTCCATTTCACCATCATTTGCTTCCAGGCAGGTAATGACCGCCTGTTTTAAATCCTGCGTGCGCATTCATTTTCCCTCTTTCTCTTTCTTTGCCAGAAGCGGCTGACCGCTCCTATCTTTATCCTTATTAGCTGCGTTAACCTTTTTTACCGCTGGGCTGCAAATATACGATACTGCCTTGGCGTGCAGCCATGAATGCTTTTAAAGCACACCCCAAAATAGCTGGCGCTCGAAAACCGCAGGCGCTCAGCGATTGATTTCACCGGTTGGGCGGTCGCCTGCAGAAGGTATGCCGCCTCCTCGGCCCGTTTATAGGTCACGTAGTTCGGAATGGACGTGCCCAGTTCTTCGTTGACCAGCCGGGAAATATGACTATGGGAGATGCCGAGCTGACTGGCCAGTATCTCCGTATTCAATTCCTGGTAGATCTGCTGATTTACGAGTGTAATAAACCTTGAAATGATCGGGTTATTGTAGGACTGGAAATCATCGTTCCAGGTCGTATCAAGCATACCATCTACCAGCACGTTGATTCCTTCATAAAAATCCTCTTCCCGCTCCCATTCTTCCATGACATTGATCAGGGCTACCGAAGCGGCCAGCGCCTTTTTATTATAAGAAAATGTCTGGGTGTACCGGTCCAGAAAGCCGCCAATTAGAAAGAAGTAATACTGCTTCAGCACCAGCAGGCGTTTGTCATCCTCCGGCTCCAGCAAAATGATCCGGTAAATGGCTGCCAGTTCTTTTTTGGCCTCTTTTTTGCGGCTGCGGAAGATGCAGTCGAAAAAGCGGTTCTGTGCCATATACAGCTGCACCAGATCTTCGTTTTCGGCCTGTTCCATTTTCTTTATCTCCCGATCATACAGCGAACGGAACCGTTCATAATTCATGCTCATCGCAGATGTTCCTTTATCTTATGTATTAGGCTGTCCTTATAAACATACTACATTTTGCGTTCATTATCTATTAATTATAATTCATAAAATATCAATAATTCATCTTTTCTGTTAAAAATAGCGGATTTTTGGGTGGCTTTGTTTTGCGGTGGGGAGCTTTCTGCTTTTATTTTTCAATACATAATTTATCCGGTAATTAAAGAATAAAAACCAATTAATGATAATTTAACTAATATTAATTCAATATACTTATTATTTTCCTATTTTTCATATTTTTAAGAAAACTTTGTTTATTAGGTATACCAACTTATTATTCTATGGTAGTATGGCCTTGTATTGAAATCGCTTTCATTCTTGAAGGGGGGTCAGCTTACATCACTTTGAATCTAGGGCTTCATAATTAAGGGGGATATTATGAAAAACAATAAACAATTCATCGCTTCCGGACTGGCTGTGGCTTTAATCAGTAGTGGCGCAGCTACTGCTTCCGCTGACGAAGGAGAAAATGTATCTGCACTGGATGTACCTGCATTAAAAGACAGCTATAATGATTCTTTTCCCATGGGTGCTGCCGTAGAGCCTGAGCATTTGACCGGCACGCAGGGAGAAATTCTTGAAAAGCATTATAATAGCCTCGTTGCTGAGAATGTGATGAAGCCTATCTCTTTACAGCCGGAGGAAGGGGAATTTGATTGGGAAGAAGCCGATCAGATCGTTGCTTTTTCCAAGGAACATAATATGGAGCTTCGTTTTCATACACTGCTTTGGCACGAACAGGTCCCGGATTGGTTTTTTATCGATGAAGATGGTAATGAAATGGTAGAAGAAACAGATCCGGAGCAGCAGGAAGCCAATAAAGAATTGCTTCTAGAGAGACTTGATACACACATTGAAGCTGTCATGACCCGTTATAAAGATGATATTGACGCCTGGGACGTTGTAAATGAAGTTATTGATCCGGAGGCTGAAAACGAGGAAGGGCTCCGCGAATCCCCGTGGTATCAAATTACGGGCAAAGAATACATTAAAACCGCGTTTGAGTCGGCACGCGAACACGGCGGCGAAGATGCCAAGCTGTATATAAACGATTACAATACCAATGAATCTCCAAAAAAAGAGCACCTGTATGATCTTGTCACCGAATTGCAGGACGAAGGCGTACCAATTGACGGAGTCGGTCACCAAACACACATTAATGTTTCCTGGCCCGAAACGGAAAGCATCGAAGACTCTATAGAGCTGTTTTCGGACCTTGGCCTGGATAATCAGATCACCGAATTGGATATGAGCGTTTACCCGTATCCTCCAAGCGGCGAGTACAAAAGCTATGAGGAAATTCCGGATGACGTACTAGCCCAGCAGGCGGACCGCTATCAGGAGCTGTTTCAGTCATTTACAGATTTAGACGACCAAATCAGCAATGTCACTTTCTGGGGGATTGCCGATAACCATACCTGGCTCGACGATCAATTCGATGATCAGGAAACACCTGGCAAAGATGCCCCATTTGTATTTGATGTCGATTATAACGTGAAGCCGGCATACTGGGCATTAGACGAAACGCCTTCCTCTCCGGCTGAGCTTGAAGATAATGCTGCAGCCGCAGAATCTGAGGATACGGAGGGCGGAGAACTTCCTGAAACCTCCACCAATCAGCTTGCTTATGTGCTTGCAGGAGGCCTTCTTACGATCGCTTCGATAACCGGACTTCTCTATCGGCGCAGGAAAGCAGTTTAACCCACCCTATTTATAACAGCAAATCAAACAAAACGAGTGCGGGAGCATGTCATTATTACTCCTGCACTCGTTTTTTCAGTTATTTTCGGAATAGCTCAAAAGCATGGCGCTGATTTTTTACCTTTATTCATCCATCCCCATCGACTTTTTGTATCCTTCCAGATACGGCATTTCGGAAGGGCTCCCCATCTCAAAGCCGCCCATTGTCCGGTGCCACAACGGGTAAATCGGTGCCGGACGCGCGACGGATTCGATCCGGTCATGCTCATCCTGCGTTAAATACATATCTGCCGACGCCAGATTTTCGCGCAGCTGCTCTTCGTTGCGGGCTGCGATTACGATCGGGCCGACATTCGGACGGTCCTTCACCCACGCATAGGCGATTTGCGGCACAGTGGCGTTTCGTCCTTCGGCCACTTCCTCGAGCGCGTCAATCACCTGATACAGGCGCTCTTCATCCTGAATCCACGGCTCCGGCCACCCGCCGCCCTGGCGGGTATTTGCCGGTGCTTTTTTGTTCCGCCCGATTTTTCCCGTCAGCAGTCCTTCCCCAAGCGGGCTCCAGATCATTGAACTCACGCCAAGCTCCCGGCCTGCCGGCAGCAGCTCATATTCCGCTTCACGAGCCTCCGGCGTGTAGTAGATCTGCTGAGTGACCGGCGGAATGTAGCCCGGACGCTCTGCGACGGTAAACGTTCTTGCCAGCGCCCATCCGCTGTAGTTGGAAACGCCCCAGTACCGGATTTTTCCGGATTTCACGAGGTTGGTCATTGTTTCCACGGTTTCCTCCACCGGCGTGCGGCCGTCCCAGAGGTGGACAAAATATACATCCAGATGATCGGTGCCCAGCCGTTCCAGCGTCCGATCGATGGACGCTTCAATGTTGCTTCGGGATGCACCGAAAGCGTTCGGATCATTATCAAAATGAAAGCCGGTTTTGGATGTCAGAAGCACTTCGTTCCGCCGGCCTTTAATGGCAGACCCCAAAACGCGCTCGGCATCGCCCTTCGAATACAGATTCGCGGTATCAAACATGTTCATGCCTGCCTCAAGCGATATATCCACGATACGGCGGGCGTCCTTTTCATCAATGCTTCCGGTCGCTTCAAAGCCGTTCGTGCCGCTGAAGGGAATGGTTCCGAGTATATACTTCGGCACGCGCAGGCCAGAGTTTCCAAGATAAATATATTCCATAGTTAAAGCCTCCTGTGTGTTAAATCATTCCTCTGACTGTCCGGTCACCTTCTGTACTTTCAATTACTTTGTTCTTATACCTTGAATGATTTTTCTGCAAACATTTGTAAACGAATACTTTTTAAATTCAGCTCAGGATAAAATGCTTCAGCTTGTGATGCTTTACACTCGCTTTTATGGTATGATTTTATTTAATTTCCTTTTATTGGATTAAAAGTTTGTATTGCCGCGTTTTAGGAGGTGACATTATGAAGGAAAAACTGGAGACCGGACGGCTGCTGATGAGAATTCCGGATCCTTCCAGGGATACAGACACTGTTTTCCAGGGCATCCGGCAGTCCCATTCCAGTCTTAAAACCTGGATGAGCGCCTTTCAGGAGCCTCCAACGCCTGCGGGTACTGAAGCCTTTTTAACGGAAGCCTGCGCACAATTTTCCAAAAAGCAGAAGCTGCGCTATCTGTTATTTGAAAAACAGCACTGTTCCTTCGTCGGAAGCGTTGTTTTTCAGGAAATTGACTGGCACGTTCCGCGCTGTGAGCTTGGCTACTGGATCCTGGACCCTTATCAGCGCAGAGGATTTGCACTCGAGACTGTCACGGAAGCTGTCCGTTACGCTTTGGAGGATCTGGGAATGAACCGGATCGAAGCCTGGACAGATGAGCGGAATTATCCAAGCACCGCCCTGCTTGAGAAGGCCGGCTTTCATTTGGACGGCATATTTAAAAATGATGAACGGTCCGCTGACGGTACGTCTTTAATAAATTCTGCAGTGTATTCGATTACTACTTAGAACAAAGCTACAGCCTACGGTGTTCTAAATTAGCACTTTTGGCATGAGTAATTATTATAGAAAAGGGGTATTTATTCAGATATGGGGATTAACCCCTGAATAGAATTGTTTATAGTTACAGCTGACTGAATAATATTCATTTTTATCTGCACCTGATTCAGGTAAAAGAAAAAATGCTTTTTAGGGTTTCCATTCTATGGATTGGAATGGCCTTTTCACTGCATTAAAGGAGTTATTTAAAATATGTCTTCCATCGTATTCGGTTATACTTTTTATGAACAGGAGCTGATCATCGGGACAGCTGTAAGCCTGGATCCTTACCTTCACGGACAGGAAGTACACATGTTTGAAAGCATCGACAAATTGTTTCAGGCTCTTCATCCATTCGCGGTGAACGGGACTCCTGTATGTTTTCTGTCTGATGCCCGTGTGTTGAAAGCCCCGTGGGCCTCATATGATCTAAGCCACAACACGAAGACGCCGCAATGCTTCCATACGTTTGACGACGATAACGGCCAGCCGCTTTTCAAATAAACAGCGGAAAATTAATAAAGAGCTGAAGCCGGAGGATGATCTCCGGCTTCAGCTCTTTTACTGTTTTTAGGCTTCCCTCTTAGTAAGGGTCCGACGGAATACCGTGCTCTTCAGCCTGCTTGACGCCTTCTTCTGTTTTCGTGGCGCCTGCCGGTCCTCCGTGCGTGGCGTCCTGGTCAGCGCCGTCAGAGGAGCTGCTGTTTTTCAGCCCTTCTTCGACCCGGCGGCCGTATTCCTCATCGCACTTTTTGAAGTGGCCAATCATTTCCTCCTGAATTTCCTTTTTACACGGAATCAGGTTATCAACGAGGTTTTTGATTAATTCATCTTTTTCCCATTCCTTAAACTTGCGGAATGTTTCTCCCGCCTGCCGGTAAGGATTTTGACGCTCGATGGCTTCTTTTTTCACTTCCCCTTCGGTATAAGGAGTGTGCGGCTTGCCGCTCATCTCCGCTTCCTTCAGGTTATTCAGCGTGGAAGGCTCGTAGTTCACGTGCGGATTCTGTCCTTCGTCATTATCGACTTTATACGACATCTGTCCGCCGCGCTGGTTCGTGGCGACTTTTTTCTTCGCCTGGTTGATCGGCAGCTGCAGATAGTTCGCACCGACGCGGTACCGCTGCGTATCGGAGTATGAGAACGTACGTCCCTGCAGCATTTTGTCATCGGAGAAATCCATGCCGTCGACAAGGACGCCGGTACCGAATGCCACCTGTTCCACTTCGTTGAAATAGTCCTCCGGATTGCGGTCAAGCACGAGCTTGCCGACCGGGATCCACGGGAACTGCTCCTTCGGCCACAGCTTCGTATCGTCGAGCGGGTCAAAGTCGAGCTCCGGATGATCGTCGTCGCTCATTACCTGCACGCGAAGCTCCCATTCCGGATAATTGCCTTCCTCGATCGCTTCGTACAGATCCTGGGTGGCGTGGTTGAAGTTTTTGCTCTGGATGCTGTCCGCTTCTTCCTGGGTCAGGTTGCGGATGCCCTGAACCGGTTCAAAGTGATATTTCACGAGCACCGCTTCTCCGTCTTCGTTCACCCATTTGTACGTGTTCACCCCGGAGCCCTGCATCTGCCGGTAGTTGGCCGGAATGCCCCACGGGGAGAATAAAAACGTCAGCATGTGCATTGATTCGGGCGTCTGCGACATAAAGTCGAAGATCCGCTCGCTGTCCTGCACGTTCGTTACCGGATCGGGCTTTAATGCGTGAATGACGTCTGGAAATTTGATGGCGTCCCGGATAAAAAAGACCTTCAGGTTGTTGCCGACGAGATCCCAGTTGCCGTCCTCGGTATAAAATTTCACGGCAAATCCGCGTGGATCGCGGAGTGTTTCCGGGGAAGTCCCGCCGTGGATAACAGTGGAAAAGCGTACAAACGCAGGTGTCCGCTTGCCTTCCTCCTGAAAGATTTTCGCGCGTGTATATTTGGAAATCGGTTCATCGCCAAAGGAACCGTACGCTTCAAAATAGCCGTGGGCGCCTGCGCCACGGGCGTGCACTACCCGCTCCGGTACACGTTCGCGGTCAAAATGGCTGATTTTTTCGAGGAATTCATAGTTTTCAAGCGTTGTTGGCCCGCGATTGCCGACGGTTTTCGAGTTTTGGTTGTCCCGGACAGGATGACCCTGTCTGGTGGTGAGTGTTCCGTCTTCATTTGTATTCTGCTTATCGTTGTTTTTTTCTTCGTCGTGTTCGCGTTCATTATCGCGATCTTTACTCAATGTATATACCTCCTTTATAAATCTATTGATTTTTACCCGGGGTTATTATGATTTAAACGATTTTTTTGAATTTTTTAAATTCAAGGTATATAGCTATATACCCTAACACAGCAGTCTTTCAAGGAGTATATAACATTCCTGAGACCAGAACGAGGCCGGCAGGATCTTCTTCCCTGCCGGCCTCGTTCTTTGTTAAATCATGTAGTCCCAGGAGTCCTGCTTCGGCTCCGCGGGTGTTTTAAACGGGACGTTGCCCTCGTGTTCCAGAAAGCCTTCGAGGGTCTGGTATTTAATTGCTTCAGCGTATTTTTCATCCCATCCGGCCCGCAGCAGCAGATCCCGGACCGGACCCTTCAGCTCGACGAACCATACCTTCACGTCCGGGTCCCGGCGGAACATTTCAATAATCTGTTCGAGAGCGCCAATGCCAGTAGTGTCAATGTCGTTCACCCCGGACATATCAATCGCGGCCTTCAGCCCGCCGCTCTCTGTTTTACGGCGGTCCTGAATCGTTTTTTCCACCATTTTCACAAAATAGCCGACGTTCGAAAAATGAATGCGCGTGTCCGCCCGGACGAGCACCGTACCCGGCACCCGCTTAGCATTCGGGAACCGCTGCAGATCCAGGTAGCTGTGAGTATCCTCCTCATAGCCGATCTCCACGATGTTCGGCCGGGAAATGTGGCGAAGCAGCAGCAGGATCGAAAAGCCAATTCCAATTAAAAGCCCCCACTGAATGCCGACGAGAAGCGTAGCAGCAAACGTTACAACCCATATCCATCCGTCCTCTGGCTTCACCCGGAAGGCGTCCTTTAGGGACCGGATGTTAATCAGCCCGGCGACCGAAACGAGAATAATGGCTGCAAGTACCGCGTACGGCAGAAAGTAGAATAAAGACGTGAAAAAGAGAAGCGTGACAAGCACCCCGGCAGCGGTAATAATCATCGCTGCCTGTGAAGCTGCTCCTGTACGGTAGCTGATGGCACTTCTTGAAAAGCTTCCGGTCACCGCGTAGGAGGAAAAAAACGGACCGGCAATATTGGCATACCCGATCGCCCGGATCTCTTTGTTCAGGTTTACACCAAAATCGTTTTTATCGCTCAGCGTTTTTGTGATCGCAAGCGTCTCCATCATCGCAATCAATGCAATCGTCAGGGCAGTCGGGATTAACACCTGCACATCCGCAAGGTTAAAGCCCGGCACGGTAAAATCCGGAAGGCCCTGGGGCACTTCCCCGACGACACTCACTCCCTGGTTATCGAGGCGAAAAAGCCCGACTGCCGCAATGCTCAGTACGACGACAATGAGAGAAACCGGGAGATTGCGTTTTACTTTCCGGCCCCCGATCAGCACCAGCAGGCTCAAGGTTCCAACAAGCAGGGTCGGGATATGTACCTGGGGCAGATGGACGATCACATCCCGCAAAAGCGGGATAATCTGCGTCTGGCTGCCGACACTGATCCCCATAAACTGCCCGAGCTGGCTCATGCCGATCGCAATCGCCACCGCCGAGGTGAAACCGCTGATTACGTTCGGCGAAATAAATTTCACAAACGCGGCGGCATTCAGCAGGCCAAGCGCTACCTGCATCACCCCGACCATGACCGTCAGCAGCAGCACGAGTGCCACGTAATCCGGCGTCGCCGGCTCAGCGTACAGCGACACCCCGGAAAAAACAAGAATCGACGCCATCGCCACCGGCCCGATAGCCAGATGCTTTGATCCGCCGAACAGGGCGTAGATTAAAAGCGGAAGCAGCGAGGCATACAGCCCCATCACCGGCGGCAGGCCGGCGAGAACGGCGTAGGCCATTCCCTGCGGCACAATCATAATAAAAATCGTAAAGCCCGCAGCCATATCCTTTTTCAGCGACTGATTATTGTACTCCTGCGGCATGCTTAATATGTTTTTTGTCCTCCGGTGCATAAATCCTTCCTTCTTTCTCCGTGAACTTGCAAAGTGTTCAATCTCTCTCTTATAAATCATGAACCATAACTGCTTAAAAGAAAAGCCCGCGCCGTACCTTTTTGTAAAAACAGACTAACGCCGCCAGCAACACAAAGGCAGACACCCGGAGGTCCCTGCCTTATTTTTCCCATTCGTTTTTCAGCTCTTCTTTGATTTCGGCTTTCAACTGCTCATATGCGGCTTCATCCATCTGTTTCTTCTTTGCACGAAGCAAACGTTCACCAAATGCTTTTATGTTGAAAGCAATCATCAGCAGAGCGCCAACGATCAGCATATCCATAAGCAAGTCCACGGCTCTTCCCTCCTCAAGACAACGTGACTTCAACCTAGCCGCTGTTCTGTAAAAAGGCTTTAATTTGTTCACGGTGCGCGTCGGTGTCCGCCCTGGCCTCTTCTGAATAGGAGAGGGAATAGGTGCCTCCCTTCGCGTAAAACGTGTACGTAATCGGCCCACTCTGGATATCCCGGCCCACCGGACGTCCCCCAATACTGAGCACGTCATCGTGAGCGCCGAATACCATCTGATCGCCCGCTTCGTAATTTAAAATAATGTGAATGTCGTTGCTGTTGATGCCGTACACAAGCCGTGTACTGTAGTCCTCTTCATACCGGTGCCGGTTGCCCGCGTCCTGAAAATAAGGAAGAAGCTCGTCCTCTTCTTCCTCGCTGTACCAAATCTCCACTTCTTCGGGCTCCCCCTCTTCATTCTCGTTAATCTGCGCCCTCGAAACCGGTGCATCGTTCAACAACGGAAGCGGCACTTCTTCTCCCCATTCCGTTTCTATATTTCCAGGGACATCTTCCTCTTCCTCCGTATAGTAAGAAGGCACGGAACAGGCGCTTAAAAGAATGAATATGCCGGCTGCCCCGGCAGAAAAGATCTTTTTCATCATGTATTTCCTCCGCTCGCATGATTGGCGTAACCATCCCGATAGTAAAGCTACCGGCTTTTTTTCACCACCCGGGTTCCCGCAAGAAAATCATGCACTGCCCGTTTGTCCTTACGGACAAGCACCATAATTATACTCGTGATCATCAGTATGTATAGAGTAATTCCGTACAAAATATTAGCTACGAGCACGCGCATCAGCATTGCCCCGATGCCAAGCTTCCTTCCGTCCATTTTCACAATCTGAATGCCCATGGCATACTTCCCGACCGTCTGGCCCTGCCATACTATCGGCAGAATCATGGAATATAGAAGCGATCCGGCACCGGAAAATATATCGACATTCACTTCATCGAGGTTGATCCATAGCATGGCCAGCATACTTATGAGAAGGATGGGGAGAGAAAGCAGGAGGCCGTCAATAACAATAGCGAGCAGCCTGCTGCCAAACCCGGCAGGTTCCTGTTGCATACATACACTCCTTTAATCACTCTTATTGTAAGCTCTTCTTTTATATTTTTTCATAATAAGCTAATTTTTGGAAGTGACAATCTCCCCGTTTCCTTAACTTTCCAACGAAGTTCTCAGCTGCCCGGGAACAACGCAGTGTTCAGCCGGCCCATCACCAGCACATTGTAAAACGAACCACGGGCAAAATGGGCTTTACGGAGCGTCCCTTCTGGTTCAAACCCGCGGCTTTTATACAGCTGTACTGCGCGCGTGTTTTCTTCCACCACATCGAGCTCCAGCCGGAATAAGCCTAAATAATTATCGGCGATATCCAGCAGATGATCAAGCAGACGGCTGCCGATCCCCCGGTTCTGAAACTCATCGTGCACCGCCATGGCAGTCATGCCGTAGTAATGCAGCTTACCGCTCAGCACCTCCAGAGAGCCGATACCGACGACGCGGCCGCCGTACTCGGCGAACGATCACATGATCGTTCGCCGTCAGCCCTTCGATAAATGACTGGTTGGAGGCTCTTCGCTCCGAAGGGAGTCCCAGCGTATAATGCATGACAGAGGGCTGGCGCCGGAGAATATTAATTTCTTTTTCATCTTCTGCTGTGACGGGGCGCAGAATAATTTGTTCGCTCATAGTCGCATCCCTTCATTTCTTTCGGTAAATTGGTTTATTATTCCAGGCTAACAGGCTGCATCCAGTATATCGCTCTCATGCCAGCTGTCAAAAAATAGGTTTACTTTTCCAGACCGGATGTTTACACTAAAAGTAACAAAATATTGGTTTTGCAGATGAATGTATTGGGAGAGCCTGTAGAATATTACAGCACCGAAGGAGCAATTCTTCCCACCAGCCGGTAAGAAAAAACTCTCAGGTACCAGGACCAGTACAGGATGCACCTCTGGAGAAGGTACGCGTACCTGCCGAAGAAGAAAATTCTTGCCAAAGAATGAAATCTTTCAGGCACACAGACAGAGAAACGGCGATTCAGGCCGTTTCTCTGTCTTTTTTTGTATTAATGTAATCGTTTTCAATTCAAATTTGGAGGAATCGTTATGGAGTTTGACAGCTGTTTTGATATTATCGGCCCGATTATGGTCGGTCCTTCGAGCTCTCACACAGCGGGGGTCGTATCGATCGGGAAATTTGTGCACGACTGGCTGGGAGAGGTCACAGATGTGACAATCACGTTCTACGGCTCTCTCGCCTCCACCTATCAGGGACACGGCTCGGACAAAGCCATAATCGGCGGCCTGCTCGGATTATCCGCCCACGACACCAACGTCCGGAGTGCGTATGCGCTGGCCAAAGACGCAGGCCTTCGTTACGACTTCCAGTTCTGTCCGGGCACTCCAGGCGGATGCCACCCGAACACTGTACATCTTCAGGCATCGTCCGGCATAGAAACCGTCCGCGTATCCGGCGCCTCCATCGGCGGCGGAGTGGCCTGCATTTATGGAATTAACGGTCATGACACCAGCATTAATTTGGGAACGGGTCCGGATATTTTAACGATTGCAGCCCGAACGAAAAAGGAGGCTTCATTTATATGAACGATACCATTGAAAGTATTGTACAGGAATGCATGGCTCAGGACATTTCCATTGGCGAATGGATGCTGCGCCGTGAGGTTCGCCGCTCCGATTTTTCCCGGGAGCAGATTTTCGGACGCATGCAGGAGCGGCTGCGGGTAATGAAGCAGGCGGTCCGGGACGGAGTGAGTAACATTACGGAAACAGAGAGCAGGCTCTCGGGCGGTGATGCTTACCGGATGCATCAGTATAATCAAAACACCGACCCGTTATCCGGACCGGTCATCAGCACGGCGATGGAAGCAGCGATGGCCACGTCGGAAAGCAACGCAAAAATGGGCCTTATCGTCGCAACTCCCACGGCCGGGTCCGCAGGTATACTACCGGGCATTCTGGTCTCTCTCCAGGATAACCGCAGCATCGATGATGACACTCTGACGATGGGGCTGTTCACAGCAAGTGCCATCGGTTACGTATTTGCGAATCACGCCTTTATTTCCGGCGCGGCAGGCGGCTGTCAGGCGGAAATTGGCTCAGCGACGGCCATGGCTGCGGGCACGATTACGGAGCTGCAGCATGGCTCCCCAGAGCAGGCAGCCCACGCCACCGCAATAGCAATGAAGTCCCTTCTCGGACTCGTATGTGATCCGGCTGCCGGGCTCGTCGAAGTGCCGTGCGTGAAAAGAAACGTCATCGGCACCTCCATCGCTTTTTCAGCGGCCGATATGGCTTTAGCAGGCATAACCAGCCGCATCCCCTGCGATGAAGTTATTCAGACGATGCATACGATCGGCCGCGACATGCCGGGCAGCCTGAAAGAGACTGCTGAAGGAGGGCTTGCCCAGACCCCGACGGGAAAAGAAGCCACCCGGAGGCTGTTTCAGCGGCCCTGCAGCTTATGACTCCCGAGCTCTAAATTCCACATAAGAGGTGAAGCTATGAACGAACGCCGTTTTTTTCAAATCTGGTTCGGCACTCTCACTCTCGTCAGCTTATTGTTTACGTACTGGGCTATAGCGGTTTCCGCCCTTCTTTTAGGCATTTTCTGCTTTATTTCTCCAAGGCCCGATGAAAAGTAAACCCCTTAAACAACTCAAAAACGGCTTGAATATGGCTCCCGCCAGGATCAAGCCGTTTTCTTTACTGTTCATATTCTATTTAAATTCCATGCATTCTGCTTTCTGTTTCACCCCTGACGTGCTATTCTTACTATAAGTCCCTATAAAGGAGGTCATTGCCATCGACCATTTTGCATATGTACTTCAACGTCCCAAAAACCAGGTATACATAGGAACAGCCGCCGATATCCGCTCACGCTTCGGCAGCTCGGAACCCGTTTATTTTTGTTCCGAGGATGAACTGCTCGCCAGCTTAAACGCCTTTCGCGATGAAGAGCTTATCATCACTACCGTTAGTGACCTTCCAGTGATTAAACAAAAATGGGACGATAAAAACCACTACACACTTTAATGGCGCATATAGATCCCCGGCGGGATTACTCCACCGGGGATCTTTTGATTTACTGAAGCGGTGCAGTGTGCGCCCGTTGGATCGAAGCGATCGCCGGGTCAACGACATGAACGTCGCAGGGAGCGTGCTTCACCACCGTTTTTGTGGTGGTGTTTCCCTGTATCGCCTGGCCGAGGGCATTGCCGCCGGACTGCCCGAGAATGATAAGATCCGGGTCAACCCTTTCACAGAGCTGGTTCACGAGACGTTTTTTCGGCACTCCATTGTCCAGGACGGTTTTTACCCGCGGTACGCCTTTTTCTTCGGCGTTTTTCCGGTACGCTTCAAGCCGGTATTCTGCTTCTGCGTGCAGCCGCCTGATGCCGATCGGGTCCATCCATCCGAGCGAGGAATATTCATTATAATGAAACACATAGGCGAGCGTCAGGTCGGCATCGTGTTTAACCGCGACACGGCACGCTTCGTCAAAGGCATCAACATTAGGGTTACTGAGCACATCAAGCGCTGCCAGGATATGGCTGTATTGTTTCAATCCATTTCACCTCTTAAATTTTTATAAAATAAAAGCCAAAAAGCACAGAGGTCTCCCTTTAGTACTTTTTGGCTTATGTTGCAGGCTTATGGATTCCCGACATTTCCGCCGCTATGGCTTGTATTTATTACCATATTCCCAGGCGGTTTCAATACTCAAACTAAAAATATTGCGTTTTTATAATTTTCATTCATTTTCACATATCATTCGAGGTTTTAAATAATTGTTAAGCGGATACAATATAATTGAAATATGGTTGCAGGAGGATCGTATGAACAAACATCATCTTTTAAACCAGCTTAATGCTCTAAAACAGCAATGGGTCCAAAAAGAAATTTCTCTTCGGGAATACTTACAGCAGCGTTTGAATCTGCGTCAGCAGCTGAACAAAAGGCACGATGAAAAATAACAAAAAACAGGCAGCGGCTTCCTCCCGCTGCCTGTTTTTTCTATCCCGCAATTATTCCGTTATCCAGGTGGTCACCTGTTCCACCGGCTTCCGGTGCCCTTCCTTCATCTCCCGCATCGGATAGCCGATATAAATCAGTCCGAGTACTTTTCCCCGCCGCCCCAGGCCGAACAGATCGTTCATGTTCGGATGATAGCAGTGCGCCCCGGTGCGCCAGAAGGCCGCCAGCCCTAGGGCATGCGCAGCAAGCAGCATGTTCTGGATGGAGGCGTATACTGCGCCGTACTCTTCAAGCGTATCCACCCGCTCTTCCTCAGACGGCTCGGCTGCCACTGCAATCACGACCGGTGCCCGCATCGGCTTCTCCTTCTGCTTTTCGAGATTCTTTTGCTTTTCCATTTTTTCTTCCGGCGTCATACCTTCCGCGGCGATGGCGGCCATCGCTTCCCCGAGCTGCCTGCGCCCGTCACCGGTCATGACGAAATACCGCCACGGCTCCGTTTTGTGATGCGACGGCGCCCAGGTGCCGGCTTCGAGCACCTGCGCGATGATATCCTCCGGTACTTCGGTTTGTTCTACTAGTCCGTTACTGCGGCGTGAATGAATTGCTGTCAGTACATCCATTCTGCTCCATCTCCTTCATATTGAATGACACTCTGTTCAGCTTACTCTGCGGGCGGGCCGAACTTTCCCTCGTGAAAGTCCCGGTACGCCTGCCTGATTTCTTCCATACTGCTCATCACAAACGGACCGTACGGTACAATCCCTTCACGGATAGGTTCACCGGAGTACACGAGCAGTCTCGTCCGGCGCTTGTGGGCTTTAATGCGGAGCGTCGAGAGCGCTTCCGGATCTCCGTTATCCTCGAAGGTGAGCGTCGCCACGTCATGCTTGTTGACGGTACCATCCGCCACATCGGCACTGCCGGAGAGCGTGTATAAAAAGGCATTATGGTTTTCCGGCAGATGATGCACGTATTCCGCTCCCTCCGATAAATTAATTTCGGTCAGCGTGATTGGGACGAGCGAGTTCAGCGGCCCTTCTTCCCCGGCGACGGTCCCGGAAAAAACCTTTAAATATCCGCCGTCAATTTGTACGGTTGGAGCCTCTTCTCCGTATACATTCTGGTAGATGGTATCGGTATTTCGCTGGTCCTTCGGCAGGTTCAGCCACAGCTGCAGGGTATGGGCGATATCATTTTCCACCCCGTCCTCTGCATGGCGGGCCGCCCAGCCGGCATTCATATACTGCACGTCGCCGGGCTCGAGAATGTCACGGCCGCCGCCGTTGTCAATGTGCTCAAGCCTTCCGTCCACCACATACGTAACGGTTTGAAAGCCACGGTGCGGATGATCCGGGAACGTGCCCTTCTTGAACCAGTCCTCGGCCATTAAAATGAACGGATCAAACTCCTTCCACCGGTCCACCGGCAGCACCCACCCCTTCTGAATGGAAGGAAAACCGAATTCCTCGTACTGTACCGTCCATTTATCACGGATCCGGCGCTGAAACAAATGCTGTTGATGCGCCATGAATAATCCCTCACTTTCATTTTAGTATGCATAGCAACTATTTATTCAAAAAATATATTCAATTCATTTAATCTGCATCTTTAGTACAACATATTTTTCCGGCTCCTGCAAAGAATCTACTCCGAGAGCCCCTACTCCCCCCAGAGACTCCCCGAAACATTTTTATTTATTTTGGCAAGCGTCTGTTCAAGCGCTTTGAGCTCTTCTGTGCTAATTCCCTTCGTCACGGCAGCGTTGAAACGCTCGGCCGCCGGGCGTACCTTTTCCTGAAGATGCCTTCCTTCTTCTGTCACAAACAGCTGCATGGCCCGCTGGTCCTCAGTCCCCGCCGCCCGCCGCACGAACTGCTTTTTTTCAAGCTGGGCGGCCATCCGGGCAACGTTGGTTTTATCCTTCTGCAGCTTGCGGGCTATATCGTTCTGGGTGCGGCCGTCTTCTTCCCACAAAAGCATCATGATAAGGTTCTGCTCCGGAGTAAGATTAAACGCCTGCAGTTCTTCTTTAATAAAGCTCGTTAATTTCAAATCGGTCTGATGGATCATAATGCTGATAAAATCTTCGGTATGCATCTGAATTCCTCCGTTGACTGATGGATTTAAAAAGAACAGTTAAAGCGAGTAACTTTATAAGCTCTATTTCCAATACCATTCCGGTATATTTCTATCAAAATAATGGTGGTCCTGAATAACTTCTTTACTGTACCTGAGCAACTTGTCATGCTGCACGTTACTTTCCCGGTATGCCCATACTATCG
The DNA here is from genome assembly GCF_056034405.1 of Marinococcus sp. LNHM4E3-1. Taxonomy (NCBI): domain Bacteria; kingdom Bacillati; phylum Bacillota; class Bacilli; order Caryophanales; family Bacillaceae; genus Marinococcus; species Marinococcus sp. LNHM4E3-1. Next base: position 321,717 of record NZ_JBQLID010000001.1, on the reverse strand, counting down.
CTGATACGACATGAACGGCTGAATACAATGTATACAGCCTCCAAAAAAGGTTTTCATCAAATTCTGTTGCTTGAATATAACCATCGATACTTCCCCTACTGAACGCATGACTTACATTTTTCGTGAAAAAGCCGGTTTTTTGCAGATCATGCACCGGGTCACCCCAATCCATCCGGTCGAAATCTATAATTCCCTGGAACCGTCCTCCTGCTATCAACAGATTTGAGGGATGAAAATCATCGTGCTGGAATCTATTTGGGCGGTCTGCCATTAAATGTTCGTGCTTTTTGATATAAGTATACAGCAGATGCACCGTTTCCTGATCCACCCCTGTTTTATTCAACTGCTCGAAGTACCGGTCGATCTTTTTTGTTTTCACCGTTTTCCAATCAGGATATTCAGGTGGTGCTTCAAGCTCATGCAGCCTTGCAAGCTCTTTGGATGCTTCAAAACCTGCTTTGTACTGATCTTTTTGGGAAAGAGAAGAAAGCACTGCTTCTGCATCAACTCCCGGCAGATATGTCATCAGCATAAACGCCTGTTCATTTCCATCATCTAACTTCCGTTTTCCGATATCTATTGCACGTGGAATAAAGGAAGAATAATTTTCAAGCGTATTCAACACTTTGAACACATGCTTTCGTTCCCCAAGCCTCCCGACTGGAAAAGTCTTCAGCAAATATTTATCATCCAGAATAAATTTCCCGTTTCCTGAAAAGCCTTTTTGAATTGGTCGAATTGTTGAAGCGTATTTAATCGGGTCATACTCTCGAAAACCATCCGGTATCATTGCTATTCTCCTCCGCTCTATGCAGCCCCACTACGATAACATATCCGCTTTTTTTAAAGGCATTTTAACGTATTAATTGCTCGGTTTTGGCTATTCCGTTTTTTCTATATTAATCTCTGAATCTATTTTTATTTCCTGAGCGGCAGCACCGTCGAAGCCTTGACCTCCCGGAGCACGATGCTCGTCTGCAGCTGGGAGACGCCGAGCTGGTTCAGCTCCCGGATAAACGCCTCCAGCTCCTTGCGGCTGCGGTGGATCGTTTTCAGCATATAATCAAACGAGCCGGTCATGCAGTAGCACTCCATCACCTCCGGCATTTCCGATAAACGATGTTCGAGCTCGTTTAACTCCTGCGTCTGGTGAATGCTCGTACTCATAAATACCGTGCACAAAAGATCATACCCGAGCTTTTCCTGGTTGAGGATCGCCGTATACGAATCAATATATCCTTCCTGCTCCAGCCGTTTGACCCGGGCGTGGGTCGCCGGCGCCGAAAGGTTCACCCGCTGGGACAGCTCCAGGTTGCTGAGCCTCGTTTCCGTCTGCAGTAAATCAAGAATATGTACATCCACATCGTCTAACATGCGTTTCCCTCCCGAATAATATTCGTTTTCACCGTGCTTCTTTCACCTTAAACAAAAATAAATTCTTTTTCATGATCGTTTTATTAATAAATATTTTGTATTTATCATTTTATACAAAATAATATTTTATACAATCATTTTACATGATACATTTATTTCGTACAATATTACGGGAGGGAACAATCATGAAATACACCGCACTGCTGCTGCTCGCAAGCCTATGCTGGGGGAGCAATTTCATCGTTGGCGAAGGCTTGACCGCCTACGCTTCTCCCGTGACGCTGACGATTCTGCGCTACGGCATTGCTGTTTTCTGCCTGCTGCCCATCATTCTGTTCACAGAAAAACGCCTGCTTCCTGACAGAAAAGCGATTGTACCGCTGCTTCTGATGGGAATTACAGGCGTCGCACTATTTAATATTCTGCAGTTTACCGCGCTTGATTCATCCAATGCCACCAGCGTAAGTATTATCTCGACGATGAATACGCTGTCGATCGCCCTGTTTTCGGCGCTTCTTCTCCGTGAACGGCTGCGCGGCGCACAGATCACAGCCATGCTCATTTCCACCGCCGGCGTACTGCTCGTCGTGAGCGGCGGAAGTCTCACTGGCTTCTCTTTTGCCTCCGGCGATGTGTGGATGCTTGCGGCAGTGCTGGTTTTTGGGCTCTACTCAATCTGCAGCCGCTGGGCGACCACCATAGTGTCTCCGATGATGTCGGTCTGCTACTCCGGATTGTTCGGCGTACTCCTGCTGCTTCCAGTCAAAGGCTTTCAGATTCCGGTCCATCAGATCGATGCCGCATTTATCGGATCGATGCTGTTTTTAAGCATCATTGCCACGATTGTCTGTATGGTGCTGTGGGGAATAGGTGTGAAGCATTTGGGAGCGACAACCTCCGGGCTGTTTTTAAACTTTAATCCGCTGTTTACCGCCCTGCTTGCCTTTATCCTTTTTGGCGAACACCTCACCTGGGCGCAGGCGGCAGGCAGCGCCATCGTCATCGGCGGATGCACCGCGTTTTCCCTCTTCACGAAAAAACGCGGGAGACTGCTATCAGCTCCCGCGCTCCAAAAGCGTACAGCTTGAGGCGTTATCGTAATTAAGACTCGGCTGGAAGTGTCCGCACGAGATGTTCAAGCGCGTCATGCATCGACGTGGCCGGACGGCCGAGCAGCTTTTCAAAATCATTGCTTTCAATGTCGAGCGATCCGCTGCGGATGCCCTGCTGGATGCTTACAAGCATTGGTACAACCGCCTCCGGCATCCCGGCTTCCTTCATGATCTCCGCATATTCATCATCATCCACATGCTGCACTGGAATTTCTTTTCCGAGCACGTCTCCGAGTACGCTTACGAGCTCGTCCTGGGTGTGCGGACGGCCGGAAAGCTCGTAAACCGACTGCTGTACACCCTCTCCAGCGAGAGCCGCGGCCGCTGCTTCTGCGTAATCGAGCTGCAGCGCCCATCCTGTCCGGCCGGCCCCGGCAGCAGTAACCCACGGCGCCCCGTTCATGGCTCCCTGAATACCCGGCACTTCATTCTCAAAGTACCAGTTGTTGCGCAGAAACGCGTGCGGAATGCCGGTTTCAATGATTGCATTTTCGGCTGCTCGGTGCGGCGGAGCCAAAAACATCGTGCTGCTTTCTGCATGGCCGATACTTGTGTAGGCAATAAAGGAAACACCTGCCCGCGCCGCAGCTTCCACCGCGTTCGTATGCTGTCGTATTCTTGTATCATTATCTCCGTCTGTTGAAATAATCAGCAGCCGGTCCACGCCGGCAAACGCTTCGTCCAGACTTTGCGGATCGTCAAAATCGCCGCGGCGCACGTCCACCCCTGCTTCCTTCAGATCTTGGGCCTTGTCCGGGTTCCGTACGCTGACGGCCAGCTGATCAGCCGGCATCTTTTTCAGCAGCGACTGCATCACCTGGGATCCTAATTTGCCTGTTGCTCCGGTTACTAGTGCTTTCATCTGTCATTCCTCCATTTCTATTGTTAATTATAACCAAAACAGTTACATGCAGTACAACAAAACGACTGTCTTTTTAAATTTCGCCACAGCTATCCCAGCGTTAAAATCGCGAGCGCTGTAAGAAACAACGCATAGCTGCTGTAAACGGCAATTTTCCTCACCCGGCTGTTTGAAATGAAGCTGACCGCTGTCAATACACCGGCGAAGGCCAGCACCATGAGCATGATAAGCATTTTCTTCCTCCTTGGACCGCCCAGTTCGCAGCTGTTTTTCTTCTATTTAAATGGCACGCCTGTACCGGAGTGATACATAATCTTCGTCTTCCGTGTTCGCATACCCGATACGCTCTCCTTCGTACGTAAAGCCTCTGGCTTCATAAAAAGGAATCGCCAGCTGGTTGCCCTTCTGCACCGACACCCACTGCTCGGCCGACCCCCAGTTCTGCTGCTGGCGGGTTACCGCGCCGAGCAGTCTCGTGCCGATACCCTCATTCCGGTGGGCCGGATCCAGATACAGCACGTACAGTTCGGATTCCATTTCCCCAGTCATGCCACCGCCCGCAGCTCCTAATACTGTTTCATATTCCACAGCTGTAAAATAGCCACCCCAGTCGAGGCTTGTATGCTTCACCTCATCGAGCACTCTGGCTTCATTATAAAACTCCCGGCACACCCGCTCGAGATAATCATCGCTGCACAGCTTTCGGTACGTTGCCCAGGTCGCTTTTGTACAGACAGAAATAATGCCGGAGACATGCGAGGGTCCGGCCTGTTTGATATGTATCATCTTTTTCCTCCGGCATTACAATTTTATTAAAGCTTTTCCTTCGGTCTCTTTCATATTCTAAACGTTTTTCCTGCTTTTTAATATATGTTCCAGGGGAAAGATTAGCAACAGGTGCCCTGAGTCATTACTAAAGATAAACCTCCGACGGTAAAGCATCCGTCAGAGGCAGTTGGTAATATTTTCTTTTTATCTACTGTCCTGTGCCTGCTCCAGCCGTTCGAGCGCAATTGCTGACAGCATGTAATCAAAAAAATGGGTATCCTCTGCTGGGCTTGAAGCCTCGTAAAGCTCTCTCAACGGCTTCTCCCATTTTTCTGCTTCCTGGATATTGCCATTATCAATTTCCTGGATTAAAAGCAGGGCATACACGCTTGCCGCCTCATAATTAACGGATGGTTCCTCTGAGGTCCGGTCGTAACGGCCGTAAATTTTACCTTCCTCTTCGTACTTTTCATCTATCCACTGCGCCAGCGCTTCCTTTTCGGGTGCTTCCGGGTTCATCTGCTGCATAATCAGCACCTGGTCAATCATATTCACTTCCTCCAGGTTGTACGCCTCCGGCTGCTGCTCTACAGCATTATACGACTCCAGATAAAACACGCTGCCGCTGTCCTCCGCACGCTGAATGATCTGAAGTTTCTTCAGCGGCCACCCGAACTGCTTCCATATTTCAATGGAAAAATAACTAAAATGAATTTCCGGTGATACCTGGTGCTCCTGCCAGTCGTAATAGTCCCGCCAGCTTCCCTCCGAAAAATTATTGGCTCTCAGGCCATCCTGAATCGCCCTGGACAGCTCCGTATAGCTGCTATTATTAAACTCGGCGCCAGCCTGATCGAGCACGGAGGCAATACGAACGTCATCAATCAACGCATTGGTGAATGTATTGCTCCCCTCCTTCCACTGAACCAGCTTCCCGGAAGGAACCTTTTGCAGAAGCGGTTCCAGCCGTTCTGCTTCGTCCTGAAAAAGTTCCTCCCGGCCGGTCAGCAGCAGATACTCCAAATACAGACCCTCCGCTTCAGATAAATACTCCGCCCCGCCGGTCTTCGGGTAATTCTGAATTAAGCCATTGTCGCCCCGATACTGTTCCTCCACCGTACTTACCACCATATCCGTCTGATTGTACGCGTTGATGAAAGCAAACACCGCTGCAGCCATCATAATACTGGCTATCCCTATCATTAATTGTTTACGTGTCACGAGCTCCCGCCTTTAAACCGTTCCGTTTTGTCCCATTTAATCACTTTATGGCGCAGACGGCTTCCCACATAGGCATAAAAGCTTTTAGCGAGCAAAATCAAAAACAGCTGGGCGTAGGTGAAATACATCACGCTTCCTACGGCGACCTGCCTGGTCGTAACATCCCGCTCCAGCACCTGGGCGCTGAAAATCTGGCTCGTGTAAACAATATAGCTCATAAACCAGATCATCAAAAGCGGAACTGTAATCGCTGTGGTAAAAACATCAAAAAGACTGAGTACAAATAAAATATTGGATAAAAACAACAGGAGCACAAAAAACAGGTAGGTGATAATATGCTGAACCGAATGCAGCATGGTCGTTCTGTTCCAGAACGAAAAATCCTTGAACGATTTTTCCAGCAGATAAATGTTGCCAATTAACCAGCGCGTGCGCTGACGCAGAAAAATGGAGATCGTTTCCGGCTCCTGTTCCCACGTCTTAGCCTCCGGCACTACCGGTAGCCTCCATCCCTTCGCCGCCACCCGGATGGTTAATTCCGCATCCTCGGCGAGAGCATATTCATCGTAACCGCCAAGCTTTTTCATCGCTTCCACTTCAAGCAGCATATTCGTACCAGCCAGAGACCCCATTTTCCACCAGTACCAGCGTCCGCTCTGCATCAGCAGCTGGAACACCTGAAACTCAAGGGCGATCATGCGCGTCAGTAAATTTTTCCTGGCGTTGATCGTTTTCACGTAGCCTACCGCCCCTACTGCTCTGTCGGTTTGTTCCGCAGCCTCCACCAGCTGTTTAACCGCCCCGGGCTCCGGCTGATTATCGGCATCATACACAAGAAAATATTTCGTGTCGATAAAGCTCAGGCCGTAGTTCAGCACCCGCGACTTCCCCTTCGGCTCCCCCGGGGGCACCTGAATGTAGTGAATACGGGAAAACATCCGGCTGTAAGCAAGGCCGATCTCTTCCGTTTCATCAGATGAATTGTCATCAAGCAGAAATACCCGAAGCTCCCCGGGATAATCCAGCGCGTTCATCGCCTGCAGCGTTTCCTTCATAACCACCCCTTCATTATGGGCAGGGATAAATATCGAAACGGAAGGATAGTCATTCAGTTCTTTATAAGGATACAGCCGCCGCCTGTGAATAACGCCGCCTACCGCCAGCCATGAATAATACAGCAAAAGGGCCCAGAAAAAGCTCATCACGCATATAAAAAATATTGTCACTTCAGGCCCCCGCCTTCTGCTGTTGTAAATGCTCCCGCGTTGCTTCGAGACTGTAGCTCTGTATTTCAGCATAACGCAGCTCATACGGCGGTTCTATCATTGATACCTTTTCCTTGCAGTTTTCGTTAATCCGCTCGAGCACAATGCGCAGCCCCTTTTCATCCGTGTTCTGCAAAAACATCGTAAAGCTTTGGTCCCCGTTATTGGTTACCAGATCAAACCGGCTCCGGATCGAATCGATTAACACGCCGCTCATAACCTCCTGCAGTGCATCCTGCGTGTAGACAGAGCTGCGGAGCATGACTTCAACGAGAAATCCCTGCTCCCGGCGCCTTTGCATACCTGTTAAAAACAATTCCGCCTGATTGTTAAATTCACTGTTGGAAAGCATCATCAGCTCACCCTGGTATTTTTCCAGCTCCCTTACTTTCTGGCGCAGCGAATGGTTTTCCTCCACAGCTGTTTTCACCGAAACGAAAAACAGCCAGAACGAAATAACAAAGATGCTGAAAAGAATATGATGAAGAATTAATTCCTCCTGGGGAGGCGCTCCAGCAAAAAACATGCTCCACCCTGTCAGAAAAAATCCATACACCAGCACTGACACGAATGCAGCGGGAAAAATCAACCGTGTGGGAAGTAAAATTACGACCCCCAGCAGCAGGCCGATGACAGCTGTTACCATCAAACTAAGCACGGAGCTGCCGAACCATATCAGCGCCAGCATAGACAGAGCCATAAGACCGGACAACAGCACCATAGACTGAATAATTCTCATATTATTCTCTCCCTGCAGTCTGCGCGGAAGCGTAGTGCTTTTCCAGCATGCTGATAATTCGTTCTGCGGCTCTACCATCGCCATACGGGTTAATGCCGCCTGCCATCTGCTGATAGCTTTGTTCATCGGTTAAAAGGTCTACGACGCACTGAACAATGGCTTCACGATTTGTTCCAACAAGCTTTAAAACCCCTGCAGCAACCCCTTCCGGGCGCTCGGTCTGATCCCTGAGCACAAGCACCGGCTTATTCAGAGAGGGTGCTTCCTCCTGAACGCCTCCGGAATCTGTCAAAATAAGCATCGAACGGGAGACAATATTATGAAAATCAACCGTGTTTAGCGGATCTGTTAAATGGATCCGCGGATGGTTTTGAAGCATTTGTTCAGCAAGCTCACGAACAGCAGGATTTTTATGAACCGGAAACAGGATATGTATATCCGGAAAAAAGTCGAGAATATCGTGCAGGGCCAGGAAAATATTCTTCATATTAACGCCGAGGTTTTCTCTGCGGTGCACAGTAACCAGTATAAAATCATGCCCGTTTATATGCTCCAGCAGTTCATGCTTATACTGCTTCTTTAATGTGAAACTTAAGCAGTCAATGGCCGTGTTGCCGGTCACATGTATGCCCGCAGCATCAATATTTTCCGCCAGTAAATTTTGTTTGGCTAATTCCGTCGGTGCAAAATGCCAATCCGCCAATCTCGACACCAGCTGTCGGTTCATTTCCTCCGGATACGGCGCGTATTTATCATATGTACGAAGCCCGGCCTCGATATGCCCGATATCTACCTTTTGATAAAAAGCCGCCAGACTGGCAGCTAACGTCGTCGTTGTGTCCCCGTGCACCAAAACGACAGAAGGCTGTTCGCGCTGCATGACCGGCTCCAGACGCTCCAGTACTTTGGAGGTAATACCTGTAAGTGTCTGGCTTTTCTCCATCACCTTCAGGTCTACATCCACCTGCAGCTCAAACAGCTCCAGCGCCTGCTCAACCATTTCTTTATGCTGACCGGTCGTTACCAGGGTCAATTCAAATTGCTCATTTTCTGAAATTTCATGTACGACCGGAGCCATTTTTATAACCTCCGGCCGGGTTCCGACTACACACATTATTTTGCATAGATCACTCACATTCGTGCCTCCAGTATAATATTTTCGGTATAAAATATTATACTGTTATTAACAAAAATTTCCTATGATACAAACCTATTGAACTGTGACACAAAAAAATCCTCTCCAGCTCTGGAGAGGATTTCTGCTTAGTGCTATTGATTAGTCGACTACTGTTACTTCGACGTCCTGACGGCCGAAGGAATAAGCGTCAGATTTAGTCGGAACGTGGATGTCAATGCGGTCGTTATTAATCGCACCGCCAGTGTCTGCTGCTTCATACGTACCCATGCCTTCGATTTTCACTGTAGAACCGAGTGGGATAACGTCTGGGTCCACAGCGATAACGTTCGCGTCACGGTCGTTGTTCAGGTTAACGCCAGTTGCCGTGATGCCGCTGCAGCCTGCACATTCAGCTGTGTATGCCGTAGCTTCCATGGTCATTGTGTCGCCACCGCTTGTGCTGTTCGAGGACTCGGAAGTCGAAGCGCCAGCTACTTCTTCGCTGGAGGAATCAGATGAGCTGGAGCCGCCAAGAGCTGCCTGCGTTTCCGGTCCTGCTACACCGAAGTAGTTGCCGGCAGAAGAAGAAATGCCGTTATCTGCCTGAAATTCTTTTACAGCACTTTCAGTTCTCGGTCCAAATGTAGAACCAGTATAGCCGTGGAAATAGCCTTTTTCCTTTAGCGTGTCCTGAAGCTCCGCAACAGAAGAGTTAACGTCTCCTCTTTCCATTTGGCCGTGGTCGCTGATGGATGCGTCCGCTGCCTGTGGTGCTCCGAATACTACGCCTGCTGTAATTGCTGTTCCAAATAATGTTTTTTTCATCATGTTGATTCAACCTCCGAGGTAAAAATATTTTTTTCGTCCCGATGACGATTCCCAATGAATTGTTTGCCTATATGATTACTTACCTTTACGTCACTATTGCATGAATTAAGTTGGTTGTTAAATGTAGTTGATTGCTGAATTACTTATGTGCTTTCTCTCAAACACAACGCTTCCGATTATGACGCGGGGGCTTGATAATATCAACAGCATTAATTTAGTTGTAATCTCCTCTTAATAAACTTTCATTTTATGTAAAAAAAGCAGGCCCAAGGGCCTGCTTCGAAGCTTTGATGAGATATAAACAGCGGTTTATCCACCAGAATTTGTCACAAAATATTACAATCAGATTACCGTCTTCAAAATGAAGGCAGGTAATTCTTCTTGATTCAAAGCATTTAACGCGGTTGTGCCAGTATTTTCATCACATTCAAGTGCAAAAACGAATATTTACAGTTTGTCTGTAATATTTCTATTGAATATCGATTTGTTTTTTATTCACAGACCGTTTTTCTTCTTTTGGAAGCTGCAGCTTCAGTACGCCGTTTTCAAAAGAAGCCTGGATGTCGTCATCCTTAACATTCTCAAGTGTTATACGCCGGCGGAATTCGCCGTAGCTGCGTTCTCTGTGCACGTAGTCGTCATGGTCAATGTCCTGCTTTTCCTCCCGCTTCGCGCTTATCGAAAGCACCGGTGCTTCATATTCCACCCGGATATTTTCCTTTCGAAAGCCAGGGAGCTCCGCTTCCACTACGTATTCTTTGTCTTCTTCACGAACATCCAGCTTAAACTTGTTCATATCCTGAAGCGGCTCCAAAAAGCGGTCATTCAGCAAATCTCCAAATCCAAAACCACGGGACAGGTCCGGGAAAAACCCACGATTACGGCGATTAGGTGTTAAATCTGCCATCATGCATTCCTCCTTATTCGAAGTAATGGTGTTTTCATTATTAATTATATACGCTCATTATGGATATTAAACTATTTTCCGAAAAAAAATTTTAGAAAAAACATCCCTCCCTGCGATAGGAAAGGATGCTTCAGAGTTACTATTTCTTCAGCTTTTTCGGCAGCTTGCCCTTTGCTTTTTTCTTCAGGAGCTTTTTCTGCTTCGCCAATTTTTTCGGTGTGCTCTTCTTTTTGTTTAAAATATAACGCGGTTTTTTCGATTTTTTCTTTTTGTCCTTTTTCTTGCCTTTATTATCGTCATCCGGCGTCAGGCCTTTTTTAATCTTACGTGTGATAAGCGGAAGGGATCCGCCGATCAGACTGCCTGTAGCCACCCAGCCGTAGCCTTTATTTTCCTTATTATTTTCGTTTTTCTCTGCCATGTAATCATCTCCTTTGATAGTTGAATTGGCTAGTAACGTTTGTACTTTATAAATGCTCCCGCTTAAAAAAGCAATTGCTCATACATATCTATTTTCCGAACTATTAATATTTCAAACAAATTTTCACGATAAAATGCCTTTTCCGCCTCTATATTTGCACATAAATATGGATATTTCCCTTTATTTTTAAAAGCAGGAACGCTCCGTTATAAATATTCCCGAAACAGCGAATAGCCGCCAAGGCCGACGATCATACACACAGTAATTGTAGTAAAAGTATAAATGACGTCCCCTGATTCAAATGCCCCGCTTCGCGCTCCCGCAATAACTGCACTTACCAGGGAAACCACACCTGCAATGAGCACATATCCGACTGTAATCAGCACATGCATTTTCCAATTCGCCGGTTCAAGCACTGCGTATAAAGCGAAGGAGACGAGCACCACCGGGATTAATAATAGAAAAAGAACTGTCACTGCTTCTGTAAACATTGTCATAAGCTTTCATTCTTCACACATCGCTTGTTTTTAATAACATCAGCTGTAAGCCATCCCGATCCCATTACGGCCACCACAGCTAGCGGTATCATAATGAACAGGTTTTCAATTTCAAAATAGTTCATGCCTATAATTACAGTGATTGATGTGATTAATGCAGCTAAAAGTATTATTTGCCGGACACTCATTGAAAAACCTCCTTAAGGGAAAATATATGACCAGTTATATTGATTCTTCGTACGGTTAAAGAGATATATGTATACTTGAAACAGCCTTAATTTTTCCAGTTGATTTCTAATAAAAAGGAGCTCCTATCGTGACTACAGCAATGATCATTCTCATTATTTTTCTTCTTACACTAATTATTGATAATAGAATGCGAAAGAAAACACGTGTCCCCTACCGAAGAAACAACTACCGGATGCAGGAAGAAAAGTTTCTGGGGGCTAAGATTTATGCCACCGTTTTTACACTTTTCCTTTTTATTCTTTTTATCGGTACCGAAAAAACAGCATGGGTTTTCCCGGCACTGGGTTTCCATTTTGCGCTACTGTCCCTGCTCGATGGCATAGAAGAAAAGCGCAATATCCCTCAGGAACGCAAGCACTGGCATTCCTTTTTTATCAGCATTGTTTCCGCATTAATCGGCATAATCGCTCTGGCAGAACTTATGCTTTACTGAATACGTTTCAACTAAAATAGAAGCTCCAGTGCAAGGTAAGAAACAATAAAATACAAAATAGTTACACCAGTTACAATATATTCTTTTGCTTCTCTGGCAAAATGCCATTCGAGCCACGCTTCAGCAGCCCCAAATAATGCCAGAAGAGAAATAAGAAAGAGGGAAAAGTAGGCTCGAGCATACATATCCATTGTAAAAACAAGCACAGCTATCAGCACAATTGCCACAACCAACACTGCATAAGACCAATATTGTCCTTTAGTATCTCTGAGCGATACTGCTTCTTTTGGTACGATCCATACCTTAAGCAGAAAACTCATTAAGAGACCAAGAACTCCTGCGACAGGAAAAAAATCCGGCATGTTATCACCCTTTTCCAACCCGGCTAATCATCTCCGCAAGCATAAAGCTCATCGTGCTCATAAGCAGCAGAGTGACCAATACTTTAAACCATACTGCTTCCATTCGGTTTATGCTCTCCTTTGCCCCACCGCTGTAATTCCATATGAGCCAAATGTTGGCTATCAATAATAATGGGAAGGATATGACAGTGTTCCCCAAATAGCTTTGCCCGCTTAAAGCCAAAATGTTGAGGATAAACACCCAAATAAAAACCAGACCATTCAACAAGAATACCAGCGTCGTACGCATTCGATTGTGCCTCGCTTCCATGCCCTTCCCCCTACTTTTTATAACCTAAAATATTACAAATTAGTGTAGCAAAGATTTCCTTTTCTGCCTACCTCTCCTATGTTTTCCTACAAAAAAACCGCCGGCAGTTTTCTGCCGGGCGGATTAATTGATTCGTTATACTTTTTGGTACGCTACGCGGGATGCAGCTTCCGCAACTTCCTTGAGTCCAGCGTCGATGATTTCCTCTGCCTGGTCCGGGTTGGCATTATGGCCTTCGATTACTACTTCATCTACGATATCCATACCGTACAGACCGCCAAAAATGTTCTGCATGTACGCAAGCGCCATGTCCATGCCGGCCATTTCCGGAGCGGAATACACGCCGCCGCGGGCGTTCAGAAAGATTACTTTTTTCTCCGGCATCAGCGGAATCAGCGCACCTTCCTGGCTGTATTTAAACGTGTAGCCGGCTTCAGCGATATAGTCAATAAAGGTCTGAAGCTTAGCAGGAATTGTCAGGTTCCACAGCGGAAAGGCAAATACGACCAGATCAGCAGCGCTGAAGGCGTCCTTTGCTTTCTGCTTGGCGGCAAGCACCCGGCGGTCCATCTCGGTTGGCTCCCCGTCTGTCGCAAGGCGGCCGAAAGCGTCAAAGAAGTCCTGGCCGAAATACGGGGTATCCTCTTCAAACACGTCGTAGGTCTCGACGTTCAATGCGCCCGCATTCTGGACGTTTTCCAGAAACGTTTCGTACATTTTCGTGGAAATGCCATCCGGGCGGTTATTTGCTTTTACTAGTAATACGTTCACAGCTATCCCTCTTTTTCTTAAATGTTTAATTTTTCTCTGCTTCTATTATTTTAGTCGCTCCGTTCGCGAAAACAAGTACGCACTTAAAAGTGGTATAGTTCCCTTGAGGGTACCAATGACGGATTTCAAAGAGTGTAAGCAAAAAAGTTCGCTTTCATGGTGGAACATGGTAGTATGTACATACTGAATTGCATGCAAGGAAATACTTACATACCTGCTTTGTAAAATCATACTAAGGAGTGGCATTAATGAAAAAAGAAGTCGAATTTTGTCAGTTTCAGGAGGCGCTCGGTATCCTAGTCGGCAAATGGAAGCCTGTCATCCTTGTGCATCTGCTTAATGACGGTACGCAGCGCTTCAGCGTATTAAAACGAAAAATGCCGGGCATCACCCAGCGCATGCTCACCAAGCAGCTGCGCGAGCTCGAGCATGAAGATATTATCCAGCGCGTCATTTATCCGGAAATTCCGCCCAAGGTAGAGTATTCCATTACCGAATACGGCCGGAGCCTGGAGCCGATACTCGAAGCGATGCACGAGTGGGGCAGCTCCCACGTTGCCCGCAAGCAGGCAGAGGAGCCGGAGACCCAGGAGGAAAAACTCTCCTAAAAATTAAGCACCCATCTCCCGCTAATCCGGGAAATGGGTGCTTTTCGTCTGTATTTATTAATTTGCGTTCAAGCCGCCGGTCGCGCTGTATACGTGACCGGTCACATAGCTTGCCTGATCAGAGGCGAGGAATACGTAGATACCGGAAAGCTCCGCCGGCTGACCGGCACGTCCAAGCGGTGTCTCCGGCGTTTCTTCCCCAAATTTCGGGATATTTTCAGCCGGCTGGCCGCCGGAAATCTGGAGCGGAGACCAAAACGGTCCCGGCGCGACCGAGTTTACCCGGATGCCCTGGGAGGCTACCTGCTTGGCCAGTGCTTTCGTAAATCCGATGATAGTGCTTTTGGTCGCCGCATAATCCAGAAGCATTGGCGACGGATCGTAGCCTTCAACGGACGTCGTTGTGATGATCGATCCGCCCTCCGGCATATGCGGCAGTGCTTCCTGTGTCATCCAGTACATGGAAAACACGTTCGTTTCAAACGTGGAAACAATCTGTTCGGTCGTAAGGTCTGCAATGTCTTTCACGGCCTGCTGTTTGCCGGCGACAAGTGCCAGAATGTCTAGGCCGCCGAGTTCGTCCACCGCGGACTGCACGAGTTCGCGGGAGAACGTTTCGCTTCTTAGATCTCCCGGAAGAAGCACTGCTTTACGACCAGCCTGTTCAATCATTTCCTTCACGTCCTGGGCGTCCGGCTCCTCGTCTGGCAGATAGTTGATCGCCACATCAGCACCTTCACGGGCGTACGCAATCGCCGCCGCCCGGCCGATGCCGGAATCGCCGCCGGTAATGAGCGCTTTTCGCCCCTTCAGCTGTCCGGTGCCCTCATAGCTGCTTTCGCCGCAGTCCGGCTGCGGATTCATATATTTCTGCACACCAGGCGGGTCCTGGTACTGCTTTGGATAATCGTCATGATAATACTGTTTACGTGGATCCTGTGTCATGCTGAAAATCTCCTTTATTTACATAACTTATTTACATGGTTTTTCATTTCCTTTTCATGACAAATTGAAACATCCAACAGTATTTTCACCAAAAAATTTACATAATGTCTGCTATGCAGCATCCTCCAAATGAGTTTTTTAGGAATAACCTGAAGAAGAAAGGGAATGTAATATCAAGAGCAGAAATAAGTCATATACATGCGATTACCTATTCGAAAAGCAGCCTATTAACCTATAGAGGGAGTGTGTACTATGGTTAGTGTTGAAATCGATATGGTAGTAACTGATAGTTTAAAAGCCCTGGAGCTGTACGAAAAAATATTTGAGATTGAAACAATGGAGGTGTCAGACTTTCCCCGGGGTGAAAATGAAGTACTTTTCACTCTGTATGATGTCCCGTTCCATCTATTGGATGAAAACCCGGCCTTCCATTTGACCGCTCCCACCCTGGATGACCCGAAAACACTCTGGTTCAACATCACGGTCCCAGATATCGAGGCGACATACGAAAAAGCCATCAACGCTGGCTGCAGTGAAGTACAGCCGGTCACGAATCTGCCTGATCACGGCGTAGCAAATGCTGTTTTTATGGATACCTTTGGTTATATCTGGATGCTGCATCAGGTGTATGAGGAAGTGAGTATTGAGGAGCGTAAGCGGCTCTGGGAGGAAAAACGTGCGAATTAACAAACAACGAATCAACAGTTATTCTGCAAAATAAGCAGCCGCTTCCTGAAAATTAACAGGAAGCGGCTTTTTTTATATTCCTAGGCTTCAGTCTTATCCGGTAAAAATATCGCCCTGCGGGTAACGCACGTGCGTTTTTTTCGGTTTGGCCAGTGAAAAGGCGAGCGTCACTGAGCCTATCCGGCCGACAAACATAATGAGGATAATTACTACTTTTCCAATCATGCTTAGGTCCTCGGTGAGTCCCATTGTAAGGCCGACCGTACCAAATGCTGAGAACACTTCAAATACGATGTATTCAAATGAAGCCTGCTCGGTGAGCGATAAAATAAATATCCCCGAAAACACGACGGCAAATCCAAGTACAGTAATCGCGAGCGCTCGTTCAATAATGGCCGGAGCGATGCGGCGGCGGAAGGCGGTTAGATCTTCCTCTCGTTTAATGTATTTCACCGCAGCCAGAATGATTACCAGAAATGTTGTCAGTTTAATCCCGCTTGCGGTCGAAGCGCTGCCGGCACCGATGAACATAAGCATCATAATGAATACGATTGTCTGAATCTGCATATCGGCAATGTTGACGGTATTAAATCCGGCAGTCCTCGGCGATACCGCCTGGAAATAGGATGTCCACAGCTGCTCCCCGAGCGAAAGTGATGTTGTTGTCTGTGGATTAATATATTCAAACAAAAATACAATAGTTACGGCTGCAACGTTCAGTGCCAGTGTACCGACGATCATCAATTTCGAATGCAGCGTCAGAGTGCGGAATTTTCGTTTTTCCCACACATCATACAGTACCGTGAACCCGATACCGCCGATAATAAACGAGGAAGAGATCGCAATATTCACCGCTGGATTGCCGGCGTACTGCATCAGATTGCTGTCCCAGAGCGCGAAGCCGGCGTTGTTAAAGGCAGAAACCGCGTGAAACACGCTGTAGTACAGGCCTTTGCTCCACCCGTACTCCGGCACCCACTGGGTGGCAAGTGCGGCGGCTGCGAGCGATTCCACGCTCAAAGAAAAAATCACAAGAATCTGCACAAGCTTCACGATTCCGCCCATCGCCGGCTGATTCAGTGACTCCTGAACGAGGAGCCGGCTGCGCAGACCAATGCGTTTACCGAGCAGAAGCACAATAAACACCGTAACCGCCATAAACCCAAGCCCGCCAAGCTGGATCATGACCATAATTACGGTCTGGCCGAACACCGTAAACCCGTTTCCCGGGCTGACCGTTACCAGGCCGGTTACGGTCGTTGCAGAGGATGCCGTAAACAACGCATCAATTACGCTGATCGGGCTCGTGACGGATATAGGAAGCATTAACAGCGCCGTCCCCAGGGTAATGACAACAAGAAAGCCCGAGGCAAGAATCTGCGGAGGCGTCATGCTCCGCATTAACCATGATAGAAAATTCATTTCACATCGCTCGATTCTGCAAAAGGTAGTACTGCGGTTGAGAAACTATTTCTGGCTTGAAAAATATTCCTTCTGTTTTTTCTATCATACAAAAATCTCTGCTGTTTAACTATCTTTTTTTATCTGCTTTTACTCTCTCTTCGATTCCTACCTGCGCCCCTCCCCGCCACCGGGTGTAACCTTCCAAAATAGAACAACTGTCGTTAAAAACAAAAAACCCGAATCGTGGACACTGGTTACTGTGTCCACGATTCAGGCTTTGTTTAACCAAAAGCAGGCTTTCATTATTCATCCACCACCGAGGCGGTGACCACCAGTCTCTCCCGATGAGTGCCGGCGTCATTGTCAAACTCTCCAGTGCATGTGATCAGCTGCAGCGTCCGTTCGCTGGAGGCGCCAAAAATCTGCTGGATGGGAGCATCGTCATACGGATAAGATGCGGCTGATTCCACTTCAAACGTAATCGTTTCTCCGTTATCACCGGTTACTTCGATTAAGTCTCCCTTCTTGAGTTTATCGAGATGGTAAAATACCGCAGGACCGGAGCGGTCATTCACATGGCCTGCGATGACCGCATTTCCCTGCTGTCCCGGTTTAAATCCCGGCGAAAACCAGCCGGTGTCCTCCCCGTTATCCGGTACTTCCATGCCGCCGTTTTCCGTGTATCCCATATCATCCACTGCCGCTTTTAGGTCAATTGAGCTTATTCTGATTTCTGCCGGTGAAATCGACTGCGCTGATGAAACTGTTTGTGTTTCTGTCCGCTTCCCGATTTCCGAAGCTTTTTCCCCTTCTATCGACGCTTCTGAATATGCCGTTTCCGCTTCCGTAAATTCCTCTGAGCTTCCGGTTAAAAAAAGAATCAGGATAGCGAAGAGAATGCTATGAAGAAGCGCCCGCGCGGCGGCGTGCATAGTATCCAACCCCGAGACCAGCTGCCAGCAGGCCAGCCAATCCATACATCATCATGTTATCTGTTCCAGCTGCTCCAGTCTGTGGCATTTCAGATGGCATACTTTCACTGGAAGGGGTTGCCAGTATAATTGCATCAAGTTCCGGATCGCCCTCTGCAAAACCAACCGCAAGCACGGAATAGTTCATGCCTTCTTCAAGCTCTGTTCCAGCAAGGTCGAGTACTACATCCTCGGTTCCTGTTGGACGTACTTCGAGATCATAGGATCCGGCTTCCACTTCCATATAATCCGTCACTCCGGTAAACGGAGCGTCTTCAAACAAAATGTCTCCGTCTGTTACCGCGACATCAACATTTGGAGCGTCAGGAGAAAAGTGTGCGACTCTTACGTTCGCCATTCCCTCTGCTGCTTCCTGATTGTCCTCGAGCACGCTCAGCTCAATGTCTTCCAGCGTGTTTATGGCTGCTGCTGTGTAAGCTTCGCCCTCTTCCACATCAAGTGTGCCTGACAATACAGGATCGCCTTCGCCTTCTTCACCAGCAGCAAATATTTCTACCTCGCGCTCACCTTCCGGTACTTCCAGATAATCAGTTGCATCCTTGAAGGCCGCCCCTTCGACTACAGCCTCTCCATCAACGTAAACATCAACCTCGGGTGCATCAGGAGAAGCGTGAACAATTCTTACCATCCCGCTGTCTTCCGAGGCGCCTTCCTCCGTATCATGACTGTCGGCCAACGCTGTGCCTCCTCCAGCTAAACTAAACACCAGCGCACCAGTTAACATGGATCCAGCAACCTTTTTCATTTCTCCGCCTTCTTTCCAAATAGGATGTGTTTCTCCGGGGCGGGTACTATGCAACCAATTATCAGAAGCATAGTTGGTTTTAATATATCCTTTTTTGCTAATCTTCAAACGTTGATTTCACAATTTTCAAACAAATATTTCTGCATAAATATAAAAAGAGGCATCGGCTGCCAATAGAATGAGAAAAGCACCCTGCTGTCAGGATGCTTTTCTCAGGTTGGACTTATTTAATTGCCATTATTGGATCGTTTTTAACAGTTCGTAAGCTTCCTCGTCAGATGCAGTATTTAATAACTGCTCCCGGAAGGAATCATCCATCAGCTTTCTCGACAGCATCTGGAGTATTTTCAGATGATCCTCTCCCTGTCTCTCTACAGGGACAGCAATCATAAATATTAGATTGGCTTCTGTCTTATCCGCACTGTCCCAGTCGACGCCCTGCGTCTGTCTTCCAAAGGTTACCGCAGGCTCCTTCACAGTATCCGATTTTCCGTGAGGTATAGCAATTCCCATTCCAAGTCCTGTACTGCTTTCTTCCTCTCTCGCCAGAATCGCGTTTTTGAACATTTCCTCTGATTCCACTATCCCCTGCCGGTCGAGCATGTGTATCATTTCATCCACTACTTCATTTCGCGTCTGGCCATGCAGGTTTGTATTTACAAGATCAGGCGTCATAATATCTTTTAACTGAGTAATCTGCTTATCCTTATTATGATGCGTTTCCGGAGCAGGAGCCGCTTCTGCAGAAGTTCTTTCAGCGACCTCCGTGGAATTATTTTCCTCAGGAACCCCGGCGTACGCTACATCCCGTTTCAGGGTGTTAATAAGCAGCGCCGTCACGATGGTACCGACAATTGCAGCTACGAAGAACATGAGAATGTTATCCACCGCGCCGAGCACAGCAACGATAGGACCACCGTGGGCCACCCGGTCGCCGACTCCTGATAGCATAGCAATAACAGAGCCAGTCATCGAACCGACAACGATACTCGGTATTACCCGAAGCGGATCCTGGGCCGCGAATGGAATGGCCCCTTCCGTGATCCCAAACAGACCCATCGTAAACGAGGCTTTTCCTGTTTCGCGTTCGGCCTGCTGGTATTTCCTTTTGTTTAAAAATGTCGCAAGCCCCATGCCAAGCGGCGGAATACAAATGGCTACAGCAATGGCCCCCATGATTTCGTAATTTCCTTCGGCAATCATGGCAGCTCCAAATAGAAATGCTACTTTATTAAACGGTCCACCCATATCTACGGCAATCATTCCGCCCAGTATCAGTGCAAGTAGAAAGGAGCTGGCCCCCTGCATGCCCTCAAGCCACTGGGTCAATCCTTCAAAAATGCCCGCAACCGGTGCTCCGATAATGAAAATGAACAGCAGTCCGACCGCTAGTGAAGCAAGTATCGGAATGAAAATAATAGGCATTACAGGCTGTATGGCCTTTGGCACCTTGATTTTCTTAATACCGAGGGCGATATACCCGGCGAGAAAACCAGCAATAATACCGCCGATGAATCCGGCCCCGGCCTCACTTCCGTAGAAGCTTCCGTTAACGGCAATGTAGCCTCCGATAATCCCCGGAGCCAGTCCCGGCCGGTCCGCAATGCTTACTGCGATAAAGCCAGCCAGTATAGGAACCATAAAACTGAAGGAGGCTGCCCCGAGATTTTCAATCTGCTTCCAGAAGGAATCTTCAGGAATTTGTATCCCTTCCGGGGTCTGATTGCCGCCTAAAGCTAAAGAAATAGCAATAAGCAGCCCCCCGACCACAATAAACGGAATCATATAGGAAACACCATTCATTAAGTGCTTATACACGGGGTTTTCCTTATCTTTCTTTTTGGCTTTCACTGTTTCCGCATTTGGCATCGCACCTTTGTAAACGGATACATTTCCTTCCATAATTCGCTCAATTAAATCCTTCGGCTGGCGTATCCCGTCCTGCACGCCTACCACCAGTAAAGTCTTTCCGCCGAAACGCTCTTTGGAGACTTCCTTGTCACTGGCAATAATAATGCCGTCTGCTTCCGCAATATCCTGCTCTGTTAGTTCATTTTCCACACCGATAGAGCCCTGGGTTTCCACTTTGATTTCAACGCCAAGCTCGCTTCCGGCTTTCTGTAGATTTTCAGCCGCCATGTATGTATGGGCAATGCCAACCGGACAGGCGGTGACCGCTAGTACCTTCATCCGTTTCCCTCCTCTGTAATTTCTGTTTTCATCATAAAACGGAAATTACAAAAAATAATCATTCATTTTTACCGCTGCTCCGGTAATACGAATGATTATTAAAGATGCTCTCTACTTCTTCTAGCGTTTGTGCCTGGTTCAGCTGCTCAAGAATGCTAGCATCCGTCCCCATTCTCGAAATCATATGCATAAGCGAGCGTATGCTCCCCTGGTCCTTTTCAGCAATCGCAAGCAGGAAAACAATCGTCACCTGTTCCTTTCCCCATTCAATCGGTTTATTAAAAATTGCAAGAGACACCGATGACTCGTAGATCTCCTCCGGCGGGGCGTGCGGAATCGCAATCCCGTTGCCAAGCGACGTGGAGGACGTTCTTTCCCTCATTACCGCCCGCTGCGGAAAATCTTCCGACACGGTACCCTTCCTCACGAGCTCCCGCCCGAGCTTTTCGATCAGCTCGTACCGGTGCACCGGCTCTATACCGATCGCTGTTTCCCCCTTTTTCAGCCAATCTGCCATGGAGCTGGAAAACAACGGCTTTTGCTCCTCGTATTGAAGATAGTTATCCAATTTCCTCCGGTCCTCCGCCTGGAGTAATGGAGAGATAACCAATACAGGCACCCTTTGGTTCGTCAGTTCTCTCGTGGATAAAACGAGATCAACCGAATAGGTTTCGAGCATATCATCAAGCTTGGGCGCCCCGATGCTGCCGATCACCTCCATCCCTTTATAGTTCTGCTCAAGCTTCGCTTCAAGCAGATGGGACATACCGACTCCCAGTTCACAAACGATCAGGACTTTCTTTTTCTGCTCCCGTTTTTTCTGAAGACGTTCAACAGACGCCTGGAAATGAAGCACCAGATAGGCAGCTTCATCCTCTGGAATGTAAATGCCATAGCTGTCATTCACTTCTTCCAGGGCCATCACCACCATACTGAACATATAGGGGTACATTTTCTTTATTTCCTCAAGCATCGGATTTCTGATCGCAAACCCATGCATGACGCGATGGATGGTCGAAGGCAAATGAACCTTCAGCCCCTCTAGAAGAATTAAATCCTCTTTAAAATTGGTCATCGTCAAAATCTGCAGCTGGGTCGTGAGCTGTTCGAGCATACCTTTCATTAATGCTTCTTTATTGCTGTTTTTCCGCAAAAAGTAGGAATCCGAGCAGCTGATCAAATGAAGCGTAAAGTATACCTTCTCCGATTCAGGAAGCGATAATTTCAACTTGTCTTTGATAACCTCTGCGAGCTCTTCCGCCATCGTATATTCCCCGGCATCTCTAGCCTCTTTTCGCTCATTTTCCTTCATCACAATTGTCGAAGACTGCCTCACACGCTTCATCATGATGAGCGCATGGATCATCAGGCTTTCCCGTTTTTCGGCTGATATCTCCCAGTTCCATGCGTTTAACCTGTCAGTAATTGCTTTTCTTATAAAGCTGACCTCATGCTGAGGGAAAAGCCGGACAAGCGAGTCCGAAGCCGTTTTATCCTTTGCTACAAGCTCAGATAAATGAGCAACAGCACTTCGTCGCTTCAATTCGTCTCCCGCGATGGTGAGGCCGAGCCGCTGTCTCGATATCAGTTCAAGCCCAAACGTTGCCAGCCAGTCCGAAATGACCGCCATGCTTTCTTTAATTTCTTTGACTGACATAAAGAATTCTTTTGCCAGCCCCTGTATGGTCTGGGGCTTTTCTTCGACGAGCAGACGGTAGCCTATTTCCACCAGGTGATCGGTCTCTTCATGCGAGGATCTTTTATGTAAAAGGCTTAAAATATGATGTTTTTCTTCTTCCGTAATGACTACTTGAACGCCGAGACCGGGTTTTCGCAGAAGCTTGGCCTCCGAGTGTTCACCGAGAAAATAGTGCAGCGTTTTCATATCATTCCGTATGGTTTTTTCCGAGCAGTGTAACTCTTCTGCCATCGTCTGAATATGCGTAAAAGCCTCCGAATGAAGCAATAGTTTCTGCAGCAGCTTTATCTGTCTTTCATTGAGCATCGCTTTATCCTCCCTTCATCTGTTTTTTTTCAGGTCCCTACACCCTTAATATATCATCCATTATAACCTTAGTTTTTTTGTTTGGGAGAGTCAGGTTAATTAAATTTTGGCCTCAACCCTTCGGCTGTCTTTTAAAAAAGACTGGGGACCCATGCCCTGCACCACTATATTAAAGACGATGGATGTTTTAAAGCAGGGGCTGTCACAAAAAATAGCCTGTTCAGGAGCCGGCACCGGGCCAGGTCCTGAACAGGCTATGATTCAAAGCCGCTTACATCGGCAAACCACTTTACGTTAAAAAATCAGCAGAAACGTGGGCCGTTTATTTTTCCGCTTTTTTACCGTTTCACATCATTTCCCTGATTCTGTACAAACTGAAGCACGTAGGCCTCGTCAAACTGGTTGCTGTCGCCGTACACCATATGCTTGAGCACGCTTGAACCGGTCGCAAATTCAACGATCTGCCGCGGCTCCCAGTCCTCCTGCAGTACCCCGTGCAGAATGCCGGAGGCAAAGCTGTCGCCGCCTCCGACCCGCTCCAGCAGATCAAACGAATGCGTGATGCTGGCATGAAGCCCGCTTCCATTATAGTAGTAGCCGGTCAGGCTGTTCGAACTGGCCGATGCCGCCGTCCGGTGGGTGCTTGCCATTAAGGAAATATTATACGTACGAGCAGCTTCTTCATAGAACCGTTCGAGCTGCTCCGGCGAAAACGCTTCGTGCCCGTCCACCCCTAACAGATACACAAAATCCTTATGGCCGATGAAGCAGACATCCACATACGGCAAAATGTCTTCAAAGGAGGCCTTCGCTTCCTTCGGGGACCACAGCTTCGCGCGGAAGTTGCAGTCAAAGCTCACATGCACTCCGCGACTTGAAGCCTCCTGTACGGCGGTCATCGTCAGGTCATGCATAGCCGGGCCAAGCGCGGGCGTAATGCCGCTCACGTGAAACACCTCTACCCCGGCAAGCAGCTGCTCCCAATCGAGATCAGCATCTGTAAGCTCCCACACAGATGAATCCTCCCGGTCGTACATGACCTCCGCGGGCTTGACTGAATAGCCAGCTTCCACGTAGTACAGCCCGAGACGACGGCCCTGATCCACAATCATGTTCGTGTGGACGCCAGCTGTACGGAGACGGCGTTTGGCAGCCTCCCCCATCGCATTTGCCGGGAGCGCCGTCAGAAACGCGGTCTCGTGCCCGAACTGGCTCATGTTCATCGCCACATTGGCTTCGGCCCCGCCAAAATACACGTGAAAATCGTTGGTCTGGACCAGCCGCTGGTGGAACGGAGGTGTGAGACGCATCATCAGTTCGCCCATTGTCAGGATTCGCGCCATCGGTTACACCTCCTCCGCGAGCCGCTGGAATTCGGCGGCAAGGCGGGTGACTTCGTCGTAATCGCCGGTTTTGGCCGGTCCGGTAATCGATCCCCCGGCCCCTATCATGATGGCACCGGCCCGCAGCCAGTCCTGTACGTTATCCAGGTCCACCCCGCCGGTCGGCATCAGCTGCACGTGCGGCAGTGGTCCGCGGATCGTCTTGATGAACGAGGGCGCATACATTTCTCCCGGAAACAGCTTCACCACCTGCGCACCGTAGCTAAGTGCTTCCGTGGCTTCCCGAACGGTCATCACGCCCGGCAGATATGGTACCGCATAGCGGTTGCAAAGCTTCGCCACCTCAGAATCAAAGGACGGGCTCACGATAAACGACGCGCCCCGGACAATGGCGAGCCGGGCGGTTTCGCTGTCGAGTACCGTTCCCGCCCCGACTACCACGTCCGGATACTTCTGTCGCAGCTTCCGCAACACGTCATCGGCCTCCGGCACGGTGAAGGTGACTTCAAGTGTTTTAGAACCGCCCTTCACGCAGGCATCTGCAGTCTTCAGCGCTTGATCCGGGGTTTCTCCACGAACGACGACCGCTACTTTGTTTTCGATCATTTGATTCAGGATATGAAATACTCTCATTGTTTTCTCCTTTATACTCCAGAATAAGCGGAAAACCCACCGTCAATTGGTACGACAATGCCGTTCACAAAGCCCGAGGATTTTTCATCAACGAGCCACAGCAGGGTGCCCACAAGCTCCTCTGGCTCCCCGAAGCGCTCCTGCGGCGTCTGGGACAGGATTTTTTCCGCTCTCGCGCTCAGCACGCCTTCTTCCGAAAACATCAGCTCCCGGTTCTGGTCCGTCAGGAAAAAGCCCGGGGCCATGGCGTTTACCCGCACGCCGGATTTGGAAAAATAGACGGCAAGCCACTGCGTGAAGTTGCTGACAGCCGCCTTTGCCCCGCTGTAGGCAGGAATTTTTGTGAGCGGCCGGTACGCATTCATCGATGAAATGTTAATGATCGAGCCCGGCCGGTCATACACCATGTCGCGAGTAAATACCTGCGACGGAATCAGCGCCCCGAGAAAGTTCAGCGAAAACAGCTGATCCACCGCAGCAGGATCCAGGTCAAAAAACGTGCCGCCGCTGTTGGGCGCTTTCGGATCGAAGTATTCCTGTCCGGTCGTCGCCTTCGGATTATTGCCGCCCGCTCCGTTTACGAGAATATCACACGGCCCGAATCGGCTTTTTACATCGTCATAGATTGCTTCCATTGCCTGTTTGTCCGTTACATCGCCGCTGTAGCCGGCGGCTTCTCCCCCGCCTTCGCTGATCCGTTCGGCCACCTCTTCGACCTTTTCTTTGTTGCGGGCGACAATCGCCACTTTGGCTCCATTGGCAGCCAGCGCCTCTGCCATCACAGAGCCGAGCACGCCGC
Source organism: Marinococcus sp. LNHM4E3-1 (assembly GCF_056034405.1). Classification (NCBI taxonomy): domain Bacteria; kingdom Bacillati; phylum Bacillota; class Bacilli; order Caryophanales; family Bacillaceae; genus Marinococcus; species Marinococcus sp. LNHM4E3-1. Next base: position 296,130 of record NZ_JBQLID010000001.1, on the reverse strand, counting down.
TACCGCCTGTTATGACGACAACCTTATCCTCCAGTGGAATTTGAAATGGTGTCTGCATCGTTTATCTCCTTTCCCGCACAGCATCGATAATGCCATTAAGATATACTGCCCCAAGCGCGCGGTCATACAAACCGTAGCCAGGCCGGCCTTCTTCGCCCCAGATCATCCGTCCGTGATCCGGCCGGATCGGGCCTTCGTAGCCTACTTCGATCAGCTTCTTCATAACGCCGACCATATCGAGTGATCCGTCGTGCACGGAATGCGACGTTTCCTGGAACGATTTTTCGCTTGTCCATCGTACGTTTCTGGCATGCACAAAATGAATGCGGTCCTTCATATGTTCAATCATGCTTATTAAATCATTATCCCGGTCCGCGCCGTAGGAGCCGGTACAGAAAGTAATCCCGTTGTGCCTGCTGTTGACACGCTTCAGCATCGTCATGACATTGGCTTCGTTTGTAATAATGCGCGGCAGGCCGAAAATATCCCAGGGTGGATCGTCGGGATGGATCGCCATCAGCACGTCTTCTTCCTCCGCAACCGGAATGATGCGCTCCAGAAAGTAAATCAGGTTTTCCATCAGATCCTCTTTGGTTATTTCCTTATATTCCTCCATAATGACCCGCAGATCATCCTTCTGGTAGGACAAATCCCATCCGGGAAGCGTCAGGCTCCCGTCGAGCGGATCAATCTGCTGAATCAGTTCTTCATCATACATGAGGGAATGGGATCCGTCAGGAAGCGGTGCATCAAGCTTGGAGCGGGTCCAGTCAAACACCGGCATGAAGTTGTAGCAGATGGTCTTAATGCCTTCTTGGGAAAGATTGCGGATCGTTTCCTGATACTTTTCAATCCAGCTGTCTCTCGTGCTTTTACCCATTTTAATGTCTTCATGGACCGGGACGCTTTCCACCACGTTCCATACGAGCCCGCTCTGTGCGATTTCTTCTTTAACTTCCCGAATTTTCTCCCGCGGCCACGTTTCGCCCGGCGGCAGATCATATATGGCAGACACTATCCCCTTCATCGCGGGAATCTGCTTGATCTGTTCGAGCTTGACGGGGTCTTCGGTCCCGTACCAGCGAAAGCTCATCTCCATCATTCATTCCTCCTTTAAATTGAAAAATATTTTTTCGCGTTATAATAGCAGATATTTTCGACATACGTACGTAATAGCTTCAAGTCATGCGGCGCTTTTCCTTCTTCCACCCAGCTACCAATTAAATTGCATAGAATGCGCCGGAAATATTCATGGCGTGAAAATGACAAAAAGCTTCTCGAATCGGTCAGCATACCAATGAAATTGCTGATTAAGCCGATATTTGCCAGAGACTTCATATGGCTTTCCATTCCGTCAATATGGTCATTGAACCACCAGGCGGTGCCCACCTGCACCTTGCCGGGAATGTCGCTGTTTTGAAAGCTGCCGGCAATTGCCGCGAGCGTATTGTTGTTATTGGCATTGACGCTGTACAACACCGTTTTGGGAAGCGCATTGCTGCTTTCAAGCTGATCGAGAAACGCAGCAAGCGGTCGTGCAGGCAGCTGGTCATGAATCGCGTCAAAACCCGCGTCCCCGCCGAGCTTCTTAAACATAGTGGTATTCGTATTGCGAAGCGGATGCAGGTGGAGCTGCATTACCCATTCTTTTTCCGCATACCTTTCAGCCAGATGCAGCAGCGTATACGTTTTGTATTGGGCTGCCTCCTGCGCCGTAACCGCCTCTCCGTTCAATCGTTTTTGGAAAACGGCTGCTGCTTCCGCTTCGCTCGCTGGTTCATACACCATTTCGGTCAGCCCATGATCGGAGCTGCGGGTGCCGAGTGCATCAAAAGCTTCAATTCTTTCATCAAGGGCGGCTAAAAGCTCGCCGTAGGAGGAAATGCTTTTCCCTGTCAAATCTGCCAGCTGCCCGACCCAGCCTGGGAAGCTGTCCTTTTCCAGGTGCAGTGCCTGATCGGGGCGATAGGAAGGAGAGACCTCAAATGGCAAATCGCTTCGCCCGAGCTGCTCGTGGGTGGTTAACGCGTCTGCCGGGTCGTCTGTCGTTCCCAGGAACACGACGCTGTCCTTCTGGAGAAGCGACTGGGTGGAAAACTCCGGTGACTGCAGCTTTTCCCGGGTTTCGTTCCAGATTCCCTCCGCCGTGTTCTTATTTAACAGCGTATGGATGCCGAAATATGAGGACAGCTCCAGGTGCGTCCAGTGGTACAGCGGGTTCCCGAGCGTATTCGGCACCGTTTCTGCCCATGCCAGAAATTTTTCGTAGTCGCTTTTGTTTCCGGTAATGTATTCCTCCGAAATCCCGTTCGCCCGCATGGCTCGCCACTTGTAGTGGTCTCCGCTCAGCCAGATCCCGGCCAGGTTATCAAAATTTTTGTCGTTTAATATTTCGCCTGGCGGCAGGTGATTGTGATAATCGACGAGCGGCAGATGCTTCGCATAATCATGATACAGCGTGCGTGCCACTGGTGACTGAAGCAAAAAATCTTCGTGAATAAATGCAGTCATGGTCTCATCTCCTAATTAATTTGTTTACTATGCAAACTATTAAATTTATACTTTTAACACAGAAGCATTCGTATTACTACCATACGCAGCACGAATAGAAAGAGGGATCTACCTTGCATAAAGGTGACTGGAACTATATCCGAAACTTAAACCGACGGCTGATTCTTGAGGAAATCGTGAAGAATGCTTCCCTTTCCCGGAGTGAGCTTGCAAGAATTACCGGCTTAAATAAAGCAACCATTTCCACTCAGATTCATGATCTGCTCGAGCAGGGACTCGTGATTGAAACAAGAACCGAAGCACTCGAGACTCCCGGCCGTAAGCCGATAATTATTGAAATGAACGAGCGAGCCGGCTTTACGATCGGCATTGATATTGATGAACTGAGCACCAATATCATTTTTTGTGACCTGAAGGGCCGCCGGCTTCATCAAAAGCAGCTGCATCTGGACACGTATCATTTTGAAAGCATGCTTGAAGAATTAATTCGACAGCTGCAAACAGAAATTGACGTATTCCGGAGCGGCACTTATGATGCTCCCCTTGCCGGAATCGGCATCGGTATTCACGGCATCGTAAATAACGACAGCCAGATCGTTTACACCCCGAAGCAGGAATGGGTGGATCTCGACGTGAAGACCCGGATCGAAGAAGCATTTGACACCCCCGTTCATGTGGACAACAGCGCCAACCTGGCAGTGTATGCCGAACATGTTTACGGGGAACACGTACCGGACCTGTTCTGCCTGACCCTGTATTCCGGCATCGGGCTTGGCATGGTCAAGGATTCGGTCATTTACCGCGGACATCAGGGCTTTGCGGGTGAAATCGGCCATATGATTATTGAGCCAAACGGCAAGCCCTGCCCTTGCGGCAATCATGGGTGCTGGGAGCTTTACGCTTCCAATAAAGCGTTTTTTAAAATGCTTCACGATAACGGTACAGACTTTCATACCCAGGAGCAGGTGCAGAAGCATTTGGAAACGGCCAACGCCGAACAGGTGATTAACGACTACATTTTCTACCTTTCAATTGGGGTAAATAATGTGATTAACATTTTCAATCCGGAGCGCATCATCATTAACAGCCCGCTGTTTGCCTCTAAGCCGGAGCTTTTGGACCGGGTCGAGGCATCTCTGCAGTCCAAGTTTAACAACTACGAGCAGCTGAAAGTCTCGAGCCTGAACGAAGATGCCTGCGCTCTCGGCGCCGCAGCGCTTGCGTTCAAAAAGTTTCTCGGCGTGCACCACGTGGACCACTCCGCCTCCTTTATCAAAAAGCAGTAAATATAAAGCTACATCAGATCAAACAGCTGAGGCAGGAACAGGCTGAGCTGCGGGATAAAGGTAATGGCTAGCACCATGACAATCAGTATGATGAAATACGGCACCAGCGCTTTGATGACGCTTTCGAGTCTTGCATTGGCTACGCTTGTACCAACAAATAATACGCTTCCGACCGGAGGAGTAATGTTGCCGATACAAAGGTTGAACGCAATAATAATGCCAAAGTGCACGGGATCGATGCCAAGCTCGGTAACGACCGGTAAAAAGATCGGTGTGAAAATAAGCACGGCCGGCGTAATATCCATAAAGGTTCCCATGACGAGCAAAATCACGTTGATGAGCAGAAGAATGACGATCGTATTCGCGCTGATTGAAAGAAGCGCGCTGCTGATCCCTGCCGGAATCTCGGTATAGCTCATTACGAGCGAAAACAGGGATGATGCCGTAATTAAAAGCAGAATCATACCGGTAATTTCAATGGTTTCCTTGAAAATGTTTTTAAATTGCTCTTTTTTCAGCTGCTTGTATAAAAGCGACAGCAGCAGGGCGTAAATGACGGCTACCGCCGCGCCTTCGGTGGCGGTAAAAATACCGGCAACGATCCCGCCGATAACGATGATAATCAAAAGCAGACTTGGAATTGCGTCAAAGATGATAAACATTTTATTCTTCCAGCTGACTTTCTCGGATACTGGATATTTATGTTTTCTAGCATATACGTACGCAATCGCCATAACAGAAAGGCCCCATAAAATGCCTGGAATGTAGCCAGCCATAAACAGCGCTGCAATCGAAGTTCCTCCGCTGACCAGGGAATACACAATCAGCATCGAGCTCGGCGGAATTAAAAGTCCTGCCGGTGCCGACGCGATATTTGTCGCGGCAGAATAGCTCAGGGAATATTTCTGTCTCATTTCCATCGGGGTCATGATTTTCCCCATCGCAGCCGCCGCTGCGACACTTGAGCCCGAAATCGAGCCAAACAGCATATTTCCGACGACGTTCGTATGGGCGAGCGACCCTGGCAGCCTTCCCACAATAATTTTTGCCAGGTTAATGAGCCTAAACGCGATGCCTCCGTTGTTCATAATAATACCTGCAAGCACAAACAATGGAATCGCCAGAATGGTAAAGTTGTCTACGCCTGTCGCAAGACGCTGGGCGGTAATAATGATACTGACGTCAAATGGAATGACAAGTGAAATGGTTACCATCGCACTCAGCAGAATCGCGAGCGCAATCGGCACTCCGAACACGAGCAGTATCCCGAGCGATGCAAATAATAAAATTCCGGCTGTAACTGTCATCCTTTTTCCCCCTCACTGGCAGTGCCGATCCGGCTGCTGCCACGAAGCATATCAATCAGCGCGTACAAAACGATACATACGCCTGAAACCGGCACGGCGATGTAGACAAACAGCATGGACATCCCTGTTGCCGGGGCCGTTTCCGAGTATGTATACGTCAGCAGAATGATGCCGCCGATGATCATCGGTACTATCCCTAAAAACACCCATAAGACATTGATCGCAAGGTTAATCAAGCGCTGCGAACGTTCCCGGAACTTTTCCACCAGAAACACAATGGCAATGTGCTTTTTCTGTCCAAACACGTAAGCAGCCGTCAGCAGCGTAAACCAGATGAGCATAAAGCGTATGATTTCTTCGCTTGTGGTACTCGGCGCATCCAGGACGTACCGGGTAAAAACCTGCCAGATCGAAAGTAAAGCCATGCAGGTAATTAATACGGCGTTAACAATTAATAGCGCACGGTCGAGAATCATTTTGACCTTTTGCATCCTACTCGGCCTCCTTTATTTTATTGTAAATATCAGAGGTGTCCGGATCGTTCTGGAATTCTTCATGCAGCGGCTGAACCTCGTCAATAAACGATTGTTTATCTACTTCATAAAACTCTACGTTCATTTCCTCTTCGGCCGTAGCCTTGGCTTCTTCTACTGTTTGATTCCAAAGATCTTCATGGTAGCTGGTTGATTCTTCTGCAGCCTCTTCAATGACCTGCAGTTCACTATCTGAGAGGTCTTGCATCGTATTTTCATTAGCAATCAGCACGTCGGGAACGATAGCGTGTTCGGTGTAGAAATAGTTTTTCGCCACTTCTCCGTGGTTGCTGTTCGTAAGCGCCGTCGCATTGTTTTCGGCGGCATCAATGACACCTGACTGCAGCGCGGTGTATACTTCCCCGTAGCTCATCGGCGTTGGAGTGCCTCCCATCGCTTCGATCATCTGTACACTCGTCTGACTCGGCTGCACTCTCGTTTTTAAGCCGCTCATATCCTCGCTTGTTTCGAGCATCGTATTTTTCGTATAAACGTTGCGGACACCTGCATCATAATACGTCAGCCCGCGGAACCCTTTGTCAGCAGATTCCATGTAAATGTCGCTGGTCACTTCTTCATCGTTCATGACACGCTTAAAGCTTTCCTGGCTTTCAAATAAATACGGCAGGCTGAAGACGGAATACGCCGGTTCAAAGCTTTCGAGGGCACTCCCGCTCACCTTGCTGAAATCCACGGCGCCGGTCTGAGTCCCTTCAATTACTTCCCGCTCGCTTCCAAGCTCCCCGTTCGGGTAAATTTTAATGCTCATGTCTCCATCCGATTTTTCCTCCACAAGCTCGGCAAACCGTTCAAGCGATTGGTGCACCGGATGGTCCGTCGGCTGGTTGTGTGCGAGCGTGAAGGTCTGTTCTTCCTCCCCGCTTGCACTCTGGCAGCCTGTTAAAGCAATCAGGGCCGTCATCGTGGCAAGACTTATCCATTTTTTCACTGTTGTTTCCCTCCTTTAATTAACGTTCAGCGATACTCACTTCCATGAAAACCACGTGTCTGCTTTTCCGTTAATAATAACCTGCCTCGTTTCATCCTCCGGAAGCTGGAAGTGCATAGACGTAAAACCATTCCTGTACGACCCTTCCTGAAGGACTTCAATGTAAATACCGCCTTCGCCAGGCGTCATGGTACATGTAATCAAAAGCTCGTCGGTATCGTGACGCTTGTCGTTGTCGTCGTAATACGTAAACGATGTTTGTTCACCGTTTTGGCCCGGATACACCTGCACGTCGATCCGGCTTTCGGCTTCGTTTTCCACCGGCAGCAGGCTGCCGCCCTTTACCATCACCGGCGTATACTCGAGCGGAGCAGGAACCGTGACCCTGCGTCCTCCTTCGTACCACTGCCCGGTATACATGTCGTACCACCCGTGCGGATGAGCAGGCAGGTACACTTCACGTTCACGCTCTCCCGGACGTACAATGGTGCATACTAGCAGCTCTTCGCCCAGCATGAACTCGTCGTTTTCGACATGCGTCGCTGCATCGTCGCCAAAGTCAAAGAAGGTTGGCTTGATCACCGGCTCGTAGCTGGCCGACGACTTGTGAAGAAGCGAGAATATATACCCGGACAGCTTCTGGTGCCAGTGAATGGCGTCGGAAACCTTGTCGACAATCTCCGGGTACATCCACGGTTCGTTCACCGTCTGGTCGTCATTCCAGGAATGTATTGTAAACCGCGGATAATAAATGTTGCTCTGAATCCAGCGCAAAAACAGCTCAGGCTCCGGCGCGTCTCCGGAGAAACCGCCCGTGTCATGTCCGAAATTGTAAATGCCGGAAAGACTTAAGCCGATCGCCATTTTAATGTTGTACTGGAGCGTTTCCCAATTAGAGTAGTTGTCTCCGGTCCACGTCTGGGCGTACCTGCTGAGGCCCGCGCTTCCTGCCCGGCTTATCAGGTACGGGCGTTTTTCACTGTCAAACTCGGTCTGGGCTTCGAGCGAGCTTTTCGTCATCAGCATCGGGAAAATCGCGCGGTAATCCTGAAATCTTCCGCCCTGGCCAAACAAATGAACCACTGCTTCAGGATCCCAGATTTCAAACTCGTTGTTGTCATTCCAGGTGGCGTCGATCCCGTTTGCGAGCAGTTCCTTTTTCACGTTTTCCTTCCACCACTCGATGGTCTGCCTGTTGGTAAAGTCCAGATAGACGCCCATATCGTCCCAGAACTGTTGCAGGAGCGGCCGGTGTTTTTTGTCGAGAACAATGTAGTCGTTGTTAAGTACTTCTTCATGCTTTGGGTGATCGATCAACAGGCTCGGTTTAATGTTGGCAATGATGCGGACACCGTTCGCATGAAAATCTTCAGTAAATTTTAACGGATCCGGGAATTTTTCGTAGTTCCAGTTGAAGACGTAACGTTTATGGTCAATGGATGTATATCCTGAGGAGAGGTGAAAGGACTCGCACGGCATGTCGTTTCTCTGGCAGTCTTCTACAAAGTTCATCAGACGCTCCTGAGACCTTTCTTCATCGGTATAGGTCATTGTTGACCCGGAGTAGCCGATGCTCCATTTTGGCATCAGTGCCGGACGGCCAGTCATCCAGGAAAAGCTGCGGGTGACCTCAGCTGTCGTAGGCCCGAGAATGAAGTAGCAATCCAGAAAATGAGAGCTGGATTGAAAAAACCGATACTTCCCGTGGTAGTTGTCCTTTTCCCGGCCCATGTCGAAAGCGCATTCATTATAGTCATCGTAGTAGAGTCCAAAAGCCACTCCGGTTTCCGGCGAATGCGTAATATAGTACGGAATATGCTTATATAGCGGGTCCGTTTTTTGGGCATCGTAGCCCATTGCGTCAATGTTCAGCATCCGGAAGCGCTCCCCGTACTTATTGACATTTCCTGTTTTTTCCCCGAGGCCATAGTAACGCTCCCCTTCATTTCGTTTTAAGTAGTGGGCTGTCGGCGCCGTTTCAGCAATCTGAAATCCGTACGCCTGCGTATTTCGGTCTTCGGCAATCAGCTTCTCTTCTCCGGCTGTTTTGTCGAACCAGCTGCAGTGCAGCTTCGTTTTATTGATCATCAGCTTGAGTGAAGCCGTTTCAATTACATATTCTTCAGGATTCTCTGACGTTTCATAGGCCGGGAGCGAAAAATAATCAGTGATTCGATTCCGGTCGAGTCCTTCAAACGGCATTTCCGTGTCTCCCGGGGCCACTGCCCATGTATGTATATCCATCTCCGGCTGTCCCTTCGTCAGTGTAACGCGGAACAATTTTTCTTCGAGTACATAAACGCAAAAGTACATTTCCTGCACATCGGATTCAAAAATAAGCATATTGTTCTTTTGAGCAGATAAATAAAACTGATCTTTCGTCGTTAGCATATGTTCACCCTCTTTGGATTAATCACTTGCCCAAATAATTAATTTGTAGTGTAAACAAATTAATTATTTACTTTATGATAAGGCTTTCCTGAACGTTTCGCAACCCCGATTTTACTTGATAATTTATTCTGTCGTTATATCAAAAAATGGTTCCCCTCTCTGCCTCGGGGAACCACCGTTATGCAATACTGCGCTGCTACTCTTCTGTTCTTTTCCTGTGATAAAAGAAATTGCAGAGAAAAAGCACCGCTACTACCGCAGTCATAAACAAAATACCTTCTATTCTGTAGGTTGCATCGTAATGGGTCTGGTCTAGTAGAAGTACCAGGTTCCATGAAACAAATAAAAATATTCCATACAAATAAAGAACGGATTTTGTACTTTTCATCCAATCCCTCCATCGGCTAGTATTGCTGACTTTTTTCTGTTCCCTTCCCCTTTTCGGCTAAATCGTTAGAATTGAACTTTATTAAAAGATTTTTAAGAAATGACTCTCCGTTATAAATATTGTTGACGTTTCTTTTGTACCAGTGTACTATTTAATTAATACACTAATACAAAGGGGCTGTGCTTTATGACAAGCTGGTTACAATTGTGGAAAAAAGAATTTGCGCTGACGCGATCCGTCTTTTACTGGTGCCTGGCGCTGATATTTTTCGTCGTCATCTTCGCCATCGTTATGAACAGCGGAAATTTTTTCTCGGTAAATTCGAATAACCCTGCCGAGACGGTGGGAAGCGTGGTGCTAGGTTCTCTCAGCGCAGGTATTCTTGCTCATTTTGTTTACCTTCCCATCTATATGATTGTCAGCCTGGAGCTCGAGCGCCGCCAGCTGCACCTCTGGCTCTATCAGCCGCAGTCGTTGGCTAAATTGCTCAGCGCCAAATATGCAAGCGGCCTCGCATGCGCTTCTATTTCGCTTTTGATTAACGGCCTTCTGCTTCTTATTGCTGCCTGGTTGACCCCAGGCCTCCCTCCCTTTTTCGGCCTGCTAGAGGAGGGGGTAACATGGCTGCAGGTGCTCGCTTTATGCCTGCTTTGTTCGGTTTTTGTGCTTCTCGTCTCTCTTTACTTCAGTGTTTACCTGTTATTTATTTACTCGTTTGACTTTGCGTTTCGACACACTTTGGGCAAAGGACTTCAAATTGTGCTGGCGGTAGCTGCTGTGTTTCTCCTGAGCGTCCTTGCCAATCTGGGACTCGGAGATGTGTATCAAACGATCACCAGCTGGGGCCAGTTTTCGCTCACCGGACTGGTGAATGTAGAATTTTTTAACCTCAACCTATATGCCGGCGTCATTCTTTTTCATGCCGTGGTTGGCGCAGTCCTCTTTATCCTGTCCGCTCAGCTGATTGATAAGAAAGCGGAGGTATAGGCTCATGGCTTACACATTTGATAACTCCAGGCCCATTTACCAGCAAATCATTGATACGATTCATGGCAATATCATCCGGGGCGAATGGCCGCCAGGCACAAAGCTTCCTTCCGTCCGGGCGCTGGCTGTCGATTTTGGTGTGAATCCAAATACCGTATCCCGGACATACAGTGAATTAGAAAGGACAGGAGTGTTGGAAATGAAACGGGGACAGGGAACCTTTGTAACCGAAAGCGAAGCCACCATTCAGCAGTTAAAGCAGCATCTGATGCGGCAGCGGATTCAGGAGTTTATGAACGAAATGGAAAGCCTCGGCATGAGCAAGAAAGAAATTCGCCAGGGTATTGATTCCTACCGAAAGGATGAGGACCATGATAACCTTTGACGGGGTAACGAAGAAATTTTTAAGCCGCACTGCTCTCGAAAACGTGACGATCGAAATCCCTTCCAAGGGAGTGACAGGCGTGGTTGGCGAAAACGGAAGCGGCAAATCAACCCTTCTCAAGCTTGCCGGCGGGCTGCTGCGTCCGGACAAGGGATCGGTTTCTTATAACGGACAGACGGTCTCACGAAAAGACAGCGCCCGGATCGCCTATTTATCGGAAAACGACCACATGTACGCGTTTTTTCGAATCGACCAATTAATTGCTTATCGGGCTTCCCAGTTTCCTGATTTCAACAAACAGCGCGCTTATGACATGCTGTCGTTTATGAATCTCGATCCTGCGCAAAAAATCAAAACGCTCTCCAAGGGCAACCGCGGCCGGGTAAAAATTGTGATTACGCTGGCCCGGGAAGCCGAGCTGCTCCTCCTCGACGAGCCGCTTTCGGGACTCGACCCCATCGTACGGCGCTCCATCATCCAAAGCCTCGTTTCTTTTGTTGATGTCGAAGCCCAGGGCGTCCTGATCAGTACGCACGAAGTGAGTGAAATGGATCCCCTGCTCGACCGGGTGCTCGTCCTCCGGCAGCAGCACGTGCTGGACCTTGAAGACAGCGAAGCGATCCGCGAGCGTTTCGGCGTTGATACAGCCGGATGGATGGAGCACATTTATGCCAGGGAAAGGAATGTTCAATCATGAACCAGCATCCCGTACTGCAATTGGAAGGACTCACCAAGTCCATTCAAAAAACAACCGTCGTCCATCCCCTTGATTTACAGGTGTACGCCGGAGAGGTGTTTGGATTTATCGGGCCAAACGGGGCGGGCAAAACGACCACCATTCGCATGATTCTTGGCTTGATTAAAGCCACCGGGGGCGACATTTATATCGCTGGCGAGAATGTGCGGACCAATTCTTTAACCGCTATTTCTCACGTCGGCGGCATCATTGAAAGCCCTGAAATGTATGATTACTTAACGGGCGAGCAAAACCTGAAGCACTATGCCCGGCTTGCCGGTAATGCTGCAGCCAATAACATTTGGGATGCTGCCGAACGGACGGGTATCGCTTACGCCTTAAAGCGAAAACTGAAGACCTATTCCCTTGGCATGAAGCAGCGCCTGGGGCTTGCGCAGGCGCTGCTCCACCAGCCAAAGCTATTGGTCCTGGATGAACCGACAAATGGACTGGATCCGGCAGGTATCCGGGAACTCCGGCAATATTTGCGGCAGCTCGCTGAACAGGAGCAAATGGCAGTGTTCATCTCCAGCCACCAGCTATCGGATATGGAGCAGATGTGCGACCGTATCGGGATTATTCACCAGGGACACCTGGTGGATGTCCAGCCGGTCCAGTCCTTTATACAGGGAGACCATCAAAAGCAGGTGGTCACCATTGTTACCGATCAGCCCCGTGAGGCTTCCACTGCGCTAAAACCATTTACCCAGGAGCAGACGGCTGTGATGGACGCTTCCTCTCTACGGGTATCTCTTTCGCCCGACGATGTTCCTCATTGTATAGCCACACTGGTCGAGCACGACATCCGTATATACGAAGTCTCCGTACATCACCATTCACTCGAGGACCAATTCTTGAAAGTAACCAATGGAGGGGTGTAAGCATGATGTGGGCTATCTGGAAAAACGAAAACATAAAATGGATGCACAAAACAAGCACCTGGATCATTGGGGGACTGGTGGTGCTGATGATTATCGGCGCGGCCCTGCTCAGCAGATGGAACGGAGTCGAGGAAGAGTCGCAGTGGCGGACCGATTATGAACAGGCACTAACGCAGTACGAGGAAGGCGTGGAGCAGACCGGAGCCTCTTTAACGCCGGAGCTCGCTGCTGAATATGAATACCGGCTGCAGGAGAACATTCCTCCACTTGCTGCATACGGGCAGTGGAACTATGTAGATGAAATGACAATAATGATCTCGTTTATTACCCTGTTTTCCATTATTGTTACATCGACGCTGGTCGCCAGCGAATTTCAGACGGGGTCGGTGAAGCTCTTATTTATACGGCCAATCCCAAGATGGAAACTGCTCATAGGCAAATACCTTTCCGGAATGACATTTGCGGCCCTTCTCACTATGTTTACACTCGCTTCCGTATACATCACAGGCGGTCTGGTGTTTGGCTTTTCGCCACTCGATGCACCTTATCTTTACAGCAGCGAAGACCTGCTGGAGAGAAACGCAGCGGTTCACATGTTCAGCACGTTTGGCCTTGGCTTCATCCAGACAGCTGTCATGACGCTTTTTGCCGTGATGCTTGCCTCTCTGTTTCGCAGTAATGCTATGGCCATCGGCGTCAGTGTGTTCAGCATGTTTTTCGGAACCACCGCCACCAACTTACTGGCACAGCTTAATGAAAGGCTCGCGTCCTACAGCCTGTTTGCCAATAATGATCTTACGGTTTTCATCAGCGATAACGCCCTTCAGATTATTGATGTCAGCCCATGGTTTTCAATCATTATCTTGAGCTGCTATACCATATTATTTATAGTAGCAGCACTAGTCAGCTTCACCCAAAGAGACGTAGCAATTTAATAACTGGAAGAAAAATTACATTCCAGAAAAGCCCGTCCAGGCAGAACATCATCGTTCTGTCTTTTTTATGATTGTATGCTACGTTTTTCTCCGCAACAGCTCGCCTATCAGCAGAAAAACCACGCCAGCTATTCCAAGCCAGTACACTGGAATAGCGACGGTCGGCCCTAGCGCAGGCAGCCAGAAATACATGGCAAAGAAAGCTCCTCCTGGTATAAAACCTAGCATGACACTTGATAATAGAAATTCCTTTATTTTCGAAATGTTCCGAAAGCAGGACCACTTGATATAGCGAAACACACTGTAGGCCACAGCCGATAATATGAGCGTCTCCAGGATAATGAATATCGTAGCTTTACCCAGGCTGTATGACTTGAATGGCTCTATTTGATGAAAACCATATGAAAGAATCGTTTGAAGTACTCCGCTAAAGAACAGATACACCCCTAAAAAATAACAAATGCCCATTACAAACAACGTCATCATTTCTTTGGGCACTGTCTGAGGCAGCTCGCCGACAATATCTTCCGCATATTGCTTCGGATCGGAGCCGAACAGCTCCGTACTGTCCCTGCCCTCTGCCTGCAGAACAAGAAGATGATCCAGTAATTCCATCAGCACCTCTTCGGTTTCCTGGTCACTCTTATCAAATGAGAGACGGATATATACCAGCATATCCTCATATACTTTTTTATTCTCTTTAGTTAGCTGCTCCCGCTTTTCGTTGTTTTCCTCCAACAGCGTACTCACTTACGACTCCTCCTTGTCCAGTAATTGATCGACGGGGTTTTTCAGGGCCTTCCAGTTCTCCCGGAACGCCTCAAGCGAAGCTTCGCCTGCCGGCGTCAGCGTATAGTATTTTCGGTTCGGTCCGCTGGCTGAAGCCTTCATTTCCCCGTGAATCAGCTTTTCCTTCTGGAGCCGCAGCAGCAGCGGATAAATGGATCCTTCCTTAACATCGATCCCCTGCTCCTGCAGCTTGACCGCCAGCTCATAGCCATAGACAGTCTCACGGGAAATAATAGCTAAAATACATCCCTCCAGAATCCCCTTCAACAGCTGACTTCGCTCATTCATTTGCTCACCTGCCTTGTATTACATGCTAGTAATTTGATCAAAAACCTGCCGCGCGTATTGCCGCCAGGGTGAATCAAAAGATGTAACGCATCACTATCTTGTATAACAATATAGTTTTACCTTAAGCTACCTTCTTTGAAAAAACAATAGTGATTTTTTCTAATCATCATAGGGCTTGTATATTCGGCTCTTATGTTCAAAAATGGAAATAATTACGATCACAGGAGAGAAGCCCTGCGTATTACTGTACATATATTATATTTTGCCCTGCTCCTTTTTGTATGCGGCATGATCGGGTTTGGTTTATTTGGAATTGGTTTTACAGAAACACTCCGTCCTTCTGCGTTTTTTTCTTCTTTTCCTTCAGCGTTATATGGACAGTCCTTGGACTGAGCCTACTGTTCGCTTCAGGAGCAGAAATAATGGAGGTTATTCGATGAAAAAATGGAATCTTGCCATGCTGCTCTCGGGCATGCTTTTAGTTTACTGCCTTGGATTGGTGTCACTGTTTACCTTTGGCATTTTCAGCAGTATTAATCAATTTTTTACCACCATTGGCATTACCTCAGCTTCTCTCCTCCCATTTTCCTTGTAGCTGTATCTGCTTTACAGGTTTTATGCCAAAAAAACCATCAAAATTATTACATTGGTATTGGATGTCTAGTGCTTCTGATATTCGCTTTTGTAACAACGTACTATTGATCCAGCATTATGCTGCCTGGTGAGATTTGGATTTTTGCCACTGAAGAGGAAATAGAAATGAGCATCGCCTGGAAAACAGGGATATTTGCAAGTGTTTTGACATTTCTGATTTTATTTTTTTAAAGATACTGTTTCCTGACCTCACACCTTTACTTGAATTCTCCAGCAAGGCCGTGATCGCTTTTTTTGCGATGGCCATCGCTTATACTGTCTTCAGACAAAAGGAATCATGAAAGCTAGTTTGGCACTCAGCATATTAATGCGCCCGTGATTCGGGGATCTCCGCTCCAGCGGGCTAAGGAAAAAATAAAGAGTTGCCTCTTCAAATCATGTATATTAATGTTATAGATGTAATTAAATTACATAAAAGTTGGAAGAGTCCGAATTTATGCGCTATTGATGCTGGCATTGGCTAATTGCTTGATTTTTATTACGGCAGGAGTTATTCCTCGTTTCTCCATAAGGGCGTTAACCATCCCTTTTGATCATGCGGTAAGGCAATATCATATGCCAGGCTGATGGATTTCTGTCTTTTATCTTTTATATTATTTTGAACAGTATTAGGAGGGCTTTTATGTTCACATCCATCCTTCAGCTTCCTTTTCAGCCCCGAAAGCAATTCGCTTTTTTAACAAACCGCTACTCTCTTTCTTTCGTGGCAGCGATTATTCTGGGAGCGAGTCTTCTGCATACGTTTATTGCAAATTATCTTTCCCTAAGCACCAATCAATCTCCAGCGCTACTCAGTGATCCTGAGCTTTTAGTGCTGGCGGCCTTGTTTGGCGTAGCTGCTCTATTTATACTTCCCTTGCTTTTGAAAGGTACTACTAGTATGTATGATCATTCCCTTTCTTATCAAAAAGCTTTTTGGGTCAATATTTTAACTGCTGTTCCTTCCCTCTTGTTGCTTCCAGTTGCGCTTATTGGATTGTTTTTATTTCTTGGCCTGGGAAACACTCCCACATTTTTCACGGGTGCCTACAGGGTCCTGGAGTCGCTTTCTATCGTCTGGGCATTTGTGGTTGCCACTGGGATGCTCCAGGTTGCTGCAAATACGAGCAGAGCAAGAGCTTTAACGATCACTTTTACGTATTTTTGTTTCACACTGATATCATTTGTACTGGCATCTCTGTTACTGGGTGGCTTTTACATGGCGTTCTAGCTTCCCCCCACCAGGGGACATAAAAGAGTTCATCCATTATATTTACGCAATAACCCTTCCGGAATATGGCAATAATCGTCGGGATATTTATCCAGCCTGTCCTGATGTTCTTCGGCGCTTTTGATGTAATTGGTAAGAGGCACAACCTCAATCATTATAGCCCCGTAATCATTCCTCTCCCTGAGAAACGCCTTCGCCTCTGCTAAATGCTCCAGGCTTTCACTATATACGCCGGTTCTATATTTCTTCCCGACGTCCGGCCCCTGCTGGTTTAAGCTGTATGGATCAATGATTTCAAATAAATATTCCATTATCCCGCTAACGGTTAACACGGCCGGGTCAAATTCCGTTTTTACACATTCAGCGTAGCCATCATAGTCACCGTTAAGAGTATGACTGCTTCCGTTCGCTCTGCCCGCTTCTGTGAACTCCACACCGGGAAGCGTTTTTATAAATGCCTGAACGCCCCATAAACAGCCGCCTGCAAGGTATACTGTTTCCATATAAACACTCCTTTTGATTCCAGCATCAACACTTTATTAAAAGATAGCAATCGTTTCCTGCCGTTTATGTTCCATTTAGAAAAATACTTTTATGAATGTAGTCTTTTTCTTTAGTATTACATTAAGTCAATCATTCCTGTATAAAATATCGCTCCAATTTTTACCGATCTCTTTAAATCCTAATTTTTTATATACGTGTATAGCTGGTTTGTTATTAATATTGACGACAAGATACAGTTGCTCATAACCATTTGTCAAAAGTTTATCCATGCTTTTTCTTATTAGAAAAGTCGAATAACCTTTACTGAGAAAACGAGGATTTGTAACTGCATAAGCTAATAATGGTACTCCTTTGAATAAAGTAATAATTGAAGTTGAAATGGGAATGTCGTCTTGCTGCAAAATTAACGAACAATCATAACGGCAGGCTCCGTACTTTCCCTGAAAGGTTTTTTCCATTTCTGAAATAAATTCTTTTTCTGTTTCTCCTTCATAGTCTACCGTCCCCTGGTAGCCTTAAAATAATAATTTTCCTAAAGCTTCATGATCTTCATACGTTACCGATCTATAAGAAAATTCATTTTCCCAATCCAGTTTTTTTAATTGAACACTCATAATGATTCTTTCGTTCAAAAAACCAACTCTTTTCATTTCGTTTGCTTTGTATCTATTTATAATCAAATGAATCAAAATTAATTAGATATTTTCACTTTCTTCTATTTTTATTAAATTAACGATGTTTTTCCAATAAAACCATGCCTGAAGATATTTATCAAAATCATGCGGATGATGTTTAATACAGGCTCCTATACGAAAATACAAACCTAAAATTACTTCTTCGTATAAATGTACATTTTTCTTATCAATTGTTAGGTAATAAACCGCTGCATCAAAGGTTTCCTTTATTAAATCGTCCGGGGAGGAACAAAAAGCATAAATCAAATCGTAAAGGGGATAACCAATCACAGGTGTTGCATCAATCACTCCTGAAAGCTGGTTATCGTTAAATATAAAATTATGAATGCCGCAATCACCATGCAATAAGAACGGTTCTCTTCTTACATGATTCTTTTTTAAAGAATCAAAAATATTCAGAATAAAGTTGTACTCCGTATCCGCCAAATAAGGCTTTATAACTTTGTTGACTTCTAAAATTTCTTCCCAGAGAAAACCTGGCCAAGATTCCACCTGTTCTTCCACAAAACCAAATCCAGAATCCTCACAAACGTGTTGATACCGATTAAGTACTTTTTCTACGAGTTTTTGAAGCATTACTCCTTTATCAACACCTGATAATTTTGTAGTTCCAGAAATAAATGAATAAACGATATAACTATAGGATGAGCCAACATAAAGTAAATTCGGAATGAAATTCACATTCTTATAGCAATTCATAAAAGCAGCTTCCGCTTTCAGAGTCTCAGGTTCATTGAATTTAACAACACATTTTTTGTCATTTTCGCTTTGCAGAAGGTAGATTTCACTTGAAGTTCCACCCTTTAGAGTTTCCCAGTGAATCTTTTTCGATTGAAGGATACCTTGATGAAATAATTCTTTAATGATCTTTTCGATATTCATATGAATTCTCCATTAAGATTTGTTTAGTTCTGATATTTTTCCTTAGCAATAATATCGACTTTTGTGATTTATAAATAAACTAATGAAGCAGTACCTTAGTATTCTTTTCCAAGCTTTCACAAATCTATACCGGTGTAAATGAAGAGGAGGTGCTAATAATCACAGTCGATGGCAAAGATACTTTTTTCGTTCTCTCATAGTAAGCAGTTAAAGCAGCAGAAATGTTTTTACCGCATTACATTCTTACGAATCGTAAAATTCCATATGCTTTTTGTCCTGTTTATAATAGTCTAATCGGTCTTGCAACGTACCAGTGTGAAATTCAAATTTATGGCCATCGGGATCCGTGAAATAAATAGATTTTTTATCCTTCTTATTTCTGGGACGTCCCGGAAGAATATTTACATTTAACGCTACGAGCTTTTCGTATGCTTCATGAAAATCTTCTTCTTCAATAGAAAAGGCTGTATGCGTATAGGATTGAACTATCTCATTACGAGGTATTTCTGCTTCCTGATTTAGAGCAAGCCACATGCCATTTAAATCGAAATAAGCCGTGTTCCTTCCCTTCGCCAATAATTTAGCTTCAAAAACTTCTTGATAGAAATGAATCGAAGCATCTAAATCAGCTACAGAAAACAAAAAATGATTCAAGTCTTTAATTAACATTGTTTAAATTCTCCTTATTTGAACAATAATTGCGTATATTTTAATTTTATACGGTATGAAGATAATAAGATAAAGTTATAAAAAACACTTAAAAGCCCATAGACAAAAAACGTTTATCTTTTGAACTCCAAGTAGTAGAATATAAAAAGGAATTATTTTACAATTTGAAGTAGATAAAGGAGAAACATTTATGATGAAAGAATGGCAAATTGGAGCATTGAGTGGTTTTGTGGCAACTATCAGTATTATTTTAATGGATAGTTTAACCTCCTGGCCTTATCTTGTTCAAGTGCTCGTTGCTTTAGTGATTAGCGTTTTAGGAACGATACTATCGAATAGTCTGCTGAATCATTGGAGAAAACATAAAGAAAGCTCTGGAAATTAGCAAGGAGTATTTTCATGTACCAGTCCATCTATTATTGAGTTTTAAGCTAATCGTTTAAGGAGGGAATCATGAGTATATTGAGACTGTTTTATAAATCATTTGGAACTGTTTCGTTTGCTTTAATTCTTATGGACCTGCGCCACATTATTCATATGCCAGGTTGGTTATTTATATTATCATTGCTTATTTTGGCTATTTCTATTGGAATTTTCTTTTACCTTCAAAGAACACAATCCGGCGTTTCCACCGACTATAAAAATTGAGGGGATCTATAAATGTGGATCTTTGGTGTATTGGCATTTTTAAGTACAAGTGTTTTTTTATTTTATTTAGTTAAAATTACTAATAAAAAGTAAAAAAGAAGATTACCGGCAAAGTCCAGCTAGCCATAATTGTGAGCACAAACCATGTGGTGGATTTTCTCCAAAATGTATATAAGGTCATTAATAAAGCTATCACCCAGCCCAGGGCTGTTAAATATCCCAGTTCATAAGTTCCGCCGCCTTCTGTAAGCCCGTATACTCTTAACCCTGTAGTGAAAAAAGTCAAAATGGCACTCAGTGCAAGATTAATAATTAAAGCAACAGCGAACCATTCCCATTTCTGCATGGCTGCCCTCCTAATATTCGTGACTTAATGAAGGTATATCTATTGATTGGATGTATACATTTGTGCCCCATTTTTAAATCGTATAAAATCTATAAAACATCTATAGCAACAGACAGCACAAAAGCTATGCCCAGACCAATGTCTGGAAATGTCCAGCAAGCGATAACTCCCAGTGTCCGCCAAAATTCTGTTCGTTTATAGAACGCATATCCGACCACAAATAAAGCAACCAGATAACCAGCCATACCTAAATAAAATAATTGATTGTCATTTTCCTGGTCTGTCAAAAGTCCGCTTGCTAAAAACCCTGTCAGACCTGCCGTAAGAAAATAACTGAGTACCGCATTAACGAGAAGGATCTTCTTATGATTTTTCTTCATATAGACGCCTCCTTCTTCTACAAATCATCCTATTAACATATGTTTTTTTTATACTTGGTTTACTGCCAACGACAGAAAACAGACACAAGATCAGTAGCTGTGACAAATATTATACTAAAAAAGCCAACCCTAATGGTTAGCCAGTTAATACCTACTTTAGAATAATTGGTATATATTTCTATTTTTAAAATACCACAGCCCGCCTCATTTTTATACCAATAATTTCCTTTTAAATAAGAACATAAAAATTATTCGTTGCCTCCCGGATTTTTTTCCTTGTATAATATAGGTATTTTATAGGTGCCGTAAAACCATTTAAGCATACAATTACAAGGAGGCCCTCCACCATGCCATCACTCGACCAGACCGATTGGGCCATTCTACGGGCTTTGCAGTACAACGCCAAAGAATCCTATTCCCATATCGCCCGGTCATTAAATGTAAGTGAAGGAACGATTCGCGCCCGGATCCGAAAAATGCTTGATGACGGGGTTTTTGATTTTATCGTTCATACCGACCCGAAAAAAATTGGTTTGGACGTGCAGGCCATTGTCGGTGTCAATACCAGGCTCGGACAGCAACAGCACGTCGCTCTTCAACTCCAAACCTTTGAAGCTGTTCGTTTCGTAGGAGCCTTCTCCGGTAATCACGACCTCATGATACAGGCATATTTTTCGACCAATGAGGAATTGGTTTCGTTTATCAATGCCGATTTAGCCGCAATTGAAGGCATTTTAGATGTCGACGTCAACGTAGAGCTCAAGCAATATAAAGACAGTTTTTCCTATTAAAGAATCAAACCAGTGGGCTGAGAACACCACCCAGGGCGAAAAGTAATTCTTCATAGAGAAAAATTGCCGTCTCTCTATAGAAATGGAGACGGCCTTGCAATTTTATTTTTACTTCGTCAGGGGTTTTACATCCCCCACCAATTATAGCCAATCACAACAAGCATCAACCAGATGAGGCACACACCTAAGCTCCACCAGTCATATAAATAGTTATCTTTATTATCGCTTACCTTTTTCCATAGGTAGGTTCCTGTTGCTATGTAAAGCAGGCAAAGAGGAAAAACAACGACAAGCAGTAACAGATGACCCGGGACTCTTTCCAGATTGATGATCAAGAAAAAAAGAACCATCACCACGCAAAACCACTGTGTTACTTTACGGTGAGCTCCATTAGCATATCGCTCGTAACGCTTTCGCCCATTTCGCTTCACAAACCAACGCTGGGTCAGACTGAAAGCAATACCTGGAACGCCAAAAAGCAACACTAAGATCAGGACAAGTTCCACTAAAAACCACAGATTTTCATTCATCAAGCTCCTCCCTGTCTTTTTTATTTATTTATGATGCCATCCGGTATTACGAAAGAACGCCAACCATCTCGGCCGGCGTTCTAACGGGGTATCATTACTCAAGGGGAGTAATGGGGAGGGTGCTCCCAAAAACAATTTATCACGCAGATCGGCCCTAGACGACCCTTCCCGCCTGATCTTAACAAACATTTAACTGACTTCCAACAGAAGTCTCCCTCTTCAAGCCTGAGAAGGGCGAAGCCCAACGGTAAGAGGGAGATGAATGTCGGTTGGCATTAGCCAACATGGTCGTTTCTCTTTGGCAATAGTATAATCAGTCTTAACAATAGAAAGGCTGGTACAACAATGGAATTAGATCATAACAATCATTCAGTATTCTTGATGTATTATCATCTTGTGTTAGTGGTTAAATATCGTAGAAAAGCAATTGATGATGCCGTTTCAGCATACGCCAAAACAGTGTTTGAACGAATAGGCAATAATTATAATGTTTCGTTGGTTGAGTGGAATCATGATAATGACCACGTGCACATCCTTTTCAAAGCTCATCCAAACACCGAACGGTCAAAATTCATTAATGCTTACAAGAGTGCGAGTTCCAGACTTATTAAAAAGGAATTTCCCCAAGTGAAGAAAAAACTTTGGAAAGAGTTCTTTTGGTCAAGAAGCTTCTGTCTTCTGACATCAGGCGGTTCACCAATTGAAGTGATTAAAACATACATCGAAAATCAAGGAATAAAGTGAGGTGAAAAGATATGGCAAACAAGGCCTATAAATTCCGTCTCTATCCAACAAAAGAACAGGAGATAGTTCTCGCTAAAACATTTGGTTCTGTCCGTTTTGTCTATAATAAAATGTTAGCTGAACGGAAAGATGTTTATGAACAGTTCAAACATGACACGGAAATGCTCCAAAACCAAAAGTTGCCTACTCCCGCAAAATATAAATCAGAGTTTAAATGGCTCAAAGAAGTCGATAGCTTGGCACTGGCGAATGCTCAAATGAATCTGCAAAAGTCATACACGAATTTCTTTGCAGGTCGAGCGAAGTTTCCGACATTCAAAAACCGCAAAGCAAAACAGTCCTATACGACAAATATGGTGAATGGAAATATACAACTTTTGGGGAGTCATATCAAATTACCGAAACTTAAACTGGTGAAAGTAAAACAACATCGAGAAATTCCTTCGCATCACAAGATTAAGTCCTGTACCATTTCACGAACTGCAACAGGAAAGTATCACATTTCTATTCTTACGGAGTACGAGCACGAACCAAAACCTAAAAAAATCAATTCAGTTGTTGGGTTGGATTTTGCTATGAACGGTTTGTTTGTCGAAAGTGAGCAGGGTGAGAAAGCCAATTATCCTCGTTTCTACCGACAGGCACTCGCCAAACTGGCAAAAGAGCAGCGGATGCTTTCACGTAAAGCAAAAGGCTCTGTTCGCTATGAAAAACAACGAATCAAAGTTGCTAAACTACATGAACATGTAGCGAACCAACGAAAAGATTTTCTGCACAAAACGTCTCGTCAATTAGTAAACCAGTATGATTGTGTGGTTATCGAAGACCTCAATATGAAAGATATGTCACAAGCCCTTAGTTTCGGCAAAAGTGTAGCGGATAATGGATGGGGTATATTCACGACATTCCTTCAATACAAGTTGAAAGACCAAGGAAAACATATTGTCAAAATCAACAAATGGTTTCCTTCGACAAAAACGTGCTCAAATTGTGGGCATGTGAAAGATGTTTCCCTTTCCGAACGAATCTATTCTTGTGATTGTGGATTCGTATTCGACAGAGATTGGAATGCCGCTATCAATATCAAAAATGAAGGAAAGTTGATGTTGGCACTATACTGAAATCAAAAATAAAACTCGTGGAACACGAGGGTTAGCTCGGTCCCTCTTCATTGGCTCGTACAAGCAATGATAAGTCGAGAAGCCCCCACTTCAACCCACCCGTAAGGGTAGGAAGTGGTGGGTAGTTCACCAAATGATATATTTCCTCACTTTTTATTGTTCTCGTACAGGATTCCCATCATTGTCGAGTAACGGTGTTAAACCGTTTCCCATGCCCATCACAGTTGCCATGTAATGAATGCCGGTTTCACGATCGACAATAATATAAAGGTCCCCGTGCTTTGACAAACTTTCTGTTTGTTTAATATAGAAACGTCCTTCATTTTCCTTTTTGTTAAACAATTAGAGCACCTCCCTTCTTTGTTCAAAATTTTTTAAAATTAATTTCACTATTCTAATGTTCTGCTTATAGTTATCTGAATTTCAAAGTGCAAATATACTTTTTCCCTAATTTTCACTTATTTTCTAATACATTCGTCAAAGTGCTTACACCTTTGGCGGATAATTTTTATAATAGGAACCTAAAAGAACGCTGCCAAAAATTATAAAACCAATTATAAAAAAGAGAAAATTCCATTCCCCCGTTTTTACTCCAGCAGCGATAAATAAAATCGTGTAGACACTTAACACTACCCATGCCAGACGCTTTAACACTATATTCATATCCTGCCCCTTTCCTTTTGTGAACCCATTCCCCTGTCCGGTCATATGAACTGCTCATCCAGTGTCTTGTTGATGGTGGACACATTGATATGAGCCTTAATTGGCTTTAGTTTAGTATTGATTTACATTATTTACAAGCAAAAAAGAGCTGCCATAATATAAACTGCTCCCATCAAGTAGACAATGATACGTAAAATAAAAAGCAAACCCGAATGCTGATTTCATGCATTCGGGTTTGCTTTTTCAACATTGTTGCATGCTTACTGTTTAGACGACAAAGACAAACGACTTTTAAAATGCAGCACCCGACTATCTAATATATTCAAATATGCCTGCGGCCCCCATGCCTCCACCGATGCACATGGTTACCATTCCATACTTGGAATCTGGTCTTTTTTTCATTTCAGAAAGCAGTTTTGCAGTCAGCATTGCTCCTGATGCCCCGAGAGGGTGGCCTAATGAGATAGCGCCTCCATTAACATTCGTTTTAGTCATATCTAACCCTGTCTGTCTGATAGAGGCAACCGTTTGTGCTGCAAATGCTTCATTTAGTTCGATTAAATCCATATCATCAACTGTTAGGTCAGTTAATTTTAACACATCCGGAATTGCATAAGCCGGACCAATCCCCATGATTTTTGGATCAACACCCGCTGCCTTGAAGCCCACGAATCGTGCAATCGGTGTGACGCCTAATTCTTTAACTTTGTCTCCTGACATTACAACTACAAAACCTGAGCCATCTGTAAGAGGGGCAGATGAACCGGCTGTTACTGTCCCATTGGCTTTGAATACAGTGGGCAGCTTCGCTAAATCCTCCATATTGGTATCAGGGCGGACCAGTTCGTCCGTATCAAATATATCTTTTGTTACTACTGGTCCGTCATTATTGTACGTGACCTTACTTACATTGACGGGAATAATCTCGTCATCGAACTTTCTTGAATCCTGGGCATTTTTAGCACGCTGATGGCTTTTCACTGCATAAGCATCCTGATCTTCCCGTGAAACGTTATATTTTTCGGCTACCATCTCGGCCGTCAGCCCCATTGGGTAGGATACTCCGGCCTCTTCCTCCTGGAGTATTGGACTGTTGACCGGCTCATTTCCCCCCATCGGAACGGCACTCATCAGTTCGACCCCGCCGGCCGCTATGATATCTGCCTGGCCAGACACGATCTGATTAGCCGCCATCGCGATTGTTTGAAGCCCTGAAGAACAATAACGGTTTACAGTCTGGGCCGGAACGTCTTCCGACAGCCCGGCAAGCAACGCAATCGAACGTGCGATGTTTTGTCCCTGCAGGCCTTCAGGAAAAGCATTACCAACGATAACATCCTGTACCATGTCTGGATGGAATTGACCATCTACCCTATCCAGCACCCCTTTTAATACCTGTGCTGCAACTTCATCAGGTCTCTCGTGAGCCATAGCACCATTTAACTTTCCTTTAGCTGAAGCAGAACGTCCATAAGCTACTATATATGCATCTTGCACTGACTTTCACCCTTTCTCTGCTGCCACCATTTTTAATTTCGTAAAGGCTCGCCTGTAGCCAGCATATGAGTAATCCGATCGTACGTTTTTTCGTTTTGTAACAGCATTAAGAATTTCTGTTTTTCAAGTTTTTGAACGTATCTTTGATCAATATAGGTGTTACGCGGAAGATCTCCTCCGGATAAAACATCGGCAACACTCAAAGTGATTGTATAATCATGATCGCTAATGAAGTTTCCGACACGCTGGGCATCCAATTGGCCTTGAGCGAGTGCTTTATAATCTCTTCCTAAAGCAAAGTATTTCAACTTCGGCTGGGGAACATAATTTGTCTCCGCTTCAAACCGTGCCCGGTTTAATGCTATTTCCACTCTTTTCTCTGTATTTAATATAATCGAATCGGTTTCTCTGAGATACCCGTACCTGAGCGCTTCATAAGCATTCGTTGATACTTTTGCGAAACCTACGTTAGTCAGTGCTTTCGTCATCGATTCTTGTTTATCATTGTGCTTATGGGTTGTGCCAAGAATCCGGTCCGCCATTTCGGCAAGGCCGCCACCGCTAGGAAGCAGTCCTACCCCCGCTTCCACAAGTCCCATGTACGTTTCACTTGCAGCTACTACCACAGGTGAATGAAGAACCAATTCACAGCCTCCGCCTAAAGCTTTCCCGTGAACGGCTGTCACGACTGGTTTAATCGCATATTTAAGACGGTTAAAGCTCTTGTGCAGTTTTTCAATTGCAGGCCCCACCGTTTCTTCCACTGTGTTTTCTTCATGTGCTTTTTTCATCAGATATAGGTTGGCACCGACACTGAAATTGTTTCCTTCTGCATAGATGACCATGCTCGAGTAATCCTCATTTTCCAAAAGATCGATAGATTCAATTAAATCATCAGCAAAGCCGTCGGTAATAATATTATTCGTACTTTGTAGCTTGAGCAGCAGCTGATCACTATTTGCAACAAAAAGACTGGAGTCTTCCCTGTTCCATAGTTCACGCTCTGTAAACGCTGATACCGGAGTTACACGCTCTATCGACTCCCCTTCAGCATAAAATGGTGTACTGCGTTTTTCTATCCATTCCGGTAATGCCCCCAGCTCCCGTTGCATACGTTCCTTGACGCGCTTGAATCCCATCAGGTCCCACAGCTGAAAAGGCCCTTTTTTCCAGTTGAACCCCCATACCATCGCCCGGTCTATATCTTTAAAGTCCGGTGCCGCTTTCGGCACATTCAGCGCACTATAGTAGAAATTGTTTCTAAGGGTTTCCCATAAGAACCTGCCCGCTTCATCCTCAGCATTAAAGATTTTATCCATATTTGATTCCAGGTCTTTACTGAAGCTGTTCAGCAGCTCAAAATCGGGTTGTTCGGGCTTTACATATTCATTGCTTTCAGGATCAAAAACAAGCAGTGATTTCCTTTCTTTCTTATAAAAACCCTGCTTGGTTTTCCTGCCCAATGCGCCATTTTCCACCAGTTTTTCTGCCGTACGTGTATTATGGAAAAATTCTTTTTCTTCTGGAACCTGCTGAAGGCCCTTTATCACAGTTGTTGCAATATCCAGCCCTACCAAATCAACGAGCCCATACGTTCCCAGGCTTGGCCTTCCGATACCCCGTCCCGTCAGTACATCGACTTCCGTAATGGACAGGCCTTCTTCTTCCGCACGATACATAACATCATTCATCGTCTGTGTCCCGATCCGGTTAGCAACAAATGCGGGAACATCATTTGCTATAATTACACCTTTACCCAGTACATCTTCAGCAAAAGCCTGGACTTTGTTTGTTACTTCAGAGGAGGTGTTAGGGCCCGGTATCACTTCTACCAGCTTCATAATACGGGGCGGGTTGAAGAAGTGCATGCCGAAAAATCTTTTCTGCTCCGTCTCATCAAACACTTGGGATATTGCCTTTATTGGGATACCAGAGGTGTTTGTTGCAAATAAGGCCTTATCTTTGGCAACGCTTCTCACCTGGTTCCAAATGCTATGCTTTATCTCCAATTCTTCTTTTACAGCTTCAATAAAAATATCCGAGTCATCCTGCTCAGACAAATCCTCTGTAAAGTTGCCATAGGTCAGATTAGAGGCAAAATCTAAGTCAAATAATTGCGGTCTTTTCGGGTCAGTAATCATATCATAGGATTTTTTTGAAATCTTGTTAGGGTCATTCTCATCAACTGCCATGTCCAGCAGCTTTACTTTTAAACCTGCATTTACCAGAAGGGCAGCAATTTGGCTGCCCATTAACCCCGCTCCTAAAACGGTTGCTTTTCTCATCGTCATGAAATAACCTCCATATTTCTGAAATTTATTTAGCCATTCCCTGCAATCAGATAAATGCAGAGTCTCCTGTTAATGCTCTGCCAATAACTAAGGCATTAATTTCATGAGTTCCCTCGTAGGTGTAAATGGCTTCGGCATCAGAGAAGAATCTCGCGATATCATATTCGGCAAGAATACCGTTGCCTCCTGTAATGCCCCGTCCCATTGCAACAGATTCCCTTAACCTTAAGGCGTTCATCATTTTTGCGGTTGAGGTTGCCACTTCATCATATTCCCCGTTCCCCTGCATCCGGGCGAGCTGTGCAGACAGGCTCATTGCATGAGATAGGTTTCCCTGTATCATTGCCAGCTTCTCCTGAATTAACTGGTATTTGCTAAGTTCTTTGCCGAATTGTTTACGTTCGGTCACATAATCCAGAGTTGCCCGCAGGGTCCCGGCTATCGCTCCTGTCGCCATATGGGCCACACCAGCACGTGTGGAGTACAGCACTTTCGCAATGTCTTTGAAGCCGTTAATATTTTGCAGCCTCTCTTCTTCTTGGACGACAACATTGTTTAAGTGAATATTAGCATTTGGTACAATTCTTAAAGCGATTTTATTTTCAATGATATCTATATCTACGCCATCCTGGTCAGGCTTAATGATAAATCCCTTTGGTTTACCTGTCTCCACATCTGTAGCAAAAACTGGTATGACATCCGAAAGAGCGGCACCGCCTATCCATTTTTTTACACCGTTTATTACCCATTTATCACCCTCACGCTTCGCCGTCGTTGCTAAACCTCCAGCTACATCCGATCCATGTTCAGGCTCGGTTAAAGCAAAGCAGGTCCTCAGTTCGTGAGATTGTAATTTGGGCACATAGTACGCCACTTGTTCTTTACTTCCGCCAAACAGGAACGCATTGTGTCCTAAACCTTGATGCACGCCCATCAAAGTAACTAAGGAAACATCAAACCTTGCCACTGTATATAGCATGAAAAACTGAAACAGCTGACTCGCCGTCCGTTCGCCCTCCCGCCCTTCAAACAGCAATGGGTTATTGAAATAATTCAATTTACCCATATCATTAAAAAAGTCTTCAGGCACTGTTGCATTAGCCCAGTGATCATTAATTGAATCCCGGTATTTTTCTTCGAGCAGATCATTGAGTTGTTTTAAAAACTGTACTTCTCCTTCAGTTAATTCTTTAGAAATATTTAATAAATCTTCAGGATATAATTCTTTTATCAGTGCTTGTTTTTCAGCCATAGTATAGCCTCCAGTATATTCTGATAGCGCTTTCAAAAAAGTCGCTTAAAGTAATTCGTTTTCTTGATTTTCCTCCTGTGCTTTTTGATTCGCCATTTTTTGTAATTCTAATCTGTCAGGTTTCGCGGTAGAGTTTAATGGTATATCTTTAATTTTCAAATACATTCGCGGTATTTTGTAGCCTGCCAGGTGCTCTCTCACATGTTTGTCCAGTTTAGCTTCGAAATCCGGATCGTCCTCCTTCAATTGCACTACAGCAGAAACAGATTCTCCAAATTCCGGACTTTCATATCCCACCACCACCGTTTGTCTGACCAGCGGGTGCTCTGATAATACACCTTCTACTTCGGAAGGCAGAACATTTTCACCACCGGTAATAATGAGTTCCTTTTTCCGGTTAATGATAAAGATATCTCCGTCTTCATCCTGCCTGGCTAAATCGCCTGTTAAGAAATACCTGCCTGCAAATGATTTTTCTGTTTCTTCCGGCTTGTTCCAATAGCCTGGTGTAACGTTTTTACCGTGGATGGCCAATTCCCCAATTTCACCAGTTTCAACATCGTTATGATTTTCATCCAGCAGACGCACATTCATATACATGACAGGTTTGCCAATACTCATTGGTTTTTTCATTGCATTATGAGGTGTATTAACCATAACAAGTGGAGCTTCAGTTAAACCGTAGCCATTGACTAATGTGTACCCCATACTTTCAAATTTTTTCTGTACAGCTGGAAGCGGTGAAGAGCCACCCTGTATTAAGAACTCAATATTTTTGAAGCCTTGAATATCAAGATTGCCAGCTGCCAGCATCCCGTAATACATAGTTGGTATAAGCATTAAATAATCGGGCTGGTATTTTACCATCAGATCATTTAATTCCTTCCCGTCAAAATAGCGATGCAGAATCAATGTTCCGCCAGCCATTAATAACGGAAGCGACAAATCATTAAATCCCAGTACATGAAACATTGGAGTAGATACAATCGTTGTGTAACCGGCATGTGTTTTATACGTCAATGCGGTATTGATCATGTTATTAACAAACGACTCGTAGGTGAACATAACCCCTTTTGGTAATCCTGTTGTCCCGCTCGTATATATTAAAGATGCAAGGTCGTCGCTTTCTACATCGACACTTTTAAATGGGCGGTGGCTGTCAGGGTTAACAATGTCATCATATTCCGACGAATCGACATCCATATGGATTAGCTCCTGGGGGATTCCTCTCAGGGACTCCAGATGATTGGAGGCGTAAAAAATCAGTCTGGCATTAGAATCCGAAATAATGCTTTCAATCTCTACAGATTTCAGCCGCCAATTAATAGGAAGGAAAACGGCACCCAGTTTAAAGGAGGCGAACAGCACATCCAGTATCGCAACATCATTTGGTGCGAATATACCGATTACATCCCCGCTTTTTACTCCCTGATCCTGCAAATAATTCGCTAGATTCTCTGCACGGATGTTTAAATCCTGATACGACCATTCCGTACCTTTGCCCGGATCAATAACCGCTGCTTTTACTCTGTCAAAATCTGATCTTGTTTTAATCCAATCATAATTCATATTTATCTTCTCCTTTATCAATATGATTCCGACGTTGGATCGATTGCTTCAATTCCCCCCAATCATTTTGATAAATAGTTTGGTTCGTAATTTTCAACTCGTCAGAAATAATAGGATCAAAATCCATCTTTGATAGAACATCCTTTTGCAAATCTAACCCCGGACTGATTTCAATTAATTTTAAGCCTTCATTCACCAATTGGAATACAGCACGTTCAGTCACATAAAAAACCTGTTGATTCAGTTCTCTCGAATATGCTGCGTTGAAATCCATACTTTGTACAGTATTTACAAATTTATGCGAGTGACCTTCTTCCTCAATGATCAACTGGTTATTTTCACAAGAAGATTGGCTGCCCGCAACCAGGGTCCCCGAAAAAATAATCGTCTTCACAGTTTGACTTATGTCTATAAACCCGCCACTTCCACTTATTTTATTACCAAAACAGGAGACATTTACATTTCCAAACCGATCGATTTCCGCAAAACTGAGATAGGCTATATCATGGCCGCCATTGTATATAAAATCCCATGTCAGCTCATGACGCATTCTCGCATCCAGGTTATAGTTCATTCCAAAGCGGTCCTTGCTGCCGATAATTCCTCCGAATATGCCGGTATCAATATTAAGCTGAACCAAATCCTCCGCTTGTTCTTCTATCAATACATTTGGCAGCTCATTATTTATACCAAAACCAATACTGACTACATCCCCTTCGCTTAAAAACTGGGCAGCCCGTCTTAAAATAATTTTACGGGAGCTAAGCTTCATAGGTCGCTCCTGTATCTCACTCACCCGGTAGTGGCCTGATAAAGCAGGGTCATAATAAGCCTGCATCACCTGCTTATGATAGTTGGGGTTTTCATTTATAACAACGTAATCCACAAGTTCACCGGGTATAAACACGTCTTGGGGCGGAAAACTGCCGCCTGGAACAATTTCTTTAACCTGAACAATCACCTTACCACCATTTTTATGGGTTGCAGCCGCTACACTATATCCTTCTCCTAAATGGGACTCATGAGTCATAAAAATATTCCCTTTTTCGTCAGCATAAGTTCCACGTAAAAGGGCTACATTAATGCCAGGAAAGTCATAATGTAAATATTTTTCTCCCTTGATTTCTAATACAGAAACTAAATCCCCGGTCGTCATATCATTCGCTTTTCCGCCCGAGTTTCTAGGGTCGACGCTTGTATTTAAACCTATTTTTGTAATCATACCGGGCGAAGAAAAGGATTGGTTTCGATATTGTACTGCGAGAATCCCCTGGGGTAAAAAGTACGTCTCAATTGCATTATTTTTAATCGCATCAATAGTAGCTGGTGAAGCTGTAAGCAAACTCGTTATTAACCTACTGACCATGCCCCGCTTAACGAAAGCATCAAGATCAATTCCGTCCTCGTAATCACTTATATCATTTGCGATAATAAAAGTAAGATTATCCGGACCTCCAGTATCATCGTACTCATCAACTATATTTTTCAATATTTCTGCTGGTAAATTTCCGACAGATAAGGCTGCGATGGAAATAGTATCTCCAGTGTTAACAATGTTTTTTAAATCCTTGTAAGAAATAATATCCATGTCTTAACCTCCATATGTATTTATTCTGCTAAAATTTCACCATATATATATACCCCCTTATTTACCTTTATCTTACAAGTGTAATTTTATCATTGTATACAAAAAAAGTAAACGCTTTCATATAGTAATGGAAATGTACAAATCAAGGATGTCCTACGAGGTATAAGCATGTTTCTCGCGTCGTGGTGGTGATAGTTCCTTTCGGTACATTTCCCTGCTCTTCGTCCAAGTCGTCATAGAAAGCCACGGATTCTGGCTGCTTGTTTCTTTGGAGGTATTGGTCTCCGTTTCTTAGTCGGTTTCACAGGTGGACAATAACAGGAAACTCACGGCGCCTATAACTAAGTGAATGTTATACTTACTGTAAGCGAAATAATTACTACAATGAAGTACGGGCAAGATATTACAAAGATTTTTCCCGGAAACACTGTGGCTCCTTCTTTTATAAAATCAATTCACGGGCCTCTTCCTCAGTCCGTTCTTATGCCTTCAGGTGGTGTAACAGAAAAAAATACTAAAGAGTGGATTGAACAGGGAGCAGCAGCAATCAGTGTGGGGAGCGTGCTATACAAAAATGACCTGAAAGAAATTAAAGAAAACGCCTCCAGGATAATTAATATAATTAAAAACAACTCTGTATAGCTTATTCATTAATCTGCACATAGAATAAAGAAGGGCCTGTTTCAAAAATTGTTCCTTTCGTTCGCATAAAAAAGAGTATATATTTATGAGATTATTAGTAGTTTATTTATATGCAAAGATTCTCTTTCCTGAAGCATAAACAAGCATATGCTAATTTTTTAGCATATGCTTGTTTAATGTGATTAAGATCTCTTCTATCATTTTGGCGATATCCTCCGGGTTTTTTTGAAAATCGGATTGGACCCACTCCTCGATGAGTGAGGCGCTTCCCCCTGCAATGAATACATAAAATAATTCTATTTTTGAGTGGTCCAGGGAGCTTTCCTGGGCCCACTTTTCTGTGATACGCGGACGAAAGTAATCATGGATGCGCGTAAATACATTCTCCTGGCTGTTCTGCAAAACGACAAGCACCTTGCAGGCATCCCGATTTTGTTCGAGGTAGGCACACAGCCTGTACATGAGATT
The DNA here is from genome assembly GCF_056034405.1 of Marinococcus sp. LNHM4E3-1. NCBI lineage: Bacteria > Bacillati > Bacillota > Bacilli > Caryophanales > Bacillaceae > Marinococcus > Marinococcus sp. LNHM4E3-1. The sequence goes on along the minus strand of NZ_JBQLID010000001.1, from coordinate 262,620 downwards.
GTTGTATTGATGACTGTCCAGGGAATGCTCGACTTTGTTAATAAAGGTCTGGGTGAACTCCGCCTCAATACTCGAAAGCAGAGCACTGGGCGATTCGTAATGAGCGTAAAAGGTGTTCCGGTTAATATCTGCATTCTTACAAAGCTCCGTGACTGTGATGGCACTGACGGGTTTTTTTCGCATTAATTCGAATAAACTATGTTTAAGAGCCATTTTTGTATACTTGACTCTCCGGTCGGTTTTAGAAATGGATTTCATATGTCTCCCTGCTAAATGTGACATTTTCATGACTAACGAACATACATCCTTGAAGATGTTCGTTATATAAAAAATGCTATCGAACAATATGTTCATTATCAAACACATTGTTAGTATACTTGATTCGCAGGAAGAAATCTATCCTGCTAAATAACGCGCTCATGAAAGGAAGATCATTTTGGGTCAATCCGATGAATCAGTACAGACAAGAGTGTTAAGTATACTCAGCGGCAGAAGCTCGGAGGACCCTTTTGCTGCTTTTGCCGAAGCAAGAGCGAAAGGTCCAGTGCTCCCTATTCCGCATCCAATGGGAAGCGAGGATCATAATGCGTGGATGGTCACCCGGATGGACGAAGCCGTGCAGGTGCTTAAAGATAAAAAAGGCTTTACGGTCGATCCTGCTTCGATTGAGGCGGAAGGAGTCCGGGAGAATCTTTCCGTTACCGAAGACTCCAGTTCTCCGGAGACGTTTTTTACAGGAAAATCCATGCTTTTTGTGGACGGGTTCGATCACCGTCGCCTGCGCACCTTAGTGTCTAAAGCCTTCACACCAAAATACATGGAAAGCCTGCGTCCGCGTGTTCAGGAGATTTCAGACGAACTGCTTGATAAAGTCGAGTCCGAGGGGGAAATGGATCTTGTTAAAGACTATGCCTATCCTTTACCGATCAACGTCATCTCTGAAATGCTTGGAGTTCCGGAGACAGACCGGGAAATGCTTCAAATGTGGTCTTCAGCTATAGCCAAAGGCCTCGGATGGGGAAGGCAGGATCCGGAAGTGGCAGAACACCTGAACCAATTTGGCGAATATACAAAGCAGCTGGTGGACAGCAAGCGGAAGCATCCCACAGATGATTTAATTAGCAAATTAGTTTCCATTGAAGAGGAGGAAGACCGTCTCAGTGAATCGGAATTAATTTCGATGATCACGCTGCTGATTTTTGCCGGCCATGAAACTACGTCCAATTTAATTGCGACCGGCACAATGGAGCTGCTGGATCGTCCGGAAGAGCTGGAGAAAGTCAAAGAAGACCCTGGCTTGGTGCCTGCAGCCGTCGAAGAATTACTGCGGTTTAACGGGCCGTCCACGAGCGTCGGACCACGCTATGCCACGCAGGATACGGAAATTGCCGGACAGCAGATCGCTAAGGGGGACATGATCCTGATTATCGTTAAAGCGGCCAACCGGGACGAAGAAAAATTTATTGAAGCGGAGGATCTGGAAATCGAACGCAGCATTGATCGCCATCTGGCCTTCGGACAGGGACTTCACATGTGTTTGGGCGCCCCGCTTGCCCGGGTGGAAGGGGAGGTGGCATTTTCAAATCTGTTCCGGCGAATGCCGAACCTTCAGTTGAAATACTCCCGGGACGAGGTGGAATGGAACTATGCTTTATCCTCTCAGGGACTGGATTCACTGCCGGTTACTTTTTAATTAGAGCAGGCAGGCTTTCACCAGTTAAAAAATTAAAAAACACATTGTTTTTTCGTGGATCATTTGATTCACGTTTTTTTTTGCCCAATTACTTGGTGAGGCAAAGCATTCGATCTTCCAAAAGAATCTATTTTTTCTTCTTACGGAAAGTATTTTTAGTAAATGGACTGGAAATATAGACGACAAACAGAAACCCAAATACATGGGCAGAAATAAGACTGGTTATTAACATTGTTCTTGAAATATCCAGAGCTGTCAGCGAAAACATTAGTATACTCTCCACCTTTATAAATTCTTGCTATGGCGCACTTTAACGGTCTTTACAGATTGATGTTTCTACGCCACCCGCGGTTAAAATTCTCTCCTTCTTAAATTCCCTTATTACCATGTTCATAATCATCCAGGCAGCTCAAATTTTTCATTCAAAACAGCAGGCAATACTTTCCTAAAACAGCCAAGAAAAAGACCAGCCGTAAGGGCTGATCTGGAGGGATGTCGTGTATTCATTAAGAAAAATATTGAATAAAGCAGCAACGTAACTTCGCCTGGCTATTATCCTAAATTAATAATTTTTAACACACGGCTGACCGTTTTTTTGCTGATTTTGCCGCTTGTAAACCGGGGGATCTGCCGGAAGGTCATATTCATGATAAACATAGTGTTGTTCGCCTGTAAGGGCTTATTCGCAGCCATTAATCCTTTTTTTATCGACACAATTAAAAGATATATCAGTTGCCCTAATCCTTTTTTATACTTCATTTGGGCAAGCGTGTCGTTATGGTCCAGGTTTTTCTTTCTGTTCCATTTGAAAGCAGGCGGCGTGTGGCCTAAAAGAGCATGAAATTCTTCGTCCCTTATACGATGCACATCTGCTCTATAGTACGAGGGCAGCCTCTCTTTATTATAGGGCGAAGCGTGATCGTCCCCTTCAATCGTTATCGTATGGGACAACCTTATATCCTGAATAGAACTTCCAATATTCAGTGTATACCTGCCGCTTTCCAGGGACCACGCCTGAATGGCTGTGTTATAGTAGGCGGCTTGATCTTCAGTAAACGGAATCGTTACTTCTTTGGCCTCTCCGGGCTCTAAATGCACCTTCACAAACCCTTTCAGTTCTTTTCGGGCCCGAAAGATGTGTGAATCCAATGGTTCAACGTAAAGCTGGGCAATTTCTTCCCCCGCCCGGGAGCCTGTATTTTTTATCGTCAACGAAATATGTGTGCTGCTGACATGCATTTGGCTGTATTCAAAACTAGTGTAGGACAGCCCATACCCAAATGGGAAAAGAACAGGAATTTCTTTAGTATCAAAATAACGGTAACCAACGTAAATGCTCTCTCTATGCTCAGCGGTTGCTTCCCGTCCAGGATAGTACGGAGCTGAAGGGACATCGCTGTAATGAACAGGATACGTTTCCGCCAGTTTTCCACCTGGATTGCAGCTACCCTCCAGAACGTCACCCAAAGCTTCTCCCATGCCCTGCCCCCCAAGGTACGTATGGATAATTCCCTGAACATTTGAGGCAAACGGCATTTCCACTATAGATCCGCCCGAAAGAATCACAATCACGTTATCATGAATATTCGTCAGCTCGTCCACCAGCTCTAACTGATTATTTCCAAGCTTCATATCTGACCTGTCTATGCCTTCCGCTTCACTTCCTTCATCTAAACCGAGAAAGAGCAGAACAATGTCTGATTCTCTGGCAAGCGAAGCGGCTTCCTGCTTCAATTTTGTGCTGCTCCCCCCAAACCTCTTAAATCCCTTCGCATAGCCTGAAAGAGTTAATGATGTTTTTTGCAGGGCTTCCCACGGACTGGGTAAACTGGTCGGCTGAACTAGTGAGCTTCCCGCGCCCTGATACCTTGGCACATCTGCAAAATCACCGATAACTGCGATCGTCTGTCCGCTTTGCAGCGGTAGAATATCCTGTTCATTTTTAAGCAGAACCATTGAACGCTTCGCCGCTTCCACGGCTGCTTTGTGATGGTGCTCCATCTCCACTGCCTTTTTCGTATCAACAGACCGGGTATCAAAGATTAAAGTGAGCAGCCGGTCCACGCTTTGGTCTAAAACGTGCTCCTCCAGCTCATTCGTTTTTATAGCGTGCACGATCTCCTGATCCGTGATGCCGCCAGTCGAGGGCATTTCAAGCTGATTTCCGGCCAACAGTCCCTTGATGCGGTCGTTGTTACCTCCCCAGTCAGTAACAACAACTCCCTCATAGTTCCATTGATGATAAAGCACTTCCTGCATTAGATACAAATGTTCATTGGCATATTCGCCGTTTACTTTATTGTAGGCACTCATCAACGTTTTCGGCTCCCCTTCTTCCACAGCTAAGCGGAAGCCTTCTAAATAAATTTCATGCAGGGCCCGTTCATCGACGATTTCATCAATTGTCATTCTCAAATGTTCCTGACTGTTAACAGCAAAATGCTTAGGACACGCAGATATACCGTTACTCTGGATGCCTCTCGTCATGCTTGCGGCTAATTTTCCGCTGAGAAAAGGGTCTTCGGAAAAATATTCGAAATTCCTTCCGCCCAGCGGATTTCGTTTAATATTTAAACCAGGCCCAAGAACGACACTTACATTTTCACCAACCGCTTCGCTGCCAATATAATGACCAACATCGTGCAGCAGGCTTTCATCCCAGCTGTTCGCCAGCGTGGCAGCGGTGGGAAAGCAGGTGGAAGGAATGCTTTTATTCAGTCCTAAATGATCGGCTTTTCCGCCCTGCTTTCTTAACCCATGGGGCCCGTCTGTCAGCATGATCGAAGGAATATTCAACCTCTCGATGTCCTCCGTGTTCCAAAAGTTTTTCCCGGACATCAGCGAAGCTTTTTCCTCCAGCGTCATCTGATCAATAATTTTTTGGTTTTTCAGCATTGTGTTTACCACCTTGTAGGATTCGTATCATTCGTCATCTTTTTTCATTTCTTGTGTTTGAAGAATGTAGTAGCAGATATTATGGACTGCTTTTCTAAGCCCTGCCACCGTTTCTGTTTCGTCTTCCTCCAGGTGCTCTGCCAGTTCTTCTTCAAATTTATTCGCCATAGGCAGATTGATAGGGAAAGCAAGCATCATGTCGTTTCCGGCATGTATGGCCTGCAACGCATCAAAGTGCTCGCCCTGCGGCCCTATTCCTGCATCGGTAATAACAAAGCCTTCAAATCCCCACTCCTCGCGCAATACGTCGGTCAGTAATGCCTGGCTGCCACCGGACCAAGTAGGCCCAACTCTTGTAAAGGAGGACATTGCTCCGTGGGGTTCGCCTTCTTTTACTGCTTTTTCAAAAGGACGAAGATAAATTTCCCGCAAAGCCTGTTCATTTGCCCATACATATAATCCGTTACTCGCACGGTTCGTTTCCTGGTCATTTCCAACAAAATGCTTCATTACAGCGGTCGTATCGGTGCTTTCCAGACCTCTGATATAGGCAGCGCCGGTTTCACCGACAAGATGCGGATCCTCCGAGTAATATTCAAAGTTTCTGCCTCCAAGCGGCGTGCGGTGCATATTAAGTGCAGGAGCGTATACCGCTTCCACATCAAAAGCGTTGGCTTCCTCTCCCATCGACGTACCCATGTTTTCCACCAGCGATTTATTCCATGTGCTTCCAACATTGATGCCGGCCGGAAAAGCAACCGATGACCACGAGTCAAAGAAGTTTTTAATCGTAGAAGGCCCATCGTACATGGAGGTTTCCGGAATGCCTAATCGTTCGATAGGCACGGACCAGTAGCCGCCATCACCTGCTAATTTAATCATTTCCTCGGCGGTAAATTGATCGAGGAAGTCCTCCCAGAGAGGATCATTATAATCGAGCCCCTGCAGATCCTCGAGCACAATATCGTTATCCACATTCGTCGAAGGCGTCTCTTCCGTGGTGGCTTCATGCTCGTAATCGGCGGTTTCCTCCACGATATCCGGAATTAAGAAATCATCTTCCGAAGGTCCGTCGGGATAGGTTTCTCCCGGGTTCGCCCGGGAGAAATACGTCAGGTCACCTTCAGCGTCCTCGAAACGATTTTGAATCGGTGTACCAGTTGTGCCGTCTTCATCGTAAATGTTTGTTTCTTCCACTGTGAACGTGGAAGTGTCCTGGCTGTCCCGGATATGAGAGGCAACATTCAGATCGTAATTTCCTTCCTCAAGCACCCAGGCTTCTTCATTCTCGTGATCGTAAGTCGCCATATCCTTTACCGGAAAGCTGACAGTCACCACCTCCGATTCACCCGGATCCAGTTCTGAGGTTTTCGCGTAGCCTCCCAGTTCCTTATCCGCTTTTTCCAGGCCGCCTTCACTATATGGAGGAGAAAAATAAACCTGAACGACGTCTTTGCCGGCTGCGTCACCTGTGTTCGTTACATTAATGTCAAAAGAAATTTCGGTATCCGTGAAATTCGTTGCTTCAACATTCCAGTCAAACTCTGTATAGGAGAGACCGTAGCCGAATGGAAACTGAACGGTTTCCTCATATTCTTCGTCTGTCAGAAAGGTTTCATAGTACCGGTAGCCTACGTAGATGCCTTCCTCATTGTTAACAAAATGCCGGCCGGTCTCCTCCCCATTTTCGTTTACATATTCAAAGTCTCCGGTATTTTCAACGGCAGGGTTGCTTTCGACGTTATACGCGTACGTATCCGGGAGTCTTCCGGACGGAGAGGTTTCCCCATTTAACACCCGTGCAATTGCATGTGTTCCGTACTGCCCGGGTCCCCCCACCCAAAGGAGAGCGTCAATATTTTCGTATTCCTCTATAAACCCAAATTCAAAAGCGTTGAACGTATTTGCCAGAATGATGACATGCTCAAAGTTTTCGTTTAATGTCGCGATGGTTTCTTCCTCTTCTTTTCTTAACCGGGTATCTTCGATGGACAGGTCTATCGCTTCAGACCCTACTCTCGAAATGGTATATACTGCTGTATCAGAATAGGATACCGCTTCTTCAAGTGTGTCTCCGGGAAGCTCTGAGACGGGCATTTCCTCCGGATTATAGGGCAAAAAGCCAACCGCGTTTGGAAGAAGGGTCTGAATAAGTGATGGATCTGACGGTTCGAAATCTTCTGTAGTAGATTCCTCTTCCTTTTCATAGTTGTTATAGACGTTATAAAGCGTGGAATTATAGTTTATTCCTGCCTCGTCCAACGCTGTATATAACCCGTCAGCCTTCGTGTCATCAATGGACCCGGCCCCGCCTCCGCTGAATACCGGGCGTGCTGAACCAGTTCCAAACACGTTTATTTTTTTATTTTCCAATGGAAGGACATCGTCATTTTTCAGCATCACAATGCTTTCCTCCATTACCTGCTCCGCCACTTCCCGTGATTCGTCTGCGGCTTCCGCCTGTTCATCGGTTAACGGCGCTGTAGCGCTTAAATACCAGTTAAGCAGGCCCCCCCCTATCAATAGAACAATCAGTAATAAAGAGCTCAGTATGTAAGGACGACGCTTCAATTTTTTGTATTTTTTAAATCCTTTCTTTTTCGCTTTCCTTTCTTTTTTATCCTCCGTGCTTTTAATATCCTTCTTCCATTGCTTTATTTGCGTTTTATCGTCTCTACGGAGATCCTTTTTTTCTTCTCTTGAGAGCGGTTTTCGTTTCTTTTTCTCTTCTCTTAGTGCTTTAATTTTCCTTTTTGCTTCTTGTTTTTGTTCTTTAACCTTCTCTTTAAATGCTGACCGGTCCATTGTTATGAACCCTCCCCCCTTGATTTGTAAGCGCTGACATTTATACATATCTCTTAACTGCACTTAGTATACAAAGGTCTAATAAAAAAAACATTCCCATTTAAGAAGGAATGCTTTTCCAAATATGAACCTATTTTCAAAATTGTATATTCCACAATACAAATTCTTTATTTTTCATTCCAATTAGTGTGATCTTTTGTAAGCTCAATCAATTGAATTTCATGGGCATCCAGCGTCGTTTGAAGCAAGCACGGGTCTTCAGCATTCAAATAATCTGTTCGAAGGCCCGGCTCTGCTTTTACCTGAAGATAGCTTTTCAGCTCAGGATCAATCACCTCAGGCGCCCCAAGCTCCACCCATGCATCATAGGACGAGCCGTGCTTCTGATTAACAAAATGTTTTTTTATCCGATAGTTTCCCTGCAGCCCTTTTAATTCTAATTGTAGGGACTGGGCGGCACTGTTTTCAAATACACCGTAGCGGCTGGTGGAAGTTAATTGGGAATAATCGAACGATCTATATAAACGGTTTGGGTGGCTGTAATTCCAAAGCAGGATTTGAAGCCTGTCATCCGACTTTGTCACAATCATATTCTCTTTTATGGTGATAAGCTCCTCCCCCAGCTTACTCAAAAAAGCAAAAGCATGGTAGCTGGCTTTTTTAATCCCATTATACGTCATTAAACCGAAACCGCCGTGATACAAAGCGGGCTCTCTGCTGAATTCCCTGAAAACATCCGTGAAGGTCCAATACCCCATCCCGCTTATTTTTTGAAAATTATCCACGGCATTTTTGACAATAAAAGCCGCCATGTAACAGGTATCATGAAGAGGATCGCCGTAATCGCTGTTGGCGTTCCATTCCGTTATCCATTTTTCCTGATTCAGCGTGCTGTACTTTTTTGTATGGTTTATTATTTTATCTATGGAGGCGGAGAAGTTATCTTCCTCTCCAATCATAGTGACTTCACTTAAAAATTCTGTAATAGTACTAAAGCTCTCCACTTTTTTAGCAGGCTTGTCTTTTTTCTTCTCCGTGTTAGTCATCAGATTGTAGACATGAAATGAAAAAAAATCGAGGCCTACCTGCTGCTTGAGGGCAAATTCGTGAAAGTCGTTCAGCCAGGAAGCATTCCCATGAAAGTCAATGTTTCCGAAGCCGCCAACGCAAAGATCCGGGTCTATTGCTTTAACACACCGGTAGCTTTGGGCATAAAAGGAAAAAAACTCTTCCTTTGATTCACGCCAGAAATAGTCAACCTCCGGTTCATTCCAAAATTCAAAATACCAGCTCTTTACTTCTTTTGAGCCGTAACGGTTGAATAAATGCCTGATAAAAGAATCCAGCAATTCCAGCCACCGTTCCATGGATTTGGGAGCCGACACCGAAGTCCTTCCTTCAAAAATGGTGTAGGACTTACCGGCAAGCTCTCCTGGCATAAATCCAATTTCTATAAACGGTTTAATGTTATTTGCCAGCAATTGATCAATCAGTGCTTCAATATGAGAAAAATTGGCATACCATGAGCCATCAGGCCTTTCATTGTATACCTCCAGCTGGTCCGAAAAGATATTGTGAAACCTTACGTAGCGAAAGCCAATATCCTTCTGGAGCTGGTAAAGCTGATCATTAAAATCCTTCCGTAAACCCTGCGCAGCATCGCCAAAGGTAGCTAAAGAGGTGAAGGAATGATTTATTGCTTTAGCGGGCTGGGAAAAATCAATATTTTCCTTTGCAGCCTGCACTGCAGGGCCTGGCGTAGTTTTTATAGTCATGTATTGAAATAACTTCTTCAACGACTCACGGCTGTTAATGCTTAAATAATCCCTCGGGATGCTGTAATCTATGCTGAATTGGTACTTTCTGCGATACTGACCGGGAGCCATCTGCATATGCTTTCTGAATACCCTGTAATAGGATTTAGTATCAGGAAAGCCGAATTCCAGCGCGATTTCTGTTACAGCTTTATTTGTTGTCTGCAGTGCAAATAGTGATTTCTCCATCCGTATCGTATCCAGTTTCGTTTTTAGGGAAGTCCCTGCCTTCAGCTTGAAATATCTTGAGACATGCTGCGGGCTTAATGAAAACTCACTGGCTATTTCTTCGATGCTTAAAGAACTATTGGCGTAATGGTTATTCATATATTTCATTATTTCAAACAGTCTATTGTCCTCTAACAATTGCTCGTCGGATTTTTGATATGAATATTCGAAATTTTCTCTTAATATAATTATTATTTCCAGAACAAAATTTTCGATTTTTAAAATAGAGCTGGCCTTTTGGTTTATCAGTAAGTCTAAAATGAAAGCTAACAGCTGTTTCAAGCGTTGCACATGAACGTCTTCGCCTGAAGATGCATGATAGCCATCAAGAAAAAATTGTTGTTCTTCTACATTGATGCCTCTTTGTTTCATGTAATTACTATTGATCTGCAACACTAGTATGTGCGGCTTTTTGCTTTGGTCGACTGAATGAAGAAAGTGTAGTTCATTACTGTTGATAAAAAACAAATCTCCGGCGTTCAGATTGTAGGTTTTTTCATTTATTCTTATTTCCAGCGACCCTTCGAGCACGAACAGTAGCTCAGGATCCTCATGCCAGTGATAGGGATAACGTTCAATAGTCTGTGCAAATATATTTATTGGCAGGTTACTTTGGTAATTAATCGATTCATATGTATACACTTTTCTACCTCCAACAGAGAACCGCTTTGTCTCATAACATTTGTTGTAGTTTGCAATTTCAAGCTTTAATTGTCAATTCTTTTATAATTTAAATTGTTAATGCAAGTTAGAAAAAGACCCGGTTTTCGGTTGCCCCCTCCACTGGTTGACGATCCTTAAAACCGGGTTCTTAAGCTTCACACCTGCATTTCTATGAGACAATCTTTTCTGCAGCCAGAGCATCCAGCATAAAAGGAGAAAGGACTTTGCCAGGCCTATGGTTTTTTCGGACAAGCGGCACAGTAGCTGCCGCAGTTGTTCACCGCATAGTTAAAACAGCACGTCCTGCGCTCCCGGAACCACCCGCCTTCTTTGTTTTTCTGAAGCTTTTGATGGAAAAGCTGTAACGGATTGTTCGTTTCTCCAAATAGTTCCCCAGGCGCTTCATAAACGAGATAATGCAGATCCTCATCCATCCGCTGAAGCTCTGAAAGAGAGGCTGATGTTCGCAGTTTCTTTTCGTACAGCGAAAATAAACGAACAGCCGTATTTTCCCATAATATCGGCATCGGCAGGCTTGAAATATGAGAAAGGAGCTTCCAGACCGGCTGCAGATGCCCGGCAAAGACCTGCTTTGTCAGCCTCGCTCGTTTCTCCTGATAACTGCCTCCCGCATGGCCGGAGGTCTCCAGTATGTGAAACTCCGGGGTCCATTTATCCCTGGAGAAATCTGTACGAAGAACGCTGTTTTCTGGAGAGAGGTCGAGCATCTTTTCGTCTATCGTTAACGCCCTAAAGGCAGGCTCAGTAACAAAACGGGCGTACCTTTTCGAAAACTGGGAAGCAGCCACCATCCTTGAGGGAGCGTTGATTGCAGTCATTACGTCTTCGAGATACGACCGAGCGGCCTCCTCTTTCATCAGCTCTGCCCCGAAAATGATTTCATTCTGAATCGGCTGCGGCGATGGTGCCATACGGCTGCCTCCCTTTTCCGTATGGTATTACCATCGGCGTATGAAATACTGGGTCTTCCGCTATATAACAATTCATGTGAAAGACATGCCTGACCATTTCTTTGGTAACAATATCGCCGGGGCGCCCCTGGGCAAACACGGATTTCCCCTGCAGTGCTACAAGATGATCGGCATACCTGCAGGCCAGATTGATATCATGCAGCACCATCACGATAGTACGTCCCTCCTGTTCATTCAGCTCATACAAAAGATCGAGAACATCGATCTGATGGGCCATATCGAGATAAGTGGTTGGCTCATCAAGCAGCAAAGTGTCCGCTCCCTGGGCCAAGGTCATTGCTATCCAGGCGCGCTGGCGCTGGCCGCCGGATAGATCATCCACCGGAGTATCACGAAAGGATGTCACTGCTGCTGCCTGCATAGCGTTTTCCATCATTTTTTCATCTTCAGGCGACCATTGTTTTAACCATGATTGATGCGGATACCGTCCCTGTTTCACAAGCTGTTCCACCGTAAGCCCCTCCGGTGCGGTGGGGCCCTGTGGGAGAATCGATAATTGTTTAGCTATGTCTTTCGTTTTTAATTTAGAAATACCCTTTCCATTTAACAGAACTGCTCCCTTTTCAGGCTGAATCAGCCTTGCCATCGTTCGCAAAAGGGTGGATTTGCCGCATCCGTTCGCGCCAATAAACACAGTAATTTCTCCTTTTGGCACACGAATGGATAAGTCCTGGAGGACGGTTTCTTTCTCGTAGGAGAAGGTTAAATTTTTCGCTTCAACAGTCATCTGCTTTACCCCCTTAAAAGTGGTTGCGGTTTTGAAACAACAAGTATAGAAAGAAAGGAGCGCCAATGGCGGCTGTGAATACGCCAGCCGGTACATTTACCGGATAAAAAACCGTACGGGCTATAAGATCCGCAGAAAAAAGCAGCAACGCCCCGGTGCAGGCAGAAGCCGGAACCAGTGCCCCGTAGGAGCGGCCGATAAGCGCTTTTGCAATGTGAGGGGCAATCAACCCAATAAAACCAATGGCCCCCGCCACGGCTACCGCCGTTCCCGCTAAAACGACGCTCAGGAAAACGACTCCCACCCTGTCCACCTGAATCCTTACTCCCAGACCAGCGGAAGTGTCATCGCCAAGCTGCTGGGCATTCAGACTCCTGGAGAAAAAAACAGCGAGTGGCAGACCCAGGATGAGAACAGGAGCGATGGTAAATATATCGCTCCATGACGCTCCATATATGCTGCCCGTTAGCCAGACATAGGCGTCTGTTGCCGTAACAGCGGAGCTTACAATAATCATGAAAGTCACTCCGGCACTCATAATGGCTGAAATTCCAATCCCTATCAAAATCAGCCGGATCGGAGAGACTCCTTTTTTCCAGGCCAGCGCGTAAATCAGCGAAGATACGAGGAGCGCTCCACTAATGGCAGCAAGGGGGATCCATTGGATACTGATCACCCCGGCACCAAACGTCATAAACGCAACGGCAGCTACAGAGGCTCCTCCAGTCACTCCAACAATATCGGGAGCGGCCAGCGGATTGCGGACTACTCCCTGCAGCAGCAGACCTGATACACCAAGCGCTCCGCCCGTCAGAAGCGCTGTCAGCGTTCGCGGCACCCGGGAGTTGTTGACGATAAATTCATTTGCACCGCTGCCATTGCCCATCATCGTTTCCACGACTGTAACGGGGCTAAGCATCGTATTTCCTAAAGACGGGCCGAGCACGCAGGCGACCAGAACCGCCAGTGCAAGCATCCCCATTCTCCACATCGCTCTCTTATGCATTTGTAACGAAAAGAAGCGGGTGCGCCATGTCGTATGCCGGTTCATAAATTTGACACCCCTCTTCTTGCGATATAGATAAAGAATGGCCCTCCGACAAGCGCTGTCATTACGCCAATCGGTACTTCCTGCGGCATGATCACAAGCCGGGCAAGCACATCAGCCGAGACGAGCAGTACTGCTCCCAGCATTGCTGAAAATGGCAGGACCCAGCGATAATCGTGACCAACAAAATACCTGGCGACATGCGGAATCACCAGCCCAATAAATCCTACCGAACCCACTACCGCGACAGAACTCCCGGCTAACAGCACGACAATAACACCAATGACTGCTTTTAACAGAATGGTTTTCTGCCCCATGCCTTTGGCAATATCGTCGCCGGTAATGAATAAATTGATTGCTCTCCCAAGAAACATCGCTGCCGCCATAGCCGCCATCATAAACGGGAGTACAGGCAGCAGCATTTCCATGGTCCTTCCGCTTACCGACCCGGCGAGCCAGAACATGACATCCTGCAGCCCTGCCTCATCAAGCACCAAAATTCCCTGCGTGTATGACTGGAATAACGCACTGATCGCCGCTCCGGCGAGCACAATTTTCACCGGCGTCAATCCGTCCCGGCCAAGTGATCCGAGAAAATAAACCACGGCTGCAGCCACCGCTGCTCCGAGAAAGGCCATGCCCATTAAAGAGACGAGCGACGATAACGATAAATACACTATACCGATGACTACAAAAAAAATAGCCCCCTGGTTGATGCCAAAAATGCTTGGGGATGCCATCGGGTTTTTGGTCAGTGCCTGCATCAGCGTACCCGCCACCGCAAGACTCGCACCTACCACTGTAGCGATAACAGCACGCGGCAGCCGGTCCGATTGCACCACAATGTGGCTCGTCGCTTCGTCGTTAAACGCTGAAAAAGATTTCCATACTTCCCCAGCTGTAATGGGCGTCTGCCCAAACAAGAGACTAGAGATAAAGGAAAGCAGAAATAAGAATAAGATCAGGAAAAGGGTCAAGTCCCTTTTCCTTTGCTGTGCTACTCGGTTCTTCATAAATGTCCACTCTTCCAAACACTGTTATTCTTCTTCAATATCAAACGTCTCATAAAGATCATCAAGCATTAAATTCGCCGCGATAATACCGCCGCCGGCATTCCATGTTTCTTCCTCCACCATGTGTACCTCGTCATTTTCAACCGCTTCAAGCTCCTGCCACAGCGGGTGAGAGGTCCATTCCTCGTAGGTTTCTTCAATTTGCTCTGTTTCTGTACCGGAATTAAAGTTAAATATCATTTCCGCGTCCGCTTCAGGAATGCTTTCCTTGGAGGTTAATTTGATGCCCCATTCATCTGTATCTTCATGGCCCTCCGGACGGTCAAATCCAGCATCCTGCAAAATACTCCCGGCAAATCCCATATAAAAAATCCGGGCATGATCCGCGCGGAAATTCGTTATGGCTACTTCAATCGGAAGCCTGTCCCCCATTTCTTCTTTGAAATGTTCGGTCCGGTCTTCGTACTCACTGAGCAGTTCATCGGCTTCTTCTTCCTTGTTTAAGACTTCTCCTGTCAGTTCGAGCGTATCCTTCCATTCGTAAACCTGATCCGTGGTAACTGTTGGTGCAATGGCAGAAAGGTCATCATATATGTCTTCGTGTCTGGATTTGTTCGCAATGATGACATCCGGATCCATTTCTGCTATTTTTTCGAGGTTCGGCTGAATTTCCTCTCCGACCGTTTCGGTTCCTTCAATATCATCGCGTAAGTATTTGTAAATCGGCTGCTGGGTCCACGATTCAACAATACCTACAGGGTCCGCGTTCAGCGCCGCCGCTGTATCATTGGCCCCCTGGTAAAGCGTAACGACTTTTTCCGGGGTTCCTTTGATCTCTGTGGTGCCCATCTCATGCTCCACCGTTCTCGTCTCTTCCTCTTCTGATGAAGCTTCACCATCTCCTGTTTCACTGCTCCCGCTTGATTCTTCTCCGCTTCCGCATGCTGTTAACACCATCGCAGCGAGAAAAACCGTAGAAATACCTGCTTTTTTCTTCACTTACGTCACTCCCTCCCTGTATTTAATTGATAATAATTATCATTATCACTAATTGTATCGTTGATAATCATTTTCATCAAGACTTTTTCGATACAAAGGAATTTTTCCTCCATCTTGGGGAGCATCGTCATACCATTGAACGCCACAGCACAACCAACCGCACACAAAGGCCTCTGGCAAAGAATGCCGGAGGCCTTTGTGTGCGGTTCATTACAGAAGCAGTCATTCCTTTGATTAGAAGTGCCTTTTAAAAATAACGCTTCCGTTCCAGAGATAAAATAAAAGACTTTGAAAATTGCTGTGCTCTCTTGCTCTAAGCGTAAACATTTTTTGCTTTTTACAGGTTCAGTACGAGCACTTTATCACGAAGCATCGAATCGATACTTCGGCCAATTCCCTGTACACCCTGACCCGAATTTTTCACTCCCAAAAACGGAAAATGATCAGGTCCGCGGGACGTCTTGCCATTCACCTGCACCGTGCCGACGTTCAGCTTGTCGGAAATAGCGAAGGCGTTCTCCAGGTTCTGAGTAAAAATACTGGCTTGAAGACCATACTCGTTACGCTTTTCCAGCATGATGGCTTCCTGTTCATTTTCAATTCTTAGAAAAGGAAGCACCGGGCCAAACTGTTCCTCCCAGGCGACTGCCATATCCTCTGTGACATGATCCAAAAGCGTCGGCCCCAGAAGATTTTTTTCCTTATCGCCCTCCAGGATGACTGCAGCCCCCTGCTCCCGGGCATCTTCAATCAGCCTGGTAACGTTATCGGCTGCCTTCTGATCAATCATCGGCGTTACGCTCGCATCTTCCCTCGAGGTGCCTACCTTCAGCCCGGACACGATTTCCTTCACTTTTTCTATCAGCTCATCCGCCACACTGTCCATAACAACAACACGCTTGATCGCCGTGCAGCGCTGACCGGAATAACTGAAGGCTCCGCTGACAATTTCTTTTGCGGCTTTATCCAAATCGGCATCTTCAAGAACAATCGCCGGGTCTTTGCCGCCAAGCTCAAGCACCACGGGAATCATTGATGCTTTTTTCGCAATATGTTTTCCGGTATCTGTTCCTCCGGTAAATGTGATCATATCTATCAGGGGATGAGTAACGATGAAATCGCCAATAACCGAACCTCGCCCCGTTACAACATTTAATACCCCTTCCGGCAAACCGGCTTTCACAAGCGCTTTTACCATTAACAATCCACTAATCGCTCCCTGCGTCGCCGGTTTGAAGACAACCGTATTACCGGTAATAAGCGCTGGAGCAATTTTAGAAGCAGCCAGGTTTACAGGGTAGTTAAATGGCGAAATGGCCAGGACGACGCCGTGTGGAACTTTCTGAACCATTGCTTTTGTCTGTTTTGTAGCGCCGGGAAAGGCATCCCCCTGAATAAAGCTTCCATGTGTTCGAAGTCCCTCTTCAGCTGTGTGGCGAATCAGCTGGGCGGTACGCTTCACTTCACTTTTTCCCGATGACAACGTCTTGCCTACTTCCTTGTGGATCATTTCCCCTATCTCATCGGTCATCTTTTCCAACTCTTCGGCCCAGCGATGAAGAAGTTCTGAACGCTCATGTCCCTCTTTTGCTTCCCACGCTTCCTGAACCTCGGCCGTTTGTTGAATCGCAGCGGCAACTTCCTCCTGACTCAAGGCAGGCACGCTTCCTACGACTTCATTATCGTCGGGAGCATAAATGTCGACAGTGTCTCCACTGTTGCTTCCGATCCATTTGTTGTTAAGCAGCGTAGCAAACACGCCCTCTGTCTGCCGTACGGTCATATTTCTCTCTCCCTCTATCTTTTTTTAACCTTTTAAAGGTTAATGTTATCTATTAAACCATAACAGTGCACTTTCAAACAAGTCTGAATTTTATAAATTATCATTTTTGAAACTAAGAAAACGATTTCAGGGAAAGGAATTTATTAATGTATTCTTAAAAATAATATAAAACCTGCAGTGCGGAAAAGAAAACAATAAGAACCCTTGTCGATAAAATGTGAATGCCTACGCCAAATAAAAGTTAGTAAACAAAAAGGCAAACCCCCGAAATTGTATGGGTTTGCCAGCAAGCTATTTCATATCAGCGCTATTACCAGAATGAAATACTCTTAAAAAAATCTCTTCTTTTATATTAGCCGATAATAACAGTTTGCTCTTTAGCCCCTCTGATAATGATTGGACGGTCACTATTTATTGCGCCTCAGCTGTTTTTGCTCTCCTGCCTACACCGGCCCACCGTATCATTGGAATTGCCAGGAGCGATAGCAGTGGTGCAGCTATAGCCAATACGGCAAAGCTCGAATAAGCTACTATGATGCCGGACAATCCTCCACCGATTGCTCCTGAAAAAGCAATCCAGACATCGACGGCTCCCTGGGTTTTCGCTCTCGTTGACAGGGATGCAGCATCAACTACAATGGTCGTGCCGCTGATTAAGCCAAAGTTCCAGCCAAGCCCGAGCAGGACAAGCGCAATCGTTATCGTTACGAGAGAATCTGCCGGCCCCAGGGCAGCCAGCACTCCTGCTGCCAAAAGGGTACCGGCGGATGCCACAGCCGTCCGTGCTCGTCCGGCCTTTTCCACCAGGGTTCCTGTTATTAATGAAGGCAGATACATGCCGGCGATATGAAAGCCGATTACCATACCCACCGCCTGCAGGGAGAAGCCGTGGTTTCCCATGTAAATTGGGGTCATGGTCATCACCGCTACCATCACAAACTGGGTGCTCACCATCACGGAAGCTCCGGCTAATACGCCCCGCCGGTCAGTCGATGCTTCCACCGGCTCCTCTTCATCGTGCAGCCGCCTGCTATTCTTTTGTTCTTCGGCCACCGCCTTTGCCACAAGGAACGGGTCAGGACGGAGAAACAGATATAGGAACCCTCCGGCTGCCAGATAGGCAGCGGCAGCCAGCATAAACGGGCCGGCCAGGGAAGGTATGCCCATTGCGCTCGCCACCTCTCCCATTGGTCCCACCAGATTTGGGCCGGCAACCGCTCCGAGAGTCGTAGAAATCATGGCCATGCTTACCGCCTTCGCCCGCTGAGTGGAGGAGGCCAAATCCGTTCCTGCATACCGGGCCTGTAAATTCGTCGCTGTGCCGGCACCGTAGATTAACAGGGCAACAAACAGCAGCCCGATCTGATTGGTAATCGCCGCCAGCACTACTCCGACGGCGCCCATCCCGCCGATCAAAAACCCGGCTGCCAGACCCGTACGCCGGCCGAGCCGCTGGGACAAGCGCCCGATCAGGAGCGCCGCTCCAGCAGAACCAAACGTAAATACGGCGGTAGGCAGTCCGGTGACGCTGTCTGTACCCATCATGTCCTGGGCCAGCAACGCCCCCACAGTGATCCCGGCTGCCAGTCCGGCTCCGCCGAATATTTGTGAGATGATTACAATGAGAAGCGTTTTTTTATACAGCCGGTGCTGCTCCTCTTCAGAATCCATATATCGCTGAATCTTTAACCTAAAGGCTTCTGCCTTCTTTCTTTTTCTTTCTCCCATAACTTCACCTATCTTTCGATCATTCCGCCAAAATTAACGACTGCAGGTTCCTATACCCATAGCGGCATCGGCAACCTATCCAGCTGCTGCACTTCCGACGTATTGATTTCTGCATAACTTTTGATTTCTTCTTAGATGTTATCTTACAATTTTATGGAAGTATATACTTGGCTTAATATATTTGTTCTTATGCCTTTGGCGGATAATTTTTATAATAAGAACCTAAGAAAACGCTGCCGAAAACAATAAAACCTATGATAAAAAAGAGAATATTCCATTCCCCGGTCCTCACTCCAGCAGCAATAAATAAAATTATGTACACGCTCAACACTATCCACGCCATACGCTTTAACACTATCTTCATGCCCCTATACTACCCCTTTCCCGGGTTGCTGTGAACGCTCATCTCCCCGATTATATCAACTGCTCATTTCGCCTATTTTAATAGCCTTCACCATAATACCATTTGAATTTTTCTCAGTTTATTACTGATTTACATTATTTACAATTGTTGAAGGTTCACTTCATTTCACCCTATCTCTTCTCTTTGCTTATTTCTAAAGCGTGATACTTTCTGCGCTCACTTGGCTATTTTTCGTGCCAACCAATGCAGTAAAAGAGAATGTCGGAGATATGTGATTGTAATTTAATGGAGGCGCATTTAAAATGCAATGTACAAGTCTATCTAATAAAGGAGCGACAGGATGAGTGGCATCAGCATAGGCGTTTACGCTGTTTGTTTTTTACTTATTGCAATCGCTGGCATCATAATGCTTATAGAATATCGAAAGCCAAAAGAAGCTCGCAGGCACAAAAAGCTAATGATCTCTATGAGTTTGCTGCTGGCAGCTTCCCTTCTTCAACTGAGTCACGGCCTTGCCACAGATCTCTAGGAAATAATAAAGATGCATAAAATTTCGCTTCAACAAAAAGAGACCAGCTCATCAGGCTGATCTCTTCGATAATTACTTCCCAAAGAACGGGAGCAATATTTCCTCTAAATAAACCTTTTAATTTCAGCGGCGAACGCTTCCGGCGCTTCCTGAGGCACCCAGTGGGCCGACTGGTTTATTCTTACCAACTCGCTGTTTGGAAGATCCCTGTCCAGCATCTCCCCCGTTTCTACCGGCTGCCACGGATCCTGGGTCCCCCATAACAGCAGCACGGGGTGTTGAATATCCGAAAGCTTATGCGTCAGCGCGGTGGTGTGGTTCGTGTTCAGGGCAGCAGCGTTGCGGACAAGGCTGACTTTGCCTTCTTCATGTAAATACGGGGCCATAATCCCTTCCAAAAAGGTATCCGTCAGCTGCTCCCGCTGGGCAAATACATCGTTATAGCCCTTCGAAAGAAAATCCTTCATATCCTGAAGGGATTTGTTTTTCCACGATGGGTGGCCCACCATCAGCATTTCTTCAATTGGCCAGGAGTCATAGGCAACGGTGTTGGAAAGGACGAGCTTATTGATTCGATCCGGTTCATCAAGCGCAAGGATCAATCCGACGCCTCCCCCGATATCATGCGCTGCCAAGTGCACCTGTTCGAGCTCCAGCTGATCCATCAGCTTTATCACCATTTTCGCCTGCACATGAAGCGAGCGGTCGAAGCGGTCCCTTTGATCCGAATAGCCGTACCCCAGCAGATCAGGAACAATCACCCGGTACTCCTCTTCAAGCTGCGGAATAACGGCCTGGTACAAGTACGACCAGGTTGGTATGCCGTGCAGCAGCACGATCGGCGGCCCGGATCCTACATCTGTATAGTTTATTTTCACTGGTTCCTCTACCACTCCTTCAAGCGTGACCGATTGCTGGCGTTGTTTAAATTCTGCTTCCGTTACTGTTCTGTTGGGCTGCATATCTTTGCCTCCTTACGAATTTTTTTGCCGGTTTCACTACGTTTCTATGAACAGATAGCTTTAGACAAACCAGCCTCCCGTAAATGTATTCTTTTGTCCCATTCCCGCGTTTGTATATGATTAAATGTAAGCCAGCTTACAGCGAAGATTCTCCTTCCGCTCCAAAAAGTTATAAATTGTTTATTCAGAAATTTTTATCACGATGATATACTTTAAAAAGATTTAAATAATTTTCTGATTATTGACTCTTCTCATTAGTTTACCGGTTTTATTACTTTCTCTGCGGGGAATTTACAACGACATATAAGGCAGCAATGGATGGAGACTACAGCCACTCCATAAGCCAGGAAAAGAGCATAATTCTTTTTCTGGCTTTTTATTTGTTTATGGAAAAAATTTCAATCTAGTCTAGTGCTATTCCCTATTCAGAAAGAAGGGACCCTTTTGGAAAAACTGCGCCTGTTTTTTATTCTGCCAGGAATCCTGCTTATTGCAGTTATGTTTGGCTGTACAAGCAAAGAAGAAACTCCTCAGACCTTAAATGCCCAGGAAACTGCTATTCAGGATGAAGATGATCTGCCGAAGAAGGATGTAGAAGAAGAACCATCTTCCCAGCCGGAGCCGCAAAGGGAAAATATATCCTCCCCTACACCTTCGGAACTGGACGCCGGAAAAATACACCAGGAGCTTCTGATAGACGACAACCTGGTCAAACTGCCTTCAAGCTTTCCCGGCCAGCGCATAAGCCAGGTCCAGGGATCAGTGGCCTCCAACAATTCAGCCACCTACAGTGTTCAGTACCATACGAGTACCGGAGAGCCTTTGGCACACGTAACAGCTGCCCAGTACATGGGAATCCAGGAAGCTTCCAATGAAATTGAAGCTTTTCGTGAAGGCAAAACTGTCAATCCATCCCGGCCAGGGGTAAAGGAGTTTCGGCACGGATTGCCCGGACATGCGCAGGAAGGCGCAGACCAGTACCATTACAGCGGGCAGCAGGATCAGTGGCTGTTGAGCCTCTCTTCCTCATCTTCGGAAAATCTCAATCAGAAAGCTGTTCTTGTTCAAATATCAGAATATCTCAAGCATCACCCTCTCCCCGCATCTGCCAGACAGGGGGTCGTCGACATTTATTACGCCCCGGCCAGTGAGGATGTGACCGTGGATATCCGCTGGCAGGAAGGAGAAATGGTCTATGCGGTGCGGACCAGTCTTCCGCCGGTGGAAGCCTTAAAGATTACAAATTCCATGAACTAAAAAATACTTCCTTATTTATTCAGACGTTCGTTAAACAAGAAAAGCTCTCCTGCGATTTTAGCAGGAGAGCTTCGTTATTTATTATGCCTTCGACCGGTAGCTCGTATTGTGGTCCTGAAGGGTTTCATCTTGACCGAACAGGAAGTGCTTTTCCATATTCGGGGAGTACTCTGAGCTGATGGTCTGCAGGCCTGCTGCTTCAGCTACTGAACGGAGCATAGCCGGGGAAGCACCGCAGCACAGCCCGATGTAATTCACACCGCCATCTGTCGCTTCCTTCGCCCATTCGGCCAGTTCGTACCGGTTATGGTAGAGCGGCTCGAGCGCAGTAGGAAAGGTTGTTTCAAGAGGTGTATGACAGCTGCATCCAGAATCCGGCAGATTAAAAAAGGTCGGGTGCTCCTCTGTGGTCCGGTAAGGGACCGGAAGACCGGCTATATACCCCTGAACTGATTCCCGGATCTTTTCTAGATACGGCTGCATCGTGTTCGGACCGCGGAAGCAGTTCATGCCAACGACCAAAGCGCCGCTTTCCGATAAAATGCGGCAGGATTCCTCCACTGAGTATCCGTCCCGCAGGATGTTTTCGCCCATTAATCCAAGTGTAATAACGGCTGGGAGACCCTGCTTTTGAATCTCTTCAAGAGCGATCAGCGCTTCCTCGTGATAATAGAAGGTTTCCCCTTTAATGTAGTCGACGCCTTCCTCGCTGCACCAGCCGATCATTTCTGCAAACATCTGGCGGACAGCGGTTTTGGAATCTTCATCATCCGGGTTGAAAATATTGGTATTGGAAATATTGCCCGCCACCAGTGCCTCTTCCTCCGGGTGCTCCTGGGCCACTTCCTTCGCCAGACGGATCGCCTGACGGTTCAGCGGCTCCAAGAGATCCTCTTTTCCGATGATGCGCATTTTCTCCCGGTGGGCGTTATACGTAAACGCCAGTATGACATCCGAACCGGCACGCATGAAATCCCGGTACGTCTGTTTTAAGGCTTCGGGGTTTTCCAGCGCAACCTCCGGCACAAAAGTGCCTGCCTGTAAATATCCCCGACGCTCGAGTTCAAATAAGTATCCTTCTCCGGCGATGACCGGTCCCTGCTCTAAACGCTCCTGTAAGCTTCGCTTCATTCATTCTCCACCCTTTTCTCTTCCTATTGAATAATCCCAACTGCTCTCCCTCTGGCAACCGCTTTTTTTGTATTTTCAGTCATTTATACGAAAACCACGTCCGTATATTCCATAGAGATAAATCTAATATACGCAGTCCGCTTTTTTCATGTCAACCGGATATGAAAAACTTTTTTATTGTTAACCCATTTTAAATTTAAGTTTACAATAAAAGCCAGGTTCTATATACTAGTGGAAAAAAGGAGGAAGTTCATGATTCAGTCACGTGTCCACGGATTCGTCTTAGCTTCGTTATTCGCAGCTTTGATGATGATTGGGGCCAATATTACATCCATCGCCCCCATCCTTGTAATTGGCGGCGTACCGATTACACTTCAAACGACAGTCTGCATTTTAGCCGGCCTACTGCTCGGAAAAAAATATGCCCCGCTAGCCATGACCCTTTATCTGCTCATCGGCCTTGCCGGCATGCCGGTATTTTCCCGATGGTCGGGAGGGCTTGATGCTGTCATTTCCCCGACGTTCGGCTTTTTACTTTCTTATGTTCTCGTGGCTTACGTCACAGGTGCCCTTTCTGGACATAGGCGTTCATTTGCAGCGTTTGGTCTGGCGTCCCTCACAGGCACAGCTGTTAACTATGTGATTGGAACTAACTGGATGTATATGGCGTATGAATGGTGGTTTGCCGCTCCAGGAGGCTTCTCTTACACAACAGTCTGGCTGTGGATGCTCGCACCGATGCCTAAGGATATTCTTTTAGCCGTCGGAGCTGCCTGGTTTGCACTCCGCCTGCTGCGTATTTTGAAAAAAACAGAGCGAGGAACAAATTCAACTAAAGGAGTTGCATAGTTTATGGGAACATTCTGGATTGATCGTGCCAAAGAGATACAAAAAGGAAAAGATTTAACAAAAGAGGAGGCCATGTCGTTTTTAGAGGAGCCTCGTCAACACCTGCTCGAACAGCTCGAAGCAGCCTACCTGCTCCGGTTTCATTACTATCAAAATCAGGTCAAACTAAACATGCTCATTAATACAAAATCCGGCCTGTGTTCGGAAAACTGCGGATACTGCGCCCAGTCTATTGATTCCAAAGCTGTAATTTCCAAATATCGCATGATGCCTTCTGAAGAGATCATCCAGGGAGCGCGGGAAGCGGAAAAGCGTGGAGCCGGTACTTATTGTATTGTAGCCAGCGGTCGGGGCCCTTCGGAAAAAGAGCTGCAGACCGTAGAGGAAGCAGTGGAAAAAATCAAAGCCACGAGCCAGTTAAAGGTATGCGCCTGCCTGGGGATTTTAAAGGAAGGCCAGGGCGATCGGCTGAAAGCAGCAGGCGTCGACCGCTACAACCATAACGTCAATTCTTCGGAGCGATTTCACGATAACATTGTTACCACCCATACATACGACCACCGGATCGAAACGGTGAACGAAGCCAGACAGGCAGGTATCTCTCCCTGTTCAGGGCTAATCGCCGGCATGGGGGAAAGCCATGAGGATATTATCGATGTATTGTTTGCGTTAAAAGATATCGGGGCTGATTCTGTACCAATTAATTTTCTTCATGCGATCGAGGGTACAGCCTTTGAGGATCAGCAGGGGCTTCGGCCGGAGCATTGCCTCCGTATTTTAGCCCTTGCCAGAATGATTCTTCCTTCGAAAGAAATCCGTGTGGCCGGTGGACGCGAAGAAAATTTAAAAAGCATGCAGCCGCTGGTATTGTATGCGGCAAACTCTATTTTTCTCGGCGACTATCTGACTACGCCTGGACAGGCCTGGCGAAAGGATCTTCAAATGATTGAAGAAGCAGGATTCGAAGTCGAAGAAAATGCGTTCAACCAGAGTGCTGAAATGTATTCGGGGGGATAGTATGGCTGCGAGTAGAAAACGACCGCCTTTCTTTATAATTACGAAGGCTTTAAATAAAAATCGGCCGGCATAAGCCGGATACCAGCCGGGACTCGTGCCAACCAATTATTTGCATGAAAATCAAGGAGGTAGCTCGACTCCCCCCGTTTTTACAGGTATTATCTTCTTCCCTATTGCTTGAGGACCTTATACCAGATTTCAACCTGCTGGGCAGTCTCAACGGTCCGCAGTTTTTCCAAATGAATTTCATGCTCCTCCAGATGCTCGAATAACCGCAGACCCCGGCCAAGCAGTACGGGAGCGAACGCGACCTGCAGTTCGTCAGCCAGGTTCGCTTTTAACAGCTGCTGGCCTACGTCTGCCCCGAGTACTACCACATTCTTCTGACCGGCTGCTTCTCTTGCCTGTTGAATCGCGCTTTCAATTCCATCTGTTACGAAGGTGATGGTAAGATTCTCATTTTCCTTTGGATGCTTGGCAGGTGGATGATGGGTCAATACAAACAGCGGTACTTGAAATTCGTAGTCCGCCGCATAGGCGTCAGGGTCTTCGCTTTCATCAAAGCTGTTTCTCCCCATCACTACCGCACCCGTTTTAGCCATCTCAGCCTGAATCACTTCATCAGGCTCAAAGCTGGCATAAAGCTTTTCCATCTTTCCGTACCGGTCATTGACGTACCCATCCAGCGATAAAATCATTCCCAAGCATACTTTTGCCATCTCTGTCCCCCGCTTCTTTTTTCATTGAAGCATCCAAAAGCCGTTTCTATCCCGGGTACATAATACCTGCTTGTTTACCATTGTTTAAATGCCCAAGATCGGCAACGAAGAAGGTGCATCTGACAGGCCGGAGCGCCGGGGCTCCCTTACCCGTAAGCCGTCAGCTGTTTTGCACCACATGCACCTCGCAGTCAGCCTTCCGGCGGATAGCTTGAGAGGTGTGGCCAAATATCAGGCGTTCGAACCACTTACCGCCGCTCTGGCCTATAACAATAAGATCCGCCTGATAGCGTTTGGCTAAATCAGTCGCTAAACGTTTTTTGGGCGTACCTGTTTCCATCACCGTTTCCACCTGCTCAATCCCGTGGGCCCACGCAGCCTCCTGACAAGCTTCAAGATACAGGGAAGCCTTCGTCTGCAGCCGCTCGATTCCCTTGGGGTCCATGCGTTCCAGTGTCGAGTAGCTCTTCTGGTCGAATACGAAAGCGATAATTAACTCAGCTTCGTGCTCGGCCGCCATTTTCTTTGCCTCATCGAACACCGTGTAGGTAGGAATCTCGACAGCATCAATTCCTACTAAAATTCGTTGGTATTTGCTCATATTTTGCCTCCTTACTCTTAAAAGATGATCATGGCCTTCTATATCCCCTGTCCACTAATGAAGAAAGCATCCTTCTTGTTGAACCGCCGGCTCATGCGTCCTGAACCGTTCTTTGCAATTAAGATGGTATTTCACCATTCCCCCATTCCATGCGTTTTTAACCTTGTTTAACAGAAAGCCTCTGCTCTATAAAAAAACGGATTTTCTCTTATTTTAATGAGATATTGCTTTCAGAAGTTTATCGTACATTTACAAAGTAAGGATATTCCTTGAGAGAGGGGCAACTGGAAAATTGTAAGAAAAGCATAACGTGTTTTCGTTTCAGCCTGGCGGCACGTTTCCATCAAGGCAATCAATACCCGCAGATCAACATAAACTAAATCAATGCCGGCAATTGATATCGTTAAATTCCCCCTGCAGCACGACCCCCTTTTAGGATGAAGTCTAAAACGTCCAGCAGGGACAATTCCCGCTTTTGAAGACTAGTACTGGGTCTTGGTCTCACTCCTGCTTATCAGTCCGGAAAAACGAGAAGAGTACCGAAAAATTGATGGCGGGGTTACCGCCTCCAATTAGAGCTTGAATAAGTAGTTAAGAATAACAAAATAATTGCACTTCCCTCTCTTAGTCATTTCAGCGTTAACAAGAATACAAAAAGGCGTACCAATATGGTCCGCATGACGAACAGCCGTCCTAGACGATTTCTTACATCGCCTGGGCGGCTGTTTTATGACTTGGATCGATAGAACAAGAAAATTATCCCTCCCTGGTACCCTTTTTTATACTATGCCACTTTGATGTACGTACTTACTAATATGTCGGGTATTAATTATAATAGCATTAGACAAAATAAAAAAAGGTGGCCTTTACGTTATGGAACAATATCGCATTCATCCGGAGAACGGATTGGAATTTGGCATTTATACCCTGGGAGATCATCTGCCCGATCCGCATACAGGAGAGAGAATATCAGCCCAGGACCGGATTCATGAATTAATCGAATACGCGGAGCTTGCTGAACAGGCGGGCCTGGATTTCTTCAGCGTCGGGGAAAGCCATCAGGAATATTTTGCCACGCAGGCCCACGCGGTGGTTCTTTCAGCTATTGCCCAGGCGACAAATAAAATAAAAATTGGCAGCTCTTCCACGATCATCAGCACCTCTGACCCTGTCCGGGTGTACGAAAATTTCGCAACAATTGACCTCATTTCCAAAGGACGCACAGAGCTCGTAGCAGGACGCGCCTCCCGGATCGGATTGTTTGACCTGCTTGGTTATAATGTCCGCGACTATGAGGCGCTGTATGAGGAAAAATTTGATCTGCTCCGCCAGATTAATGAACAGGAAACGATAAACTGGGAGGGGGAATTCCGGGCTTCCTTAAAAAATGCCCAGGTGCTCCCCCGCCCTGTGGAAGGATCGCTTCCCATCTGGCGTGCCGTCGGCGGAACGCCGGCCAGCGCAATGAAAGCGGGCTATGCCGGAGTGCCGATGTTTATGGCTCATTTAGGCGGATCGTCAGACCGTTTTAAACAAACCGTTGATGCCTACAGGGATGCCGCCCGGGCCGGCGGCCATGATCCGGCCCAGCTTCCGGTCGCCACAGCCGGCTTCTTTTACGCAGCCGAAACGACCCAGCAGGCGCTGAAGGACCTGTACCCCCATATTAATGAAGGTATGAAACGCACCAACGGCGGCGGCTTTCCGAAGCAGCTGTTTGCCCAGGGCGCCGAGCCTCATAATATTATGAACACGGGCAGCCCCCAGGAAATTATTGAAAAAATCCTGCACCAGCATGAAGTATTCGGGCATCAGCGCTACATTGCACAGATTGATTTCGGCGGGATGCCGATGGATAAAATCAGAAAAAATATCGAATTGATCGGGGACACCATTCTGCCGGCTGTTAAAAAATATACGGCAAAAAAATAAGGAGCGTACCTAATGAGACTCATTGGCTTATCCGGTTCACAGGTCGGTTCGAAAACAAGAACGGCCATGGACGAAGCAATTAAAAAAGTAAATGCAAAATACCCTGAGATAGAAACAGGAATCATTGATCTGGCGGAATACGACATGCAGTTCAGCGATGGTCGCCATTACCTGGATTACGAAGGAGACACCGGCTATGTCACCCAGCAGCTGATGGAAGCAGATGCTATTATTATCGGCATGCCGATCTTCCAGGCGTCTATTCCGGGAGCGTTAAAAAACGTATTCGATCTGCTTCCAGTCGATGCCTTTCGTGATAAAACAATAAGCATGCTCGTCACTGCCGGATCGCCGAAGCATTATTTAGTTGCCGATTTGCAGCTTAAGCCGATTTTATCCTATATGAAGGCTCAAATCGTTCAGACGTATGTATTCATTGAAGAAAAAGACTTTCACCAGAAAGAAATTATTAATACTGATGTAATGGCCCGGCTGGACCGCCTCGCAGAAGATACCGTGGTACTTTCGCAGACCTTTGAACAAATACGGGAAAATCAATATGACTTTTAACAGACTGTAACGAAAAAAATAAACTAAAACCCGAACCATGGACACGAAAGAAATAGCGTGCATGATTCGGGTTTTTTCTTTATACTTCCATCGGGTTAGACAGTAATTGGCCCAAACACGATCAACTTCTAAACGGCACCATTTGTTCTAGCGCTTTTTTGACATCCCGGTACATCTTAACATCCTTCATTGCCTCCCCGTGTTCGACCGCCGATTGAGCCATTTCCGGACGAATGCCTGTCAGGACAGGACGAACTCCCAGAAGCTGCAGTGTCCTCGTAATCGAAAATAATCGAGGAGCCACCTCATCATCAAGTTTGTGGGTGCCTGAAAAATCAAGAATCAGAATATCAACGCTGTTTTCCGCTACTTCCGGCAGAACGCTCTCAATAATATGATCAGTGCGCTCCTTACTTAAAGACCCTACTATAGGTAATACTGATATGCCTTCTTTTACCGGTACTACGGGGGCTGAAAGCAGTAAAAGCTCTTCTTTCAGCTGTTGGAGGTCTAATTGGTATTGGTTATTAAAATGGGTCGTGGAGTTTTTCATAGCCTGGTCAAAAATGTCACTCATCCGGTGCATGAAGTAAAAAGCGTCTTTCAGGGATCCGACCCCGTATGCTTGAAATGTCTCCTCAATCTCTTCAATGGCATGCAGACGAAATTGTGACAGCAGCATAATAATAGCATCCAGATCATATCCCTGTTCACTTAATACGTTTGCCGGGTCATAATCCAGATTGACCGCTGCCGTCGACTGGTGGTCGTCCAGCTCCTCCTTGATCGTCATGAACAAATTATAAAGCAGATCCTGGTGCAGATCATCTTCCCGGGGGGAGAGCGGGTTTTGGAGTTCTTCGGATGTACGGCTGACAATCCGGTGAACGACGTAATCAAGGTGAGTAAAAAAGTGTTTATATAGTTCTGTATCGATATTAGCCATAAGCATCCCTCTTTTTTCCATTTCTTCTTTTATTATTAACAATATCAAGGTAGATTAAACCTACTCCCTGCTATTACCCTTGATTCGCAAATGATAGCCGAAAAAGACCTTCAAGACATACGGATGGGTTTATATATACATTTATGCATTAACAAAATGATACATTTATATACTAACTTTCACTAACCCGGGCGGTATTTTGCCGTTTCACACTTAAGTAGATCGGAAAAAGCACCCAATTATAAAACCGTTGCCCTCAGGCGCACCAGAGAACAACGGAAATTTGCTTATTTGATTTTATTCAGACGGCACACTTTCTGTGCGGGTCCGTGCTTCTTTTCTATCCAGACCGTAGCTAAGCGTTGCAAGGCCTGCAGCTATCAGGGCGGACAAACCGCCGGCCCATGGAAGAAGCCCAATGCTTCCCGCAGCCACAACGAGCCCCCCTGCCGCAGAGCCCAGAGCGATCCCGACGTTTACCGCAACAGGCGTCAGCGCAGACGCCAGGTCTTTTGCAGAAGGAGAATATAATTCTGCAAGATTCATTAAATATAGCTGGATCGTGGCATTCAGGGCATAAATCATGACTGCGATAAGCATGATGCTGATTAAACCGGCGATGGTCGACGCCATGGTGAAATAAAGCGATAGCAGGATCACACTTTGAACAACGAATACGTACCGAAGCCTCGAGATGCCGTTGCGACTGGCAATTTTTCCTGCCAGCACGTTACTGAGAATCGAAAATGCTCCGTAGCCGAGAAGCACTACACTCACATAGCTGCTTGGGATCAACAGACCATTTTCAATAATGGGCGTGATGTACGTATAAATCGTATACGTGCCGGCGATGCTGAAAATAGGAATGAAGAAAGCCAATAAAATCCGCGGCTGTGTAAAAAGGGCAGCCTGGTCCTTGATCGAGCTTTTTTCATTTTTGATATCCTTCGGAAGGACGCCTAAACTAATAAGAAGCGCCGCCACCCCGAGAAGAGCTGTCACCCAGAAAGTTACGTGCCAGTTCGACAGCTGGCCGATAAATGTACCCAGCGGCACGCCAAGCACGTTGGCGATCGTAAAGCCGGCAAAAATAGAGGCAATTACCGCCGGCTTTTTAGCCGTTGGCATCGTGTCCCCTGCAACTGACATTGCGAGGGCCGTTAATACGCCGCTCACCATCGCTGTCGCAATTCTCGACAGCAGGAGCACGGCATACGTGCCTGCCAAGGCACTGATCACATTGCCGGCGATAAATAACAAAATCAGGATAATCATGATGTTGTATTTAGGAAACCGGCTCAAAAAGGCGGTCAGTACCGGTGTACCAATCGCGTAGGCAATCGCGAACCCGGACACGAGCGTTCCGGCTGTCGCCAGGCGAATGCCCAGGTCGGAGGAAATTTCTGAAAGCAGTCCTACTATAACAAACTCGCTCGTTCCCATCACAAACGTCAGCAGCGTCAGCGTAAACGCCAGTACCTTCTGCTTGCGGCTCAATTGACTTTCTTGTTCGTATGCACTCATTTTTTCTACCTCAATTCTTAATAATTAAATATCTAGATTTTTCGATTTAATGAGCCATAAAAAAACAGAAACCCCGACGGTCAGATTTCTGTTTTTAAGTATTCTGCCAGCTGTTGAAGCGTTTCTTCATTACGCCTGTAATACGTCCACTGGCCGTAGCGCACAGATTCGAGCAGGCCGGCTTTCTGCATCATGTTCAAATAGTGGGACACCGTGGATTGGGACGCCTGTACCTTTTCCTGAATGTCTCCCACGCACACGCCGCCTTCGATGCTTACCTCTTTTGGCAGGTGAGCCTGCTGCTTGGGAAAATGCTTTTCCGGTTCCTTCAACCACCAGAGAATTTTCAGACGGGTCTCATTTGAAAGTGCTTTAAACAGATCTATTGGCTCCATAAACTGCATTGTATATCGATTTAACTCGATATGTCAACCCTTCCTTTTTTTAAGGAGCTATTTGACGAAAATGTATTTTTTATATGTATATCATATTTTCTGTGCTCGAATTTACTTTTCTTTTCCCCTATGATACTTTTTTACAATAAATGGGAAAAGAAAAGAAATTGATCTTTTTCTTTAAAAAGGAGCGAAAATGACGAACACCAGATCACCCGTATCCGTTTTTCGGAGCACGAATTAGCAGACAAGCTGCGGGGCATGTAGAAGCCCCTTCGAAAAACAGATCATCACTTACTAATAAACGGAGGCAGTTATTATGAATGAGGATCAGGCACAGGGCGAGCATGTGATTTCAGATCAGCGGGGCAGAAAATACATTACGTTGGACGAACCGGATGGCGTCGTCGTTCTGGCAAAAAAAGAAGACGCTTTTCTGCTTATCAAACAATACCGTCCGGCAGTCGATGCTGTTGTGGTGCAGCTGCCGGGCGGCGGCGTGGAACCGGGCGAAACACTTGTTCAAGCTGCCCGAAGAGAACTGGCTGAAGAAACAGGATACACGTGTGGACCTCTAAATTATTTAGGAACGATGCTTCCGGCCTCCTGGCGGAGTAATGACCGTACCCACGTTTTCTTTACCGATGACCTGAAGGCCCATCAGGAGCAGCAGCTCGAAGACCATGAAAACATTCAGGTTTATTTTCTCCCTATTACCGAATGCATACATAAAGTCAAAAACAATACGCTTTCTGACGGAGAGTTAAGCTTTGCCCTTTTTCAGGCTCATCTCCATGGCTATTCGCCCGTCTTTAACTAGCGATGCCAACGCGTTCATGCGTATAGAAACCAGAGCTTTTAAGTGAGTTTAGCAGTCTCCATTATGTATTTAAACATTTAAGCGATTCAACAATTGGCTGGTCGGACAAATCGTTATATGATAAGTTTATCTTCATTCATTTTGAGGATTAAAAAGGAGACGAGGAGCATGAATCAAAGGCTGATTAAAACAGAAGGCTTTATGTTTGCCGCCCTGGGTACTATTAGGAAGAGCCGGGCATGGATGCTTTTGCATCACGCCCGGCTCCTTTTTTTATAAATAGAACAGAAACGATCATTAAACTACGTGCCGAAACTCGTTCAAATATTTTTCGAAAACGTCTTTACTCAATTCCTGATGGAAACGGGTGCTTATTAGTGCTGCTTGTCCTTCCGGCACTTCCAGCACATCAAAACGCTCCTTGTTTTTGCCTTCTTTCTCATCGGAGACCAGCACTTCAATCATTGGATTATCGGCATGCTTTTGAAACAGCAGCTCCACCGGCCCTACACCAATCACCGATCCACCCTCTTCATCTCCCGTCATTCGAACGTTGGCACCAACTTTTGTCTGAATTTGCTTTTGCATTCCGCTTACCAGCTCAGCAATAAACGCAGCCCCTTCGTTAACAATCGTTTGTTCATCTGTAGAACCGTATTTTTCCGCTACTTTGTCTGTGAATGTATCTATTTTCATAAATTTTCTCCTTTCGGGCAGCTCCCCCTGCATTTTTCAAAACTGCTTTATTTGTTTTTCAACAAAAGAAGGAAGCTGCCTGTATTAAAGACAGCTTTCTTCCGGTCGTGCTGCTTCTTTTCTTTATTTCTTCTTCTTGATGGCCCGAAAAATAAAGCTTACGAGCAATACGAGAATAACGGCACCAATAAGGGCAGGGATAATGGCAAATCCGCCAAGAGTCGGCCCCCAGCTGCCGAGAAGCGCGGTGCCTAAACTCGCGCCGATAAAACCGGCGATAATGTTACCAATAATACCAAATGGCACGTCGCGGCCGGTAAGTGCGCCTGCAGCCCAGCCAATCAAACCGCCGATAATCAAACTCCAAATAAACGATAGCATGCTATTCATCTCCTTAAGGATGGTTGTATTTTCTTTTAACTTTCATTTTCTTCTGTTTCCTACATCTGGCTTCTTCAAACGTTACTCTCCGCTTTTGCTAACGGCCTTTGTACTTATGTTCGAGTAGTTCGTTCCAAACGAGTTCTTTAGTGCACCGAAACAAGAAGAAACCACCAGGTCACTGTTCTCACTGGTGGTACCCGGTGAATTTACATATCTATTTCTGTTACTGGCTTTTCGTTTTGGTCTTCTGTCCTGGATTCACTACCAAAAGCGCCGCAAACACGCCATACAAAATTACTGCTGCTATTTCCATGTTTATATTTCCTCTCTTTCTTTAAACTCATAATTTTCCTTCACGCTTACTTAACCAGGTTGTATTCCTTACATAAGTCTTCCACCATTTCTTTTCGCGGAACGCCTATTTTCAACTGTGTTTTGATAATAAAAAACCAGAAAAAGGATTTCGCTCCTTTTCCTGGCTCATGTACTGGCTTTTGTATCCATTCATTTCCGCCGATTATTTATTTTTAACGCTATGAAAGCTTTTATGGTTTTAACGTTATAATGCATATTTACCCGCCTAATTTACAGGTAAAACATGCCGATCTTTCCACAACTCATAATTATTTGATCAGCCCGTTAAGTTTTCTTTTTTCTTCCTGCTCAGGAACCAGCGCTAATGGGTCACTCGTTTTCCCGTAATGAAGCAGAATTTCACACAAGGGCAGGTTTAACCCTTCCTTACAAAATATTCATTAACGGCCCTTTGTAGCGTGCCCAGTGTTCTGATACGGGGATTACCCGTTTCCTGAAATAAAGCGGGATCCATCGCCAGTTTTCTGGGCACCCCCGTGAGTACGGCTTCACTTCCCATCAAAGAGACCCCTTCAATGATTCTTATAAAGTCTTTTAATTCCTCTTTCTCCATCCACTCTGCGCCGGACAAATCAATGATTAAAACCTGAATTTTCTGCTCCGCCACCTTCATCAATACATTTTCCTCCAGCAGCTCCAGACGCCGCCTGTCGATAGGCCCAATTAATGGCAGTACACAGATCGAGCGCCCGAGCGGGATGACCGGCGTCGAAAGATAGTCGACTAATTGCTCCTGATTTTTTATAAGGGTTTCTTTGTAGTTTGAATAGCTTTTCAAAAACGTATGTAAAAAAGCGTCGATTTGGTTATTTATTTTTCGTTCCCACTGAAAAAAACCGTTGAATCTTTTTTCCTCGGCACGTGCCTGATAGGCTTCGATTAACAGCCAGATCGTCCGGCGCAGCGCATGTACCCATTCCAGCCTGAAGGATAACTCAATATCCTGCGACGCCCAGACGATGCCCTCCTGTTCAGCGAATGCTTTCAGCTCCTCTTCTTTTTCATCAAACGCCAGGGAAACAAATTGGTGGGCGTTCGCCACCAAATCAATATTGCCCCGCTGCAGTATATCCCGGACTTCTTTTTTTACCGTAGCGGCTTCTTCAATCAGCATTTGTTCGAATAATTGAGCATTTTGGGTGTAGAAATTCTTTAACGTCATTGAATCGTTAAATGAATACGTCATGGTATCCTCCTCCCTGATCCTTCGCCCGCATTATTTATTACTCATTCCACGAGCATGAACAATTTACTATATTTAAACAAAAGTACGAATTATTTGTATTATATATACCTATTTCAAAAAAAGAAATGCTTAATATGATTTGAAAAGAAAAGAATTTGAAGCCTCTGCTTACCCGTAAAAAAAGAGACAAGCATTCAGCTTGTCCCCAGATGCATATTGATTCCACGGTTACACTAATCGGTCTGACGAAACTCCGGGCTGAGCCATAATAGCAATCCGGTCAGCACAATTCCTGTGACGGATGTGTACAGGAGCACCGCCTGAATAGGGATCGAGGCCGCCACCAGAAACGAAATGAGCGCAAAGGCGATAGGCTCAAATCCGCTGGAGGCAAAGTTGACCAGGCTCATCACCCGACCCAGTTTGTTGTTGTCGGTTTTCTCCTGGATCATCGTAATCGTCGGCAGGTACACCAGCATCCCCGCCCCTCCCATCAGCGTGATCACAATAACCAGTACAGGCAGCGCCTCCACCTGGCTGAATACCAGGAGGAGAATAAAGCTTACCCCAAGGGAGATTAACACCCACTGGCCCCGCCGCTGCTTCAGCGACCACGTAACCAGTAATACACTCAATAAAAAGGTACCGGTCGAAAATCCTCCCTCCAGCAGGCTCAGCTGCCACGGGGCGCCTCCAAGCGCGCTGATAAGCATCGGGATGCTTATCAACAGCGGTCCGATCATCAGTAAATTAATCGTAATAATCACCATCGTGCCGGCCCGGTGGATGCCTGACTGAAGCACGTACGCAAGCCCTTCCTTCAAATCCATCCAGGCGGTATGACGCCCGCTTCTCGCTTCCGGGACCGGGTCTTTCAATAACGGCGGGTAAATCAGAACAGTGGATACAGCGATCAGGCAAGCTGCTGCGGAAAACGCAAAGGCAAAGTCTCCAAAGGTTAATAACAGGCCGCCCATCACCGGACCGATAATAAACATCAGCTCCGTGGATCCCTGATACCAGGAGTTGGCCTGCTGTAATTGGTTCACCGGGACAATACTCGGAATCATCGCCGAAGCCGCCGGGAAAAAGAACGCATCGAGAAACCCAAAGACAAACGCCAAAATTATTAATGAAGTTGTCTGCAGGGCGTCCTGCTGCACGAGCACCACAAGCACGATCATAACGACCACCTGCAGTGCGTTCGTCGTAAACATAATACGCGATTTCTGGATTTTGTCCGCAAGCACCCCGCCGTAAATCATCATTGCCACACGCGGAATGGCGATCGTCATCATGACGATTCCGAGAATGGCCGGCTGCTGCATTTCATCGACGACGAACCAGGAAACGGAAAGAAAGAAGATCGAAAAGCCAAGCATCACCGTCATGCCCGACAGCCATACGAGCACAAACGTTTTATTTTTTAGTAACGAAGTCCATGAATCAGCCATCTGTGCCCTCCTGTAAACCTATGCTGCTTCCGTCCTTCATGTATAGTTAGGAAGTAAGGAGCCCCCGCCAGAATACCTGCCATATCCAATCGACGTGGGTCCAGAGTTGTTCTTTAAAATCAAAGCCATACTATCATATTTACGTTTCTTCATCGGCCTGAAGCATATCCTTAGGTATAATCTGTGCCATGCGTCCAGCCAGTGTTTCTGCCGGCTCCCGAAAATCTTCCCGGATCCATTCAATTACCATATTAAACATGCCGCCGGCGACAAATAACACGGACGACCGGTCCAACTTATTGTGAAACAGCGTATTGGCTGCGGAAAATGTTTCAACCGCGTACGTGAAATAATCCAGCAGGATAGATAGAGCATTTGAGTTTACGAGCCGTGCCATAGGAATACGGCGCTCGCTCAATTTATAGGTCATGCGCTGTGTAAACAACTCCAGCGTAAGGTATTCGCGCTGTGCTTCTCCGGATAAATGGCGGATAAAGGCGTTCAGCTCTTGTTCCACCGACGCATTCATCACATCGTAAATCGACGTATAGTACTTATAAAAGGTCACCCGGGCTACTCCTGCTTTTTTACAGATATCGGTGACCGTAATATCCTCAATGTCCTGCTTTTCAATCAGCAGGGTGACCGCTTCCATAATATACTGCTTTGAATTGATGCTGTCCTGCCGTGCTTTTCTCATCACGAACACATCCTCCCCAAGTGTTTGCTTTACAGCCTTTTCCTCCCAAATGAATTGCATTCCGGACGTCAGCATCCTTATACTAACATCTGTAAGTACAAGTGTTTTATTTTTCTTCAGATTAAAGAAGGCCGAAGGAGCTGTCAATCGCCTGATCAGCGGCCCAGCTGTTATTTTCTTTCTTTGTACTTCGTCACTAAACATACTTATTGGAGGGACCGACTATCGCAACGCTTTTATACAAATTAGGAGATTGGGCTGTGCGCCGCAAAAAATCAGTCATCAGCGGGGCTTTTCTAATCCTGCTGGTGTTAGCTTTAAGTACCGTCAAATGGGGCCCATCGTTTGATGATGCCTTAACAATTCCGGGCACTCCGGCCGAGGAGGCCAATGATGTGCTCGAAGAAGCCTTCTCAGGAGCGGCCACTGGCGCCCAGGCTGATATCGTGTTCCAGGCACCCGAGGGCGAAACCCTGACGGAGCCTGAAAATCAGCAGGCAATTAACGATTTACTCAGCACCATCCAGGACAGCGATGATCACGTGGAAACAGTTGCTCCTCCGTCCCAGCTTCAGAATTTCAATGAATCCGAAACCGTCGGCTATGCGACGGTGACGTTTGATGAAGCGGCTGAAGAGGTGCCTGCCTCCTCGATTGAAAATCTGGAGGAAGCTGTCGATCAAACGCGTGACCAGGGCATTCAGACCGAGCTCACCGGCGACGTAGAATTTTCCGGTCATGGCATCGGATCCGGGGAAATTATCGGTATTGTCGTTGCTTTTCTCGTGCTCGCGGTAACATTTGCTTCGTTTTTAGCAGCCGGCATGCCAATTTTTTCAGCGATGCTCGGGCTTGGCATCAGCCTGTTACTGATTGTCATCGGATCAAATTTCGTCAATATTCAGGGCGTATCCCTGAGTCTGGCAGCCATGCTGGGGATTGCGGTCGGCATCGATTACTCCCTGTTCATCATGACGCGTTTTCGTAAGCAGCTGGCCGAGGGACACTCCGTGCGGGAGGCCGCGGCCATTGCCAACGGCACCGCCGGCTCTGCTGTCGTATTCGCAGGGATCACGGTGATGATCGGACTGCTCGGCCTCTCCATTACAGGCATTCCGTTCTTGACCATGATGGGTATCGGGGCTTCCATCAGCATCCTGATGGCGGTGTTCGTGGCGATAATTGTGCTTCCTGCGCTTCTGGGAGCTCTCGGGCACCGCATTACGCCGTTTAAAAGCAACCGGTTTTTAAATGCATTCACCCGGACCTCAAAAGGCGACCGGCCCCAAAACAAATGGGGAGGCTTTGTCACCAGACGCCCCTGGCTGGTAACGATTATAAGCACGGCCCTTCTCGTTATCATCGCCATCCCCTTCACCCATGTGAATCTGGGGCTGCCGACCGACGGCACGGCGAAGCAGGAGGACACTACCGAACACAAGGCCTATGACCTTCAAACGGAGGCCTACGGGGAGGGTGTTCATGCCACGCTGACCGTAGCAATGCAGGTGGACGATTCAATGGATCAGCAGGCCATTCAGCAGATACTCCAGGAAATGAACGCCGACCTCGGGGATTTCGATGCCGTCGATCAGGTAGCCCAGCCGTTTCCAAACGAAGCGGGGGACACGTATATTGTCAGCGTCACCCCAACCTCCGGGCCGAATGATCCGAAGACGAAAAACCTGGTTGAAGATATCCGCTCTCTTTCCTATGAGAACGCCGAACTGTATGTGACAGGCACAACTGCAGTCAATATTGACATTGCAGACAAGCTTCAGGATGCCTTGCCGATTTTTGCTCTGTTTGTTGTCGGCTTTGCGTATGTGCTGCTTGTGCTGGTTTTCCGTTCGATTCTTCTGCCGCTGAAGGCCGTGCTGGGCTTTTTGCTGTCGCTTGCAGCCACGCTTGGTTTTGTGGTTTTTGTTATTCAGGACGGGCACCTGCTCGATTTATTCGGCTTCCCCGGGGAAAGCGCCGTTCTGGCGTTTCTTCCTATTATATCCATCGGGATTTTGTTTGGCCTGGCTATGGATTATGAAGTCTTTCTAGTCAGCCGCATGCGTGAAGTGTATACGCAGACCGGCGATCCGCAGGAAGCCATTCTCGCCGGCATGCGTGATAACGGTAAAGTCGTTGTTGCCGCTGGGCTCATCATGATGGCGGTATTCATCGGATTTATCGCTACGCCGGATGCTATGGTCAAGTCCATTGGGCTCTCTTTAACCTTCGGCGTATTATTCGATGCGTTTGTTGTCCGACTGACTATCGTGCCGGCGGTCATGAAGCTGATGGGCCGGGCCGCCTGGTATATGCCCCGTTGGCTCGACCGCCTTTTGCCGGACATCGACGTGGAAGGAGAAAAACTGAGCCACCGCAAAGACCAGAATAAATAATTTCCATGACAAAGCAGGGTATCCCTCAAAGGGGCCCTGCTTTTGTTTGTTTTCAAGCAGCTTCAACGTGGCAATTCATGAAATAATGCGAAATTTCCTGTAATTATTTTTCTAATTAAAAGCTTTCTATGTTATCATAAAAAGCAAGTCATCTGATGACCATATTACTTATGGCAAACGCTTACACTTTTTTAAGGAGGAAAAACTATGAACCACAGCAATACTACGACAGACGTGATCCTTATTGGCGCCGGCATCGTGAGTGCGACGCTCGCCACGCTCCTGAATAAACTCGAGCCGCAGTGGCGCATTACCCTGTTTGAAAAGCTCGATTCCGCAGGCCAGGAGAGCTCGAATGAATGGAATAACGCCGGCACCGGGCATGCGGCGCTCTGCGAGCTGAACTATACTCCCGAGCAGCCGGACGGCTCCATTGATATCAGCAAGGCCGTCAATATTAATAACCAATTCCAGGTTTCGAGGCAGCTCTGGGCGCATCTGGTGGATCAGGGCGATCTTCAAAACCCGGAGGAATTTATCCGTCCCCTCCCCCACATCAGCTTTGTTTACGGGGAGAATCACGTGAACTTTCTGAAAAAACGGTTTGAGGCTCTCGACGGTCATCCCCAGTTTCAGGGCATAGAGTTTTCCGACGATCCTGATCAAATCAGGCAGTGGATCCCGCTAATGATGGAAGGCCGCGACGCTGACGAGCCGATAGCGGCCACGAAGGTTGACCACGGCACCGACATCAATTTCGGGGAACTGACCCGCCAGATGCTCGCCAACCTGGAGAAGCAGGACAATATCGAGATCCGCTACAACCATTCCGTTGACGATATTTCCCAGCGAAACGACGGCTCGTGGGAAGTAAAGGTACAGAACCACGAAAAGGAAACTTTGGAAGAACATACGGCTTCCTTCGCCTTTATCGGTGCCGGCGGCGGCGCCCTGCCACTGCTGCAGAAAACCGGCATCCCCGAAAGCAAACATATCGGAGGCTTTCCGATCAGCGGCGAATTCCTCGTCTGTGATAATCCGAAGGTCGTCCGCGAGCATCATTCCAAGGTGTACGGCAAAGAGCCTGCCGGCACCCCGCCGATGACGGTTCCCCACCTGGACCGGCGCCATATTGAAGGCAGAGATACACTCCTGTACGGTCCGTTTGCCGGATTTACGCCCAAGTTCCTGAAGCAGGGCTCGCCGCTGGACCTGTTCGGCTCGGTCAAGCCGACGAACGTGCTGACAATGCTTGCAGCAGGCGCGAAGAATACACCGCTGCTCAAATACCTGGCCCAGCAGCTGAGCATGTCGAAGGAAAACCGGATGGAGGAGCTGCGGAACTTCGTGCCGAATGCCTCCAGCGAGGACTGGGAGCTGCTCGTCGCCGGCCAGCGCGTGCAATTAATCGAGGATACAAAAGAAGGCGGCCGCGGCGCCCTGCAGTTTGGCACCAAGCTGATTCATGCGAGCGACCAGTCGATGGCCGCTTTGCTCGGTGAATCCCCGGGCGCTTCCGTGTCGGTGTCAATAATGCTCGAGGTCCTGAACAAATGCTTCCCCGAGCACCTGGAAGCGTGGGAGCCGAAGCTGAAGGAAATCATTCCGTCCTACGGCAAATCCCTCGAGGATAACCCTGAGCTGTTGGACATGGTGCACGATTCCACGTCGCGTACCCTTGGACTGGCGGCATCTAAAGCATAAAAAGCTCTTCATCCGTATAGAATACAGAAAGGAAGCATCCACGTGCCAAACGGCGCCCGGTGCTTCCTTTCCTTTTATCTAAAAAAGCTTTTTCCTAATCCTCCAGCTGACGCCGCTGGTAGGTGATGAAAACGACGCCCCACATGACGGCCGTCCAGCCGACAATCCATAAGAGCGGAGCCGTCACGTCGACCCACGCCGCTCCCTGCTCCACCTGGCGGGCGATCTCCACCAGTTGAACGTTCGGCAGGTATTCAAGCACCCCTGCTGCCTGGTAGCGGCTGGCCATTTCTTCGATAATCTGCGAGAACCCGAAAACAAACATAATCGGCAGCAGAGCGACAGACGCCTGTACGACCGACGTCGCTAAAAGACCCAGCAGCGTACCGAGCGCCAGGTAAAAACCGATCGACAGCACCATCCCCGCTCCGACAATGCCTGCGTGAGAAGGCTCGTAGCCGGCGAGGAGAATACATACGAATAGCGTCAATGCTGTGAATAGAAAGGTTAATACATTTTTGCCGGCCAGAATTTCCCACGGAGATGCCGGAGACAGCATCAGCCCCCGCAGCGTATGCTTTTCTTTTTCCTCGGCAATCAGCGCGGCCTGGACAAATGTCGCCACAAGCACCAGCGCGATGTTGAACGTTAAGTAATGAATTTCTATCGGCAGCTGGTCCTGCTGTCCGTAAAACAGAGCCAGGATAACCGGTGTTATCACAGTGGTCGTCACAAACAGGTTTTTCGATAAATCTTTAACATCCTTCATAAAAATCGCATACATACGCTGTACAGCCATCATCGTTACACCAGCTCCCTTCCCGTTAAACGGACGAAAATGTCTCCCAGTGTCGGTTCCTGGGAATGGATCGCGGCCACCCGTTCGTCAGCCATATATTCATACAGCTGTTTGGCATACGCCGGGGTATTCGCGAGCGTATGCACATCCCCGTTCGTCAGCTCTACTTGGATCATGCCTTCGGAATACCGACGCCGAAGATTTTTGGGGGTATCAACCTGCTGCAGACGCCCGTCATGGATAAAGGCTACCCGGTCGCAGAGCGTCTCCGCTTCCTGCATATCATGGGTCGAAAGAAAAATCGTTGTTCCCCGTTCGTTTAATGCCCGCAAGCCCTGGTGAATATGCTGCATATTCCCCGGATCAAGGGCAGACGTCGGCTCGTCGAGCACAAGCAGCTCCGGTTCATGAAGCAGCGTCCGGGCGAGAACCGTGCGCTGCCTCATGCCTTTGGACAATTTGGCCACAGACCTGCGGCGTGCGTCCTGCAGGTTCACAAGCTCCAGCACGTCCTGAATGCGCTGCCTGGGCACGTCGTACAGTTTGGCATAAAGCGCGAGATTTTCCTCGATGCTCAGCCGCTGATACAGGCCGCTGTTATCCGTCAGCACGCCAAACCGCCGGTAAAAGTCGCTTGTTGCCCGCACCGGCAGAGACCGGCCGAAGACGCGCACCTCGCCATCGGTTGCCTCAAGCTGATTGGTAATCATTTTAATAGTCGTTGTTTTTCCTGAGCCGCTTGGGCCTAAAAAGCCGAAAATTTCGCCCGGCTGCACGTCGATATCCAGGTCGTTGACGGCCACCTGGTTGCCGTACATCTTGGATACACCTTGAAGGTGAAGAATCGGTTCCATTATTGCGCCTCCTCCTATGTGATTGCTTTCAGCATACGAAGAAACGCGGTCTGGCGCATTATATTCCTGGTCAATGGAGCATATCCGGCCCCCAATGATACATATTCTGCTCTCAGTGGAACACTTATTTGATGCCGAGCATCGCCTTCAATGCGGCCATTTTCGTTTTGGACAGCGGAATTTCCGCCTGGGAAGCATCATTTAACACAAGCGTATAGCTGTTGCGGGTCCAGGTCATAATTTCGCGCACATTCTGCAGATTTACAATATACGACCGGTGGCAGCGAAAAAAGCCGAATGGCTGCAGCCGTTCCTCCAGCTCGGCAAGCGTAAAAACTGCCGGGAAGGTTTCTCCCTGGACATGAAGATGCACCTCGCCCTGCACGCTTTCAATAAATTCAATTTCGGTGGGATGAAACAAAATTAATTTCTCGTTTACACGGCTTGGTATTTTATCAAACGGCAGCCCCGGCTCTTTATCCTCCACGGCTGCAGGTGCCTCCTCTTCCTCATTTTCCGTCTGCGTCTCCACCAAATGCAGCCCGGAGGATTCCAGACGGTAAACGTTTTCTGCAAGCAGAACCGCACTTTCCATATTTCCCGTCAGCACGAGCACCGTGCTTCCTTCTTCCTGCAGGCGTTGAAACAAACGGGCGATAATGCGCCTAGTTTCCAGGTCAACGTTCTGATCCGGCTCTTCGAACACACAGAGAGGCGCGCGCTGGGCGCACAGGCGCGCCAGCTTTAACCGCTGCTTTTCCGAATATGTCAGCTGTTTTACTGCTGAATGTGCCCGTTCCTGCAGCTTCACTATTGAAAGCATTTCATTTACCGACCAGGAGGAAGCGTACAGCTGCTGAAATAAGCGAACCTGGTCCCGGACCCGGATACGATCGTACAACCCGTCCTCCAGCCGGCACACGCCAACCTCCCGGGTAAACGACCGGCGTTTTTTTAGCGGATCGCCGTTTACGATCGTCGCCCCTTCTGAAAGAACAGATTTGCCAAGAAATGCTTGAAGCAGCACCTCCCGGATGTGGGTATGTGTATAGACCGCAAGCACCGATGGCTCGGTTACCTCCATGGTAAAAGCGGGAAATAGCGTGATTCCTTCGTTTTGTTTTTCCCATTGCTGAAGTGATAGTGTAGCCAATTCACGTTCTCCTTTCGAATTTTTCCGCCAGCTCTTTTTGTTTAGTATACATAAAAATACCCTGATAATGGTAGAGGTGATACGTTTTGCTTTTCAGACACCCGTTTTTTATTATCCCGGAAATATGTAAATAATTAACTTTTCTTTGATATGCATATTTAGAAAGAACTACTCTTCACTCGCAGAAGAACTACAGCCGGGATCATTATTACTGTCTGGCACCGGCAGCTCGAATCAAATTCTTACCTTCGCCACCGTTTTTACCTCCCTGGTAGTCAAAACGTTCTGACGCTTGGGGCCAGAATTTATTTTCTTTACGGGTAACCGAAAATGTTTTGCTGGCAAGTATTTTATCCCGCCAATGCTGATGGCTGTGGTGCCCGAAGGTTTACTAATAAAAAACTCCATACCAAAAAGCCCCCGCAGCAATTTCTGCCAGGGGCTCAGATTTTCAACTCCACCGTCACCAGATAAAGGATGTCCGGCGTACACCGTTAATACTCACCGGTCGGCTGTCTCCGATGGGCGTCCGTACGTGCATCTCAGTAAAGCCATTATCATACGTCCCTTCCTTCTTTACGGTCAGGCTGATGTCGTTTTCGCCGGGTACCATGGTCCACGTAATCAGCAGATGCTCCGTATTTTTGCGCCTGTCGTCGTCATCATAATACGTAAACGACGTCTCCACCCCGTTTTCCCCGGGATACACGTACAGGTCGATCACGTGCTTTTCGTTTTTTTCGACCGGAATCAGGCTCCCGCCCTTCACCATGACCGGCGTGTAGGTAAGCGGTGCCGGCACTGTTACCATCCAGCCTCCCTCGTACCAGCGCCCGGTATACATGTCGTACCAGCCGGATGCATGCTCCGGAAGGTACACCGTGCGCTCCCGTTCCTCCGGGCGTACCATCGTGCAGACGAGAAGCTCTTCGCCGAGCATGAATTCGTCGTTTTCGGCATACGTATGGTCATCGTCCGCAAAGTCGAAAAATGTCGGCTTGACCACGGGTTCATAGGTTGCAGCCGAGTGATACAGCAGCGAGAATATATAGCCGGCCAGACGATCGTGCCAGCGCATCGCCTCGGTCACCCGGTCGATGATCTGCGGATACATCCACGGCTCGTTTACCGTCCCGTCGTCGTTCCACGAGTGAATCGTAAACCGCGGGTAATACACGCTGCTCTGCACCCAGCGCAGAAACAGCTCCGGCCCCGGGGCATTGCCG
The DNA here is from genome assembly GCF_056034405.1 of Marinococcus sp. LNHM4E3-1. Taxonomy (NCBI): domain Bacteria; kingdom Bacillati; phylum Bacillota; class Bacilli; order Caryophanales; family Bacillaceae; genus Marinococcus; species Marinococcus sp. LNHM4E3-1. The sequence continues at coordinate 217,689 of NZ_JBQLID010000001.1, read as the reverse complement.
GCAAAGCCTCCGGTGTCATGGCCGAAGTTGTATACGCCCGACAGGCTCAGCCCGACCGACATGTTGATGTTGTATTTCAGCGTCCTCCAGCTTGAATAATTGTCCCCGGTCCACGTCTGGGCGTAGCGGCCAAGCCCGGCGCTTCCGGAGCGGCTGAGCACGTACGGCCGGAGTTCATCGTTATACTCCACCTGGGCCTCGAGTGAGCTTTTCGCCATCAGCATTGGAAAAATCGCCCGGTACGGCTGGAATTTTGCGCCCCGGCCGAACAGGTGAATATCGGCCTCCGGATCCCACACCTCAAACTCATTGTTGTCGTTCCATATGGCGTCAATCCCCTTTGCCAGCAGTTGATGCTTCACGTGCTCCTTCCACCACGTGATCGTGCGTTCGTTCGTAAAGTCCAGGTGCACGCCGAGCCCGTCCCAGAACTGCTCAAACAGCGGATCATCATATTTGTTCAGCACAATATAATCGTTGTCGAGCACCTCCTGGAACTGGGGATGATCACTCAGCAGCGTCGGTTTGACGTTGGCAATTACGTGGATGCCGTTTGCATGAAAATCATCGGTGAACTGCTTCGGATCCGGAAACTTGTCATAGTTCCAGTTGAACACATGCCGCCTGGAGCCGATCGAGGTATAGCCGGACGACAGATGAAAGGACCGGCAGTCAATGCGGTGCTTTTTGCAGTCCTCCACGAATTTCATCAGCAGCTCCTGCGAATTTTTTGCCTCGGTGTAGGTCATCGCCGACCCCGAATAGCCGATGCTCCACTTTGGCATGAGCGCCGGCCGCCCGGTCATCCATGAAAACCGCCGCGTCACGTCGGCCACCGCCGGACCGAGAATAAAATAGTAGTCCAGGTATTCGGACCGCGATTCAAAATATCTGTACCGGCCGTGGTAATGGTTTTTCTCCCGTCCCATATCAAACAGGCATTCATTGTAATCGTCGTAGTACAGCCCGTAGGCTACGCCCGTTTCCGGCGAATGCGTGATGTAGTACGGGATATGCTTGTACAAGGGGTCCGTCCCGGAGGCGTCGTAGCCCATGGCATCGATATTGAGCATCCGGAAGCGCTCCCCGTGCTTATTCACCTCTCCCGATTTTTCGCCGAAGCCGAAGTAGCGGTCGCTGTCGCTTCGTTTCAAATAGTGCGCAGTCGGCGCAGCTTCGGCAATTTGAAAGGCGTACGCCTGCGTGTCACGGTCCTCGGCAATCAGCACGTCTTCCTTTCCGGCGCCTGTTTTTATATACCAGCGGCAGTGAAGCCTTGCCGTATTTATTTTCAGCTTCAGCGAAGCGGTTTCGATTTCATATTCCCCGGGATAGGCTGTTAGGTCAAAGTCCGGCAGGGTAAAAAGGCTGGCGATTTTATTCCGGTCGATTCCTTCAAACGGCACTTCGGTGTCCCCGGGAGCTACCGCCCACGTATGAATATTCACGTGCGGATTTTCTCTGGTCAGCGTCACGCGGTACAGGGAGTCCTCGAGCACGTAGACGCATAAATACATGTGCTGCAGCGCATTTTCAAAGATTAAAACATTACTTTTTTGCTCTGATAAAATAAACTGGTCTTTTATCATCACGGGTATGCTCCTCTTTGGGTTATCTTTAATCCTGCGAATTGATTTACTTCATATTACGGCGTTCCCCCGGGATTAGCAAGTTTGAGCGGCCACAAAAAAAGCAGAACCCCATCCGCTGGAGTCCTGCTTTTATTTGGCTATGCTTTTTACTTTCCGATAAGGTCATCCATCTGCTTGATGAGCGCGGTACGCTTCTTCTGGTCCAGGGCGTCCGGATGAGGATCGCCGAAGTCGCCGCTGTCGTTGTCAAAATACTTTCCGGACGCGTCGACAAACGTCTCCGACAGAGCCGCCTGATACAGAATATTCGCCCCGATAGCAATATCGTTACCTTCGACGCCGAACGCGGTCTTTACCATTTTACTACCGAGGAGGGACCCCGGATTCACTGCCACGATGACCGGCTCGACACGGTGCGCCATCTCTACGGTCCACATCGTGAGCGCCAGCTTGCTCTGGGCATATGCCTCTCCGTCCTGAAGATCCGCCTCACCCGAGAGTGCCTTCGGATCGACCGGCTTCTGCGCCGCCGAGGATAAGTTCACAATGCGGCCCGTTTCATCCATAAGCGGCAGCAGCTCGTTGGTCAGGATATACGGAGCCATCGTATTCACCGCAAATCGGATGTCGAGCCCGTCTCCGGTTTTCTCACTCGAGGCTGTGTATACACCCGCGTTATTGATGAGCACGTCCAGATGCCCGTGCTTCTCCTTCACTGCCTCGGCGAAGCTTCTCACATTCGCCATCTGGGACAAATCGGCCACATACTGCTCAGCATTTTCGTTTCCAATCTCTTTGGCCACATCCGCAAGCTTTTCCCCGCTGCGCCCGTGCAGCAGCACCTCGTGGCCCTCTTTAGTCAGCATTCTCGCTGTCTCCATACCGATGCCGTCCGTCGCTCCTGTCAGTAGTATTTTCATATTTATTCCTCCATTAACTATATATTAAGCATCTCGTTACGCTTAGACGTAGTCCCCATTCCCAGACAGTTGTATTCGAAACATCGTTCTATATGTGTCCCAGGCCCGTTTCGGTTACAATTGATGGGATCGGTTATATTTTTAACGTAAAGGGAGTTTTGCCAAATGAATATCCAGCAGATCCGCAACGCTACTCTCATCGTCGAATACGCCGGCAAGAAGTTTCTGGTCGATCCGTATTTAGGAGAAAAAGGCGCCTATCCTCCACTGCCGAACCCACCCGCCAATGCACCGGACGGCGACAAGAATAACCCGGTCGCCGAGCTGCCGGTTTCATTGCAGGAAATCACCGCTGGCATTGACGCAGTAATTGTCACGCATACGCACCAGGACCACTGGGACGTGGCCGCGAAGGAAGCACTGTCCAAGGATCTTCCGCTCTTTACACAGAATGCCGATGAAGCGGAGACTATTCGGAACGAAGGCTTTCAGAACGTCGAGGTGCTTCACGAGGACACTGTCTTTGAAGGAATAGGATTGAGCAAAACAAAGGGCGAGCACGGCCGCGGTGACATTTTAAACGTTGTCGGCTCGGTATGCGGCGTCGTGTTCAGCCATGAATCAGAGCAGGCGCTGTATGTAGCCGGAGATACGGTCTGGTACGAGGGCGTCCAGGAAGCGGTCAACCTCCACCAGCCGGATATCATCGTGGTCAATGCCGGCGACAATCAGTTCGCCGAGGGCGGCTCGCTCGTTATGGGCAAGGAAGATGTGTACGAGCTGCAGCAGGCCGCTCCCGACGCGAAGATTATCGCCGTACACATGGAAGCGGTGAACCACTGGACGTTATCGAAAAATGAATTAAAAAGGTTCGCCAAAGAAAAAGGCATCTCGTCGAATGTGTCGGTGCCTGAGGACGGGGAAATTTATCGTTTTTAAATCGAACTCATAAGTAGATTTCACTACATGAATAAAAAAGCCCGCTCAATATACAACGAAGACTCCGGCCTCCATAGGCGCCGGAGTTTTTCATTATTTATCTGCATTAACATTCTCCAGGGCTGTAAACCAATAATAGTAATGCCGATAATATAGCAAAGCTCACATAAATTACTCTTTCTACCATATATGATAAAAGGATACAAAGACGGTGATGTAGAAATTATTAGGAGTTAGCTGTTTCATCTCTTAATCGGTTCGTCTTACGAGGGGAAAATTAATGAACTACAACAAACAGTTATATAAAAGGAGAGGATTATTTGGCTAGAAAAAAATCCAGCATTAATGATTTCCGCAAGGTTCTGTATACTTTAGCAAAGGTTTTAGGAGACATTAATGCTGTTAAAAAAGGAAAAGTTGGAAAACGGGTTGGCCGTCGAATAGCTGGAAAAGCCACTGGAAGAGGGCTCGGAAAACTATTTAAATAATTTTTAACAGCCGGGCTAACCTTATGGTAAAGCTACCTGCTAAAGAGGCGTTCAGAGCAATTTATATCTGGGTGCCTCTTTGTCGTGGGAATTTCTCCAATTTACGTTATTTCATTTAATATCAATCCTAATTAAAGTCTCTGCCCAATTGGTATTCCGGGGCTTTTGATACAGTCATTTTAGGGTATAGGAGTGATATTACAGGGAAAAGAGCGTTTTCACGTCCCGATGGCTGTATACATATTTCATTTCTACCTTCCGCCAGTCCAGTGGTATGCTTTCTTTTCCTCGTTACAAGTACCGGCAGGAGAATGCCGATGTAAAACAGAATCAGGCAAGAACCGCGAAAGGAGAATGATGCATGAACAAAAAGGTGATATCAGTACAAAAAAAAGCCCCGTCCCCCTCTGTTAATTACTTTCGCCGCTTCGCCCCCAGCGCTGCTATCCTGTCGGCCATCGTCATAAGTGGATGTTCTTCAGAGGAAGAGAGCGATAATGACAGTGCGCCTCCGGAAGAAGAGACCGACACTAACGAAAACGAGGAAACAGCGCAGGAGGAAGAGGAAACCGAGCAGTCAAGCGAGCCCTCCGATTACGGTGTAAGCGCCGGGCATCCGGCAGCGGTTGATGCCGGCATGGAAGTGCTCAATAATGGAGGAAATGCGGTCGATGCCGCTGTCGCAGCCGCCTATGCGGTCTCAGTTGTCGAGCCGTTTGCCTCCGGTATCGGCGGAGGCGGCTCGGTGTTAATTCAGGAGCAGGGTGAAGATCCGCAGGCATATGACTACCGCGAGGTCGTACCCGAGGGAGGCATTCCTGAATCCGACATAGGTGTTCCCGGCTTCACGGCCGGCATGAACGAATTACATTCAGATCATGGCACGGCAGAATGGGAAGAGCTGCTTGATCCTGCGGTGGCTCTTGCTGACAGCTCAGAGGTTTCCGGACTGCTCGCAGACCAGCTCGAATCGGGAGAAAGCAGGCTGCCCGTCAGTGAGCTGAGCCATTTCTACCCTGACGGCGATCCTCTTGAAGCCGGCAGTACCGTGGAGCAGGAGGAGCTCGCGGACACCCTCCGTACCATCCGCGACAACGGAAGCAGTGCCTTGTATGAGGGAGACGCCGGGCAGTCGCTGGCCTCTCAAATCGAAGGCATAGACACCGCGTCGCTTGAAGCCTTTGAGATCAGCCAAAACGACCCGTCCGTCGGGACCTATGCAGGCTATGACATTATCGGCGCCGCCCCGCCGCTTCCCGGCATCAGTGTGATACAGATGCTGCAGATGCTTGAGGAGCGCGGCAGCATGGAAGCCGGACGGGAGAGCACGGACTTTATTCACGATACAGCCATGTCCTGGAGACTGGCCTCCCAGTTTATTGAAACGGACTACGGCGATCCGAATTTTGTGGATGTGCCCGTGGATGAACTGACCGATCCGGAGCAGAACGCGGAGCTCGCAGCGGAAATTTCCAGCGACAGCGTTATTTCCGATGCGGAAGCCTCCTCCTATACCGGAGATCCCAACACGACTCATATTACCGTTGTGGACGAGGATGGCACGTTTGTGTCGATGACCAATACGCTCACCAACTTCTGGGGCTCCGGGGAATATGCTGACGGCTATTTTCTGAATAACCAGATGGACCGGTTCGATATCGGTGAAAACGACGTTAACGAACCCGAGCCGGGACGGCGCTCGGTCACGTGGTCCTCCCCGATGCTTGTCGCAAATGACGACGGCCCGGTGCTTGGTATCGGGAGTCCGGGTGGCGAGCGGATTCCGATTATGCTGACGCAAATCATTTCCGACTGGGCGGAAAATGACGTCAGCCTCGAGGAAGCTGTCGAAGCGCCACGGTTTCACCTGGACGGCGACGACCTGATCATGGAAGAGGCACCTGAGACGGAACAGCGTGAGGAGCTGCTCGCTATTGGGTACGAGGATATCCGCGAACAGCCGACGCCGCTGTACTTTGGCTCGATTCAGGCGTTAGCCCTGGACCAGGAGAGTGGAGAGCTTTCCGGGGCGAGAGACCCACGGCGGGAAGCAGATTGGCAGAGCAGTACTTCAGAGTGAACAAAGCCTGTAGTACGAATAGCTCTTTAGTTTTTCTGTCGTTTTCGTTTATCCTCTATAAGGGTTCTTTCCCGCACCTTAGATCAACATCCGAGAAGAAGTTCCCTTTGTAGAAAGTAGGTTTTTACATGACATCCCCCCAGGAAAACATTCCAGGACAGCGCATCAATATACTCGACCAGATACGGGGCGTGGCTCTTTTTGCGATTTTTATCGTTAATATTTTCGGGCTCGCGTTAGTGAATCCGGCCAATCCGACCTGGCTTGGTACCTTCATTAAAACATCCGTCGCCGTCGTGTTTGAGGACAGCGCCCGGCCATTGTTTGCGATGATGTTTGGCATCAGCCTCGTGCTCATTTTCGACCGGATGAATACGAAAGGGACAAACCCCTATCCGACCCTTATCCGGCGGCTCGTCATTCTGTTTTTTGTGGGCGGCCTGCACGGGTTCTTTATCTGGGCAGGGGACATCTTGCTTATGTACGCCTCCGCGGGAATCCTGCTGCTCACCTGCCTGCGGCTCCCCACCCGGTGGCTGCTCGGACTCGCCTTTTTATTCTGGCTCGGCTATTCCACCGGGTTCGACCTGCTGGACGGCTACACATCCGTGCAGATGAATCCGGAGCAGTGGATGAAGGACGCCCTGCCCCCGGATCAAGCTTATCCGACCGGCGTGGAATACTTATTGATTGAATGGTCGACGATGATCGATCACCTCGGCTATTTCTTTTTTGGGATGTACGCCTACCGGAGCGGGGTCTTTTTAAAAGCCCGGGAGAACCGCGACCGTAAATGGCGGCTCGCCCTCCTCTTTCTTCTTGCCGGACTTCTTGGAAAAGCCGTTCTGTACGCCGGAGTAGGCAGCCCGCTTGTCGCTCATCTCGACGATGTGTACGCGTTTCTGGTGAGCCTGGGGATCGGCCTCGGACTGCTTCTCGCCGGTACCAGCCAAAAAAGCATTTCCATGTTTCTCATACCATTTACCGCCGTTGGGAAACTGACCTTCACCCATTACCTTCTGCAGTCGCTCATTTTCGTGAGCCTGTTCCGCGAGAGCGGCCGCACGTTTTTTAACGGCGTGGGTATCTGGGACCCGCCGGGCTACGTGTTCGCATTTGCCATCGGCATGCTAGTGTTTGCCGCACAGCTGCTAGCTAGCCCGCTGTGGCTGAAGTATTTTTACTACGGCCCACTGGAATGGGTGTGGCGGATTGGGACGCATATGAAATGGGTGCCGATGATTCGGAAGCGATCGTAAATGAACAGAATATCTATCGCCTAAAACCACTCGCAGGCTAATATACTTCCTTTTAAGTAAATCGATGCAATACATCATTTGTTTTACTTGGAAGGGAGTATTTTTCTCGTAAATATGCATAAAAAACTCCTACTTAATACCTTAGAGAAAGGAGTTTCACTATGAATATCTTTCAAGCACTTAGTATGGGCAACGGAAAATTAAATGAAGAAAATATGAGCGCAATGCTTGGCTACCTGCTGTCCCCCAAAGAGCCTCATGGTCTGGGTGATGTGTTTTTGCGAAGCTTCCTCGAAGCTTTAAACGAGACAGAGGCTTTAAACGGGCGGTTTAAGAATATACTGGACCAGCATTCTCTGTCTGGAACAGAAGTTATTTTTGAAAGCCCCTATCAGCTGGACGAACGAAAGTTGTTTATCGATCTGGATCTGCGATTTTATTCCTCCATTCCTTCTTCAGGTTCACAAGCGGAAGCAGCAGAAACACACCGCGTATTGATCGAAAATAAAATCCGCCCGCAGGCGGCAACGAAGGACCAGTTCCGGCGCGAGTATTTCGCCGTTCGCGAGGATCTTGAAGATCAACATGAAACAGCGGTGACAATGATCTACTTAACCCCGGAAGCTTCCCAGGGGCCACTTCAGGAAGCATATGAGGCTTTACGAGAGGAAGATATCGCCCCGCACCGTAAAGCCTGGTGTACCTGGACCGGAAACGACGGCTTCTCGATTGTTTCTCTCATTCGATTAATGCTGGAAAAAGAAGCCAAGGGCGAGATTGATCCTATCTCCGAATACGTCCGTCATACTTTGAAAGCGTTCATTCGTCATATTATGGACAGTCAACAGTCCATTACCAAACGCTCCAGTGCTCCTGCCGATTCTGGAAGCATGCAACAGGAGGTGACGGTTACATTAGCAGGCACTAGATACCAAATTCAACGATACGCCAGCGGCATGGTTATCGTATACAACGCTGACCTGGGAGAAAAGGAGATAGCCAAGCCCCTCCTGCGTCAGATAAATCAAGAGTTCGACCTGGGTGTCGAGCTGTACAGCCCTTCCGGTAAAAAGAAAAAAACACCACAGCTCGGCCGTGATGTTTTAAAGGCGTTAAACGCAGCATCTTATTAACTTCATAAACAAAAGCCCCGACGCCTTCATACGCCGGGGCCACATATTATATTGCTTTAATTAAGCCGCTTTCTCTTCTTCGTTTTTCTTACCCTTGTTCCGGTTCCAGCTGAGCAGGAAGATGCCTGCGAGTACCGCCAGGATAATCAGCGAGTACAACCACTGGGACTGTATGAGCATGATTAAGTTACCGAGCGCAAGGCCGATGACTCCGAAATCGGCGTCGCCGAACGTCGTGTTCTGGAACCCGAGATCGCCGAGCAGCGGCAGAAGCAGCGCTGGCAGGAAGCTGATCATCACACCGTTGGCCACGGCGCCGACAATGGCGCCGACTCTTCCCCCGGTGGCGTTGCCGAATACGCCGGCAGCCGCTCCGGTGAAGAAGTGAGGCACCAGCCCCGGCACGATCACGGCCAGGCCGAGCAGCGGCAGGATAAACATGCTGCCGAGGCCAGCGATAAAGCTGAACAAGAAGCCGATGATTACGGCGTTATTCGCGAACGGGAACACGGCCGGTGCATCGAGCGCCGGTTTGGCGTTCGGTACAATTTTGTCCGCAATTCCCTTGAACGCCGGTACGATTTCACCTAGAAGCATCCGTACCCCGGCGAGAATGATGTAAACGCCGGCTGCGAAGGTAAGCCCTTGCATGAGCGCAAAGATGATAAAGTTCTGGCCTTCACTTACCTCTGATTCAATAAACGCTGGTCCGGTGAACAGTGCGACTACCACAAACAGGATAACCATCGTCAGTGAAACAGAAACGGTAGTGTCGCGCAGAAACCCGAGCGACTTTGGCACCTTGATGTCTTCGGTGCTCTTGCTTTTGTCGCCGATCCGCTTTGCGAGAAAGCCGGAAACAAAGTAACCGAAGGAGCCGAAGTGGCCGACCGCAATGTCGTCCGACTGGGTGATTTCGCGTGTGTACGGCTGCAGCATCGCTGGAAGCAGTACCATGAGCGAACCGAGGATAATGGAGCCGAGTGCTACCATCGGAACACCTGTCATACCGCCGGTCGTTAAAATAACCGCGATCATGCACGCCATGAACATAATATGGTGCCCGGTCAGGAAAATGTAGCGAAACGGTGTAATTCTCGCCAGGATAATATTCACGATCATACCGAACAGCATAATCATCGCCGTTTCCGCCCCGAAGGCATCCTGGGCGACCGCGACGATCGCCTCGTTGTTCGGAATGACCCCGTCGACGTTAAACGCCTGGTTGAACATAGCGCTGAACTGGTCGAGAGACCCGGTAATCACCGCTGCCCCCGCCCCTAAAATCACAAAGCCGAGTATTGTTTTCAGCGTGCCGGATACGACGTCTGAAGCTGCCTTCCGTTGAATCATCAGGCCGATAAAGGCAAACAGTCCGACCAGAATTTCCGGTGTTCCCAATAAATCGTTCATCAATAAATCTACCATCACTCAACCTCCCCTTATAAATCCCTGGTGCTCTACAGATTTTTTTCCAGTGCGTCCCGAAGCTCCTTCTTGTCGAGAAGGTTATTCAAAAGCGCGATGTTGCGCGTGCCGTCGTCAAGATTGCCTAGAATGTCGGCCGAGCCGATGTACAGGTCGGCGCTTTCTGTTTTCGCGGTCGTCAGATCCGTATGGGACACGTCCGCTTCCTCGTTCATTTCCTTCAAAATGCTGTTCACGTTCATTTCCACCATCATCGAGCTTCCCAGTCCGTTGCCGCATACTACTAATATCTTTTTCATCTTTCTCACTCCTCGTTATTATTGGGTCGAATACGTTTTAACCAGCTGCATGATTTCCTGTTTGGATGATGCATTTATAAGCTTCTCTTTTGCTTCCGGCTCCGACAACAGCTCGGTCAGCTGCGACAGCGCTTTTAAGTGCGTTTCATTATCAATCGCCGCCAGCACAATCACGACCGACGCCTGGTGCTTTTCCTCCTCTGAAAAATGGACCGGCTGCTGCAGGTGCAAAAGACTCATGCCGAGCCTGTTGACACCTGACTCGGGGCGAGCGTGCGGAATCGCAATATCCGGCGCGATGACAATATAGGGGCCGAGTTCTTCAATGTTTTGAATCATCGCCTCGATATAGGAGGCGTTCACGCTCTCGTTGTCGGTAAGCGGAGTGGAAGCCTTGCGGATCGAGTCCTGCCAATCCGCCGCGAAATCTTCCATTATGATAGTGTCTTCGTTGAGCAGTTCTTCCAGCATAGGTTTGGTTGTCTCCTTTACCTTTGAAATATCGCCCCTCAGGAAATGCCGGAGCTTGTCGGCCAGCTGTTCGCGCTCATGGATCGTCGCGTGCTGGCTAATGGCGTTCAGCAGCGCCTCTTCTTCAAAAGCGCCGGGGCTGCTGTCGGCAAATACCTCTTTTAATCTGGCGTGCACGGCGTCCCGCTCCTCGTTGGTTAAAAACGGCGGCAGCAGGATCACCGGTGTATCGGTTTCCGGTACGGGAATCGTGCTGAACACAATATCCACCTGCCGATCCATCGCCTCGTATTCCTGCCGGGACAGAATGTCTTCGACCATCAGCTCCGGCATCATCGCCTCGAGCTGGGCCCGCAGCAGCGCAGACGCCGCAATCCCGTTTTCGCAGATGACCACGGCGGTATATTTTTTATTCGTTTGCACCCCGTCCCGGTGCAGCCAGCCCCCGAAGTGCATCGCAATGTAGGCGGCCTCCTCTTCCGGAACGGTTTTGCCGAGGTAGGACTCCAGGTGGGTGATCGACCGCCGGGTCAGGTGCAGCACCTCCGGATAGTTTTTCTTTACTTCCTCCACGTAGTCGTTTGCAATCGGCATGTCGTACTTCATCCGGTAGTAGGCGGGCTTTAAGTGCGCCAGCAGGTTGTCCTCGAGCTGCCTTCGTTCGTCGAACACGAGGCAGCCGACCACCTGAAAGTCGTTGACAATCTTTGTGATGATCATGCGCAGTTGGTGTTCTTCCTCCGTTTTGGACTGCTTCGCAGTTTCCCGCTGAACCCGGGAGCCGAGCAGATGCATCGCAAAGTAATAAACGTCGTCTTCCGCGAGAGCGACCAGCTTTCGCTGCTCCAGGCTGTGCTGAATTTCCTTCGCCGCCTGGTACGCCTTCGTCTGCCGGATGATTTCCTTTTCCTCCGCGTCGATGTCGACGGCCGGGGCGCTTCCAGGCTGCTGGGCGGCCAGGAGTAGCTGCAGCACGAGCGAGCGGATGATTTCATCGCTGTACTGCACTTCAAGCATCGCCTCGACGCGCCGGATTTCATTTTCGATCAGCGTGTACAACTGGTCCTCCTGGGGCAGCGCCGCCGGCGACAGCATCTGCTGCGCCTTTTCCTCCATCCGCTCCGAGAAGCGCTCCGAGAAAATATCTTTGATGATCGTATTTAACAGCTGCTTCTTATCCTCCCGGCTCCCGTCAAGGTAGTAGCCGGTGTGCTTGTCGTTTTTAATGCGGATGCGTTTTGGCTCCAGCCACTCTGCGGCTTTTTTCATGTCCCGGAACAGCGAGCCGCGGCTTACGTTAATCCAGTCAAGCAGCGTGTTCGTCCGAACGTTCGCTTTCGCCACCAGGAGATGCAGAACAATCAGATAGATGCGCTCCCACTGGTCGAACCGGTAATCCCAGTCGCTGTCGATGTGAGTAACATCCTGCAGTTTTCGTTTCGTGTCCGGGTCCAGGTAGATGCCCTTTCCGTAAATCCGCTGGGTGCGTCTCAGCCTGTTTTCCTCGAGCCAGTCGTCAATCTGCTGAAGGTCGTAATAGATGGTGCGCTGCGAGATGCCGAACTGCTTCGTTAACCGATCCATTTCCACGACTGAGTCCGCCTGCAGCACATAATTTAGAATCGCCGTCCGGCGCTGATCCAGGACGATGATGATTCACCTCCCGCCTCTTTGTTTCAAATTGCAAAATGTATTTGCTCATCACTAGTGAATACCGTTACTATAATACAACCCCCGCAACTATGTAAGGGCTTTCCATGTTTCAAATTTGTAGAATCGTAATTTGCAAAATGGTACTCCTGTTTTTTCTTTAAAACGTTAATTTCTTATTTATAAATGAGTAATTTAAAATCGAATATATGTATTGAAATAGATCATGAAGATGTAAAATATTCAATAATAGATAAATAAAAAAAGAGAAACAAAGTTATATGCTTCCCTTTCAATATTTTCATAGCTAAAGCAATTACCGTTTTAAACCCACTTTTCAGGATTGTTGTAAGGATATCCTTCAGTGCATGCTTCCATTCTTATTGAGCGATTTTCTTTTTCACGTCCTCAAGTCTCTTTTTAAATCGTTCCAGCTTTGGTTGCCTATCTGCTCTTTGTTTATTTACCTTTTTCTCGAAAACATTGATTGCTTTTTCCAATACCTCAATCTCCTTTTCATACGCTCTTTCTTTTCTATAAATAATCGCAAGTCGATCATAAGGATGGTTACCTTCAAACTCTTCATTAACATTTTGAATATATAGTTCTTTTGCTTTCTCAATTTTACCTTGGCTTTCAAGTTCTTTACCTTTTAGGTTTCTATCGACTTGAGTATCAAAATTTGAGTTTTTCTTTAGTGAATTTTGATGTGCTTTTTGAGAATTGCTTTTACTTTCCTTCTTTATTCTAAAAAGCTTCTTGAACATGACAGACATCTCCTTGCACTATTTAATTTACACGTGAACGAGGTTTTCGTTCTCATCGGGTACATAGAGTGATTGTCTCTATAAAAAACAGCCTCGCTCTAAAATTAATCTAAAGCAGGCTGCTAGTAAATAAATTATATACTCCTGAATTATCGTTACACTTTTAATATGAGATCAATTTAACAACTAACGAGATCTACCTCTCATTCATTTTTTCAATACTCAATTACGTCCCATGTCGTAATAATACCTAGAAGCTTCTCTGTTTCTTTACCATTTTCAGTGATAAGAAGGGCATCTAAAAATCTCTTATTGTGAAGAGTGTCTTTAAATAAATCTTCAATCTTATATACATTAGTATTTCTACTTATAAATTGATAATTATATGTTTCTTCTTCATTACTTAATACTTCTTTTAAGGTCGTTTCTTTCAATGATAGTATGTCTTTATCCGCAATTTTAGCAAGCCATCTTGCTAAACCATTTTCGGTTATAAGTCCTTCAAAATTATTTTTATCATAAACTGGAAATTGAGTATAATTTTTTTTATCAACAGCATTAAGCATCTCTACTAATGTATCATTCGTTTGAAAAATTTGTACATTTTTTTTAAAGGTTGGTATAACTTTTTTAGGTGCTGTTATTTGTTCTGCAATATTCTCAATTTTTTCTACTGTTTCTATATGTGGATCAGCTATCGTATAGTTTGCTCTAGTTTTTTCATGAACAATTGCATTACGTAAATCTCCATACTTTAAAAGCAAAGAAAGATTTTTGCGAATTACAGGATTTTTGTCTTTTGCTTTCAATAAGGCTTGATGAAAACTATCTTTAGGCCCCTCCTTATCTTTAAAATTAATTTTCTGATCAATGCGATTATAAGCTGATATAAATCTTTCTGCTTGTTCACTCATTTTATCCACCTCTAAAAATTTATTTAAGTATAAAATAATTATTCATCATTAAAATAATCAAAATCTATAGTTTTCAATGTATAAATATTTTTGGTAGAGACTCCGACGTTATAATCAATCATTAGCTCAGCTAATTCTTCTCCATTAATAAGTACTATTTTCTTTTCAATATTTTTCACGTATTCTTTAGCACTTTCTGCAAACCTAGAAGTAGTGATAAAGATTCCTTTTCGCGCTCTTTTTCCTTCTAAGCTTCCCGCAAAAGCTTGAACATCTGGGCGTCCTACCGTGTTTCCCCAACGCTTCGCTTGTATATAAAGAACATCCAGTCCAAGCTTATCTTCTTTAATAATGCCGTCTACACCTTCGTCACCGCTTCTACCTATTACTTGAGCGGCGTCTGCTCGTGAACCACCATATCCCATAGCTACTAATAAATCTACCACTAAACTTTCAAAGAAGTTGGGGCTACATTTTTTAATAGTTTCTAAAATTTCTTCTGCAAGATTCTTTCTTAATGCTGAATAGTTTGCTTCTAATAATTCGTCTGGAGTACGTGAGTCTTGTTCTATAAAACCACTTCTAACTTGTTCAGCATCTCTAGCCGACTCATTTTTCCCAGGCGAATAGAATGAACGAAAAGAAGAAAATTGTTTTAAATATTGAACATTAATATCATTTGGAGCTTTCTTTAATACTAAAAGCCCCTGGTCAGTAATTCGAAACTTTCCTCTGCCAGTACTTTCTATTAAACCTGCTTTAATCAAATAAGTTCTTGCCCATCCAATTCGATTTTTATAAGTGATTTGTTTTCCGCTAGGAAGCAGCTCCTGTTGATCTTCTTGCGTTAATTCGAGTTTTTTGGCCAGAGTTTGATATAGTTCTTGCAATGTATGTTCTCTATAGTCTTTTAGTTCAGATAAAAATGGCAACATAAACGATTGATAGCCTGGAATAGACATAAAACAATCTCCTTTTATTTGTAAATCTTAGCACCTTTGTTTAAAATTTTAACCTGTTATATGTTGATGGCTTTTATCTTCTTGTAATTTTTGATTCTGAGGCATTTCTGTAATAGCATTTGAAACTTTTTCTATTAATTGTTGCACGGACGCTTTTTCATATAATGAATTTAACGCCTTAGCGACGGTATCCTTTGAAGTCCATTCTTTCACAAACATTTTATCAGTATAGATTTTTGTATACTTTCTTCCTTCTTCTTTTGCTTGCGGACGAAAATTAATTCCATATCCCTCCAAAAGGTCTAAAAGTTTTACGCGAATTTCATATGGTAGAGGGCCCAGTTCAATGTTTATTTTTAAATAGTCATCTCTTTTACGCGAAAACCAGATAATAAATCCGTAATTTAACCAATAATTGAATTCTGGGGCCCCTAATTTTTGATTGATAATCTCCCATTCTACTGGTAGAAAATTTGGTGTTTTTTCATGTGTTTTATATAAATGGACAGGTATCTTTTTTTCATAAGCGAATGCAATGAATGCTTCTCGAAGTACATTGTTACCTATTTGAAAGATATAGTCGATTGTTTTTTTCTTTTCGTTGTAAATTTTTTGAATACTTTCTCTTACAGGTAGATCTAAAGTTTGAAAATTGTTCATTAACTCTTCATACCTACGATATTTTGAAATATTATTATTTGAAGAAAAGTAAAGCAAATCTATTGCTGCTTTATGCTCCTCGTAAATTTGAAGGGCTAATTGAGAAGTTTGTTCGTCCTCGACTAGCTCTTCGCGTAAAATATCCAAATAATAATTTAAAAAAGTAACTACTTCTGCAAGCATAGCTTCTTTCTGTAAATCAATTTTTGTCTCAATGATGTTATAGATATCTTCATAATCAACTACAAAATATTTATCATTAGTAGGTTGCTCTCCAGCTAAAGTTAAGAAAATAGGGATAACCTTATAGTTAGGATATAAAGACTCAGCATAGTTTAAGTACTCTTCCAATTGCCCTCTGATTCTTGAGCATAAAATTTATTTTCAATTATGATAACCATTTTTTTACTAGGTACCGTGATCATTATGTCTATAGCTTTTTGGTTATCAGTTTTCTTTTCACGAGCAATTTGAGTATCTTGCCA
The DNA here is from genome assembly GCF_056034405.1 of Marinococcus sp. LNHM4E3-1. NCBI lineage: Bacteria > Bacillati > Bacillota > Bacilli > Caryophanales > Bacillaceae > Marinococcus > Marinococcus sp. LNHM4E3-1. The sequence goes on along the minus strand of NZ_JBQLID010000001.1, from coordinate 201,642 downwards.
ATGTGTATAACTGTAATGCAAAAACTGTAGTTTTTCTATTTTGTCTTCGTTTTCAGTCTTAGTCGCAAGTCTAGTCAGTATTTTACTAATAAAAAAACTGTTTAATTGATGATTTTCACTTGGATCTAATAACCAAGCCAAAACGTTAGAATGTCTTATTTCATAATGATCTACTCGCAAAACTTTCAACGGATTAAATTGATGAAATTGTTGGTGTAAGTTCATATATTCTCGTGAATGTTCTAAATGAGCAATAGCATCTAAAGATATTGTCATACTCTCACTCCTTTATAATTTTAGAATCGTTTAACGAGCAAAATAAATATTCGTCGAACGTATTTCCTGTTTTTTAATAAGCTCCCAAATAATTTTATACTGTTCAATCTGATTTTGATAAAAATACTCCAGCTTCTCTTTATCTTCTTGGTATATATACAAATCCGTTTTATAGTCTACAATTTTCCATCCCTTTTCGGTTAAATACACCAAGTCAATGAACCCTTTCACTCTTTTTGTTTTTCTCTCTGTCCCGAATAAAGCAGTATAACCTTCATCTTCAGGGCTTAAGTCGAAATAAAATGGCCATTCCGTATAAACAGCTTGAGCATTTTTGACTTCCTGATAGAGTTCAGAGGCTTTAAAACTTTCTACGATCGAGAACGCTTTTTGAATTTGCTTCTCATCGAACTCATACTGGTATGCGAGGTTCGGAATAAATCGGTCTACAGCTTTCCCCTGAACTACCTTTTCTAAGACACTGTGGATAAACGTGCCCCACTCTGTTCCTCCGCCTTCTTCTCTTGCAATAGCTGGCATTGACTGATCTTTATCACCTGTAGGAGACCACTCTTCTATTATCGAATGCTTAATTGCTTCATTTAGTTCACTTTCATAATTTCTGCTGGCCTCAACAAGATTTTTATCTACAATGAGCGGTTCATCTATTTCCTTAGCAGCAACCTCTTGATTTTCAAGCGCTCCTATTTCCATATTCTCTAATAATGGCTGCCAGTAATTAGCATTATCCGTACCTGATGATGAAATGATTACCATATTTTCTGCTCTTGTAGCTGCTACATATAAAAGACGTACTGCTTCCGCCTCCTGGAACTCGTTTTCCTCTGCTTTTGCTTTTTCCCATTGGGGTGGCTGGCCAACAGGACGCTTCTGAAACCCATTAGTTTTTTGAAAAAGAATATAACCCTTAGTTAACTCATTTTCCCTCTCGATATGAACATCGATTCGGTCTTTAGCATTCAATCTACCTTTAGGGTTAGCTAGAAACACTATAAGAGCTTCCAGCCCCTTAGCTTTATGCACATTCATTACACGAACTGCGTTTTCATGCATGTTTTGCTCTAACGTTTTTTGTGTTTTTTCTATCCATACATGGTACCAGAAGGCTCCATCCGTCAATGTAGAAAAAGATTTCTGCATTAGTGTTTCTATCAGTAGATCATATCCCTGCAGCGATTCTTTTCCCCGTCCATTTAAGGCAAGATGTCTGAGCAGATCTATATCCTTAATAATCGCTACCATTGTTTCTGCAGCAGAATAACTTCGAGTATACCGCTGATAATGACGTAGATTCTCTAAAGCAGTATTTATCGTAGTATCCTCACCGAATGGAGACTCGCTGTACGTTCGAAAACCTCCTCCAGCATGATTCCATTCATAAAATTCAGCGTCCGAAGCTGCAAAAAACACGCTTTTCAGCGCAGCCACTACAGTTAATTCATTACTTCCGTCCGCTACAGCTTCAAAAATAGAAGCAAGATCGTCAAATTCAGGAATGTCTTTATACACTATTTCTCCGCTAACGTTTACCGGAATATCATACTCTTCCAAAACTCGTGCGTATTTGGTCAATGATTTATTGTTTCGCTGCAGCACCAGCATATCTTTTGGCTCGTGTCCTTCACTAAGCATTTTTTGTATATGGGCGGCTATTTGTTCAGCATCTCTGTTTTCAATCACTTCACTATTTCCACCAGTTTCCACCTCATTTATGAAAAAGCCTTCCCAACTATTATCAGCATCACTTTTATCTGGAATTAACGGCTGGTATTCGGCTTGATATTTATGAGCTTCCACTGGTAGTTGGGATTCTAGCCAGCTGTTAAATGGATTTGTTACGGCTGGAATCGTTCGAAAATTTGTAGTTAAAGCCAGTATTTCTCCCCCTGTGTTTTCAAGGTGCTGTTTAACAGATAAATACATATCAATATCTGCACGACGAAAACGATAGATGGATTGCTTTGGGTCTCCAACGATAAAGAGCGAGGCCTCCTTTGGCACACACGTTTGCCACTCTGTACATGTTGGGTCTTCCGCAGTCAGCAAAAACATGATTTCCGCCTGAATCGGATCGGTGTCCTGGAATTCGTCTACAAGCAGATAACGGTACTTTTCCTGCAAGTCTTCACGCACATGAGTATGTGACTGGAGCAGCTCTTTAGCTTTTAACAAGAGATCTTGATAGTTCAAGCAACCTTTTTCATATTTAAGCTGCTCATACTCTTTTAATCCCTTTTCCAAAAAAGCTAGGATATGTGAATGGTTATACTCGTACCATTGCGTAAGCAGCGGTTCAATTTCTCTTTCAATGACGGCATCAAAGTTTGATTTGAACGCTTTAGCTTCCTCGTTTGAGATCCAGTTTTTTTGTGTGACTTTGGTTGATTTCTTAAAATATTCTAATGCAGATATTTTATCTGAATCGTTCTCTGCGAATTTACATTCTCGCAAAAACTCTACAATTATTTTTTCCAGGTCATCTGGCTTTCTTTCATCCAAAGTGATTTTGCTTTGCGCTTCTGTACACAAATTAACCACCTGCTGCCAAAGCTCAGCATCTATATTGGGTTTAGTCGTTTGTTCTCGAACCCACTGGACTTCGGGATATCGACTCAATAATTTTAGATTTTGAAAAAGGTCGGGCATTGAAACACCAATATCCTGCAGAATTTTATATTGCTCTGAAGAAGCTGCTTGCTGTTTTTCAATATGGGCCACCCATGATTCATACAAAAGCTCTTCATCTTCATCCTCTTCAATTTCCCGGAAAGCGATCTCCACCCCGGCTTCAATGGGGCGTTCTCTCAATAAACGAGCACAAAATGCGTGAACCGTGCCAATAAAGCACTCATCGATTTTAAATAACGCTTGCTGGCATCTATTTATTTGTTCCGAATCCGTTACTGCCTCTTTCACTTTTCCCTCTAAAGTTTGTCGAAAGCGAAACCGCAGTTCATCAGCTGCTTTTTTGGTGAACGTGATGGCAGTTATTTGTGCTACTTCTGCTTTTCCCGTTATAATCAGAGCCCCCATTCGACTAACCATGCTTGTGGTCTTTCCCGAGCCTGCTCCCGCTTCTACCAGCATGTTCGTGTCCAGATCTTCGATGATTCGCTCCCGTGCTTTTTGATCGGCTATTGTATTACTCAACCTCTCTCGCCTCCCTGTATGCCCGAACCCCTGCGGCATTATCATCCTGATTTTTTTTCTTTAAAATATTTGCATCATAATGATCGCGTTTGCAGACGGTCGCATAATCGCAAAACTTGCAGTCCTTAGGATCATCTGTCATAACAAAATCGCCGTGTTTCACAGTATTGAGCATATGATTGAGCACATTTTCGCCTTGTTCTTCATAGGTGCTGGTCACTTCATGTATTGCTGCTTCTCCGTAACCGCGATCAGTGGGGAAATAGTAGCCACTCTCCACAACTTTTTCGTCGTAATCCCGTAAGTTCTCTAACGCTTTTGCATACAAATAATGCTGTAGCATACGTCCGCCTTTAAACGGCTTTATCAAAGAATATCGCGTTGGTTTTCCTGACTTGTAGTCTATTACGCGCAAACTCTTCTCCGTTGCTTTTTCTATTCGATCGATTTTTCCTCTTAATTGAAAAACTGTCCCATCAGAGAGCGGAATCTTCGCAAATTTATCTTCGTCTATTCCGAAACTGTATTCCACTGCCTGCACTCTAGTACTTACATTCTCCTGCTCATTTTGATAGAAGATGTAACACGCCCGTATTATAGTTTGCTTCGTCCGTTCAAAAACATGCTCACTTGGCGGCTGATTTTCGTTTTTCCATTCTTCAACTTTTTCTTCTGCCAACTGTGAAAATGCTTCCCAGGATAAGTTAGACTTTTTCTCTAACGATTTATTTACAAAGGTCTCGTATAATTCGTGCAGGAGTGTGCCCCGTTCCGCTTCATCTAGCCAAACGGATGGATCAAAATCCCGTACTTCTTTTTTATTCACCTTTAACACACTGTTTAAGAAATACGCGTAAGAACACTTGCCCAGTAGTTCCAGTTTCCCGGCACTCATGGCAATCTCCTCATTTACCCTTGGATCATAAGCCTCTTCTTGAAGAGGTACGTTCCCGTCATGCTCTGTTAGTGTTTCTCTCTCGCGGGCCTCCCGCTGTTCTTGTTTTGCTGCTTCTAACGGATAAAACTCCTGTGCATCTTCACCAATTTGAACATGTTTCTGATTTTTGAGTGCCCTTCTCCAAAGGTTTTCTTCCACAGCAGTATTTCCTGTGGTTTCTGCCAAAATTGGCAGATGCTCTTCCATATCTTTTAGTGAAGCTTTTTTCAATTGATAGATGTTTCGGAAAGCTTGGAGAAAAAAGCTAGATGGAAAGACAGAGCGATTTGCTATGGCATCAAAGGTGGTATAGCTTAACCCTACATGCTTTCCCTCCTGCTGTATGAGGAGCTGCGTGAGCCAAAAGATTTTTTCAGTCATTTTTTCTTTTGAAGTAGTTAGTCTTCCACCTAGGGATTCCCGTTCTTTATCTAACAGTAATGGATCTTCTCTTACCTGCCCCGGCACAGATGATTGGTCCATACCAAAGAAATGCACGTTGTTTCTTTGCACGAACAGTCCTTTGGAAAAAGGGGCTAAATGAAGGTGGCCGGCTTTAGGTCCTGAAGGCAATACTTTTAAGGGAGACAGCCACTCAATGAGTTCGTTTAATAATTTCTTTGAAGTGGCTGCTTCTTCGTTAAATCCACTCGTTTGCTGCAGATATTCGAGGATCTTCTGTTTAGAAACTTCATCAAATGCGCTATATGCTTTACTAAATTTATTGATTAATTGAATAATGCTTTGAGCAAATTCTTGTTGCTCTATTTCGATGACTTCTTCAGGTATAAATTTAAAGAAAGAACGGATAAAACGTTTGGCATCTCTAGCTTCTTTGATTTTTATCTCGTCTTCTAAACTATTTATATAATAGTTTAATTTTTTTTCATACTGTGGTTTTCCCCAACGGATATCGGCTTTTTCTAATACAGCAGCAATTTTGTTTGGCTGTTCAGTACTGATGATACCTTCGCGCAACATAGCACATAACTCACTAGCACTATATTGACTGTGAATCCACTGGCTGACTCCCTGGATCAACTGTCCAGACGTACTTTTTATTGCCGAAAATCCATTAGCTCTTGTATGTGCAATGTTTTTAGCATCTAAGAAATGAGTCAAGTGGTTTTCATAAGCTTCGTTCTCAGGAAAGAGCCATAGCGTTTGCTCAGCAGTAGCAGCATTTTGATGTATTCGCTGAAAGGCTTCCTTTATTTCTACCTCTTTCGTCGCACTTCGATACAATTGCACATTCATAGAGGGAGAGCTACCTCCCCAAAAGTCTTTCCATTCGTTATTATTCTCCCATTCCGCATGCTCGTTTAATGATTTTGGGCGGTCTACAGCAACGGCATCGTATAGAGGTAATTCTTTTACGCTCCCCAGTTTTAGGTGTTTTATAAAACAGGTTTCTAGATAGTTACACGCTTTATTTGGTGAGATGTAGTATGTATGGTTATTATTACCTAACGCATTATTTTCTATAGCTTCGATAGTTTCTGAATACAATCTCGCTTCGTCAAACCAATCGTTTTCTGCTAACTTTTTTTCATAACCTTCGAGAAGAATACGAATATCTTCGCCCTTGTTTACTGGCGCAAAGGCTTTACCTGGTAAATTCTCACTGTTCCAGCCATCCAGTCGTAATTCACTAACCATTTGATGCATTGCTGTGACAAACCCATTAGAAATGCTAATATTTTTAAAATATTGAAATCTATTATTAGTATTTATATCTATTATAAGGGACTCAATCAAAGCAACATTATTTATTTTATTAAGTAAAGAGAAAGGAACATCTCTTGTTTCAAGCACAATATTATAAGCGGTATCCGATATTGTTTTTATCTCAATTGAATTTTCGGTTAGAGGATTTCTTATTAAACTCGATAAAACTTCCTCTGACTCTAAATATGTTGAAACAATTAATATCGAATTATTTGAGTGTAAAGACATAAAAAAGACCGCCTTCCTCTAAATGGGAATTGTTACGGTCTATTCTACTACAAATTTAGAAATTATATTATATTTTTAAGAATTTTAAGTTTAATTTTTTATAATTTTCAGTAAAGACTACTATCGACTGAATTGTTTTACTTAAAGCTCTTAAGAACTAGTTTCCAGCTAACTTTGATAACCCAAGCCACTCCCCATAGTGAAGCTATTTTACAATTTTCTTTTCATTTGAGCCAGTCCCTAATGTGTTGAAGTTCGTAATAAATGATACGCTGTGAGATACCAAGCAGCTTCGTTAACGATCTACTTTCACGACTGCATCCTCCTATAGCAAATGATTTAAAATCGCCTTCTGACGCTGATCCAGGCAGATGATAATTCACCTCCCACCTGTCGTTTCAAATTGTAAAATGTAATTCCTGATCATTAGTGAAGACCGTTACATTAAATGCGCTATCGTGAATATGTAAGAGGTTTTTATGCTTCAAATTTGTAGATTAGGAACTTGCATAATAGTACTTAAATAAATTTTTATTTGTTAATCCCTTCCTAATAACTAGTATCAAACCTGTGTATTCATATGATAGAATAGTCCAATAGATTTATTTTCATACTATTAATTAGTTATATATTCATATAAGAAAAATTTTTATGAATTAATTAGGAGGGCGACAACTATGGACTTATCTAACCTGATAACAAAAAATGATTCAAATTATATTACGTTAAAAGGGTTTAAAGGGAATCAGTTCGGTCACAATGTAGTAACAGTACAATGTAAAGTAAACGATGTAATTAAATTTTTAGAAGTTGATCGTGAAGTACAACGCGAATTAGATGAAGTTAAAGTAGCTAGTATTGCCCAATACATACAATATGGATTAGATGGTAATGATATATATTTTTCACCCTTAATATTTTCCGCGAGAGGAAAAGGGTTTTTCAATGAAAATAACAATGAATTTAATTTAAACATGAATGAAACGATGGCTATATTAGATGGGCAACATAGAATAAAAGCCTTTGAATATATTAAAAATCGTTTGGAGTTAATAGACGACCTAGGAAAGAATTATGACTATATAATGAACTTTCCTATTACAGTGCAAATTTTTCTAGATTTAAGCACCACTCAAGAAAAACAATTGTTCACTGATATAAATACAAAAGCTTCGTTAGTTAATTCTTCTTTGATTATTATGTATAATAAAAATGATTTATACGCACAGTTAATTCGTGAAATAATTGAAAATTTACCTCAAGACCTCATAGAAACAAGGTCTAAAACAACTTCAACTAAACTTATGACAGTTTCTACCTTTTATAAAACCGCTCGTATTTTAAATCATGGTGCATTAAACTTAAGACAAAAAACTTCTTTAAACGAGCAAAATTATTCCATGCATCAGAAAAAATCAGAAGAATTCATAACACTATTAAGAAAATACGCTCCTATTGATGGAGAAAATCGAAATAAATATATAATTATGACACCTAATATCATAATGGGAATTGCTTACTTTATATATGACACCCAATTCAAATATCCAAATACATCTATGGAATATTTGTTTCAAAAAGTTATAAATAAAGTAGATTGGAGTCACAAAAATAGCGAATTCGAAAATTTAAAAAGCGCTAACTACAACAAAAAAACTAAAAAGTATAACTTTAATTCTTCTTTAAAAGCCATAAGAGAAATATCTAGTTTTCTACAGAATAAATTTGAAAAAATAAGAGGTGAATCTTAATGGAAGGTTTAGAAATTCAAGGAACTATAGCTTCACCCGGTAATAATAAAGCTATTATGACAACCCAAATGAAAATAAAAGATATATTAAATTTCTCTCAAATTGATAAATCTGTTAATCGTGACCTCGGTTATCATCGTATGCCTAAATTAGTAAGTTATTTTGACAGTATGGATACTGATTCAGGTATTTTTCTTCCTTCTTTAGTATTTTCATTTCGCGAGGATCCTACTCCTTTTTGGGATGAAGAAAAGAATATATTAACTTTACCCGAAAGTTCGAAATTAATAGTGCTTGATGGGCAGCACAGAATTAAAGGTTTAGAACGTTATTTGCAAGATAAAAAAACTTTAAATGAGAAGAAAGAAAAAATTTCTAATAGCTATCTGACTGCTCAAATTTATTTTGGGTTATCTATAGAAGACGAGAAAAAACTTTTTACAGATATCAATTCTAATGCTAAACGAGTATCAAGATCTTTAATTACTAAATTCGATAATAGAGATATACTGAATTTACTTACTAGAGAATTATATAATTCAAATAAGACTCTTCAAACCAAATTAACCATTGAATTTGAAAAAGCCCGTATCATTCGACCAAATAAAAAAACCTTTACTACAAGTGTTAGGTTTAAAAAGTTTATAAAAGTTCTTTTGTTTGGAGAAACTGGTATAGGTTCACGTTCTCCTGCATTAAACAAAACAGAAGATCAACTAGTTCGAGATAATTACGATAAGCTATTCAGTTTTCTCGATAAGCTATTTCTAGTGTTAGGGGAAGTGCTGCCTTCGGAACCCGGCAACGTTAAAGATTATGTATTAGGTCATGAGCCTATTCAAAATTCTATAGCCCTTTATCTTCATACTTCTATCATAACTAATTGTAAGACTGGTATTGAATGGGTAGAGAATTGGGAAGATGATGTGCAACAACTCCAATATATTAATTGGTCTATAAAAAATAGAGATTGGAAACCTTATATGACAATTAGTAGAAAAGATACTGCTTTTGAATATATGACTTTTAACGATGTTTACTCAAATACAATAGACCTTAAAGAACTTATAGCTCAAAGAATCTATTCTTAATATTAAATAAGGAGCTGGCCTTTTTTTGGCACAGCTCCTTATTTGTGTAAGAACTATTACAACTTCTAAATGCTTGTAAATATTGGTTCACAATGTTTTATTTTCCCATATTAGGCTAACTTTCACTAATCTCTAAAAATAAAATGTAATGTAATTTTGCAAATAAGTTCTATGATACATTTTAAGTAATATTATTTAGGCTAGTTTATTAGACCCATCCTATATTTTATATTGTGATTAACTATAAAATCTGTTTCTTTTTCCGACAAGCCATAATGTTCAGCTAAAATGTAATCAATTTCGTCTACGATTGATTTTGATGCTCTAGGCTGAAAAGATTCAATTCTAAGCTTACCTAATTGCTGATCTGTTCGTACTATTTCTTCTGAATTAATTTTAAAGTCTTGTAAAAGATTTCTACCCTGTTGAATTAATTTAGATATAATAGCATCGTTCATTTTTTCGATATCTAATGGAAAATTATGTATTTCCCTTTGATTAACATTACGACAATCAGAAAAGATAATATAATACCAAAAAAATAAATTACTATTTAAAACACTTAATATTACATCTCTATCTAAAGTATTCTTTACATTCAAAGACTTAAGTTCTGAAGGAAGCCTTTTTTTTCCATTTTCATCGAAAATACTCGGTGGTTCAATGAAAAATTGGATAAAATACTGTAGTTTTCTTGTATAATTTACTTTTATAAATGACTTAGGTTTACAGTATGCTTGAATTTTTTTTCTATTTGTATCCATCTTTTCTAAAATAGTTTTTTCAATATCACTTCCTATTTTAGGAAAACCACTTATATTAAAATAGTCTTTTTCTATACTAGTATACGATATTAGTTCAAACAAATTTTTCCTTTCTGAACTCATCCACCTCTTATAGGACGTATTATTAAAAGAGAATTCATTTTTCCTTTCTGTGGCTGTTAATATAGTTACTCTTTTATCAGCTCCGTTGAAAAGTTTTGATGGTCTTACTCCAAAATTCGCAGCAAAGTAAGTTCGATTTGTTTTTCTATAAATTTCTCTTAAGTTTTTATAACCCTCTGTAGATACGTTAGATATTGGAATAATCATAGAAAAATAACCTTTATTATTTATCAAAGAGCACAATGATCTCTCAACAAATGGAGCATATATATCATTACAGGAATTTGTTTCAAAATCTATTAAACTATAATTCACCTTATTCTTAGCAACATATGGGGGATTGCCTATCAACACATCGAAACCTTTCGCATTTACAATGTCATAAAACTCTATAAACCAATGAAACGGTTTATGTGTTTTTATCCATTCTTCATATTTTAGATTATTTTCTACGTCAATTCCATATCTTCCTTGAGCTAAATACTTGTTCAGTCTTTCAGAGAGGTCTTTCATTTCCTCATTTAAATTTTCTTTTATTTCTTGTATACATTTACTGTTGTAGCTACTTCCTTCTTGAATATTGCGGAATTTGTTATGAAGAGTAGCTACCTTGTTAGCATTGGCTTTAATTATTTCTTTTTCATTATCAATGTCTAATTTAGTATTCATAGCTATTTCAAGTTCTTTTTGAGTAGCAAAACCAACTAAACTGTTACCTGCTCTAATATTAAAATCTATATCAGGCAAGGGCTCTATATAATTAGCGTCTTTTAATTGTGCCACTAGTTTTAAAAATAACCTTAATTTACAAATTTCTGTTGCTTCTTCCATTATATCTACACCATAAAGATTTTTTATAATTATACTACGCAATACGTAGTATTCTTTATTTTCATGTTTATTTAATTCATTTAAAACTTTTTCAAAAAGTGGAATTTTTTCCATTGAATTTTCATTAGAAACCTGCTCATAGTTTATTATTTCCATTTTTTCTATTAAAGCTTCGTACACAGGTTGCAGGGTGTTCATAGCTTCAAATAAAAAAGCCCCTGAACCACAAGCAGGATCCAATATAGTTATTTTTTCTACAGATTTATAAAATGATATAATTAAATCCGTATTATCAGTTTCCTCAACTAAATCTATAGTTAACTGTAAAAGATTTAAATTGTAATAAATAAACGAATCCACTGTATTAACTTTTCCAGTAATGAGCTTATTTTTTATTTCTTCATAATGCGTTCTTCTTTCTACTACTTCTCTCCAAAGTTCATTTGGAAGGCCAAATTTATTGTTAGCAACATAATTCCAATTTTCTCTCTGGTTAATATCGTGAATCCCTTTACTTATGTAATCTGGAAGTTTATTCGAACATCCGTGTTTCAAGGCATTAAAAATATAACGATCAGGATTTATTCTTAAATTAAACTTTAATTCATTATTTTCTTCAAGTAATGAATTTTTTTCCAGAGAATTTTTAAGTAATTTTGGCAATATAGAATTATTACACATATAATTGGTTATATCTTCTTTAGTATAATAAGCACCCATCTCTTTTTGATTAATATATTTTTCGAAGATGTAACCGATAACGTCTGGGTTAATCTCATTACCTTTACTTAATCTTCTTGTATCTAAGTGCCAATCAAATTTGTCAAAGAAATCAAAGATTTTTTCAAAAGCCTTATCTTCTACTTTAATATCGGGAAATTTTTTTTCTATTTCGTGTTCAGCAAACAAACCACCATTTAAAAATGGTATTTTACCTAATACTTTATTAATAATTTCATTTCTATTTTCTTCTTTTTTTGCAAAACCTTCGAAAAATAGAGCTGTTAAAAATTCTTTGTAGAATAAGTCTTCCCCTTGTGCCCTACTTTTATTAAGCTTAGTCCTTAAATAATTATAATCATCATTTAGAAATCCTTTTTTTTGTATGAAATAAATAAACATAATACGATTTAAAATAACTGAAACATACCAACTTTTTAATTCGTTATCTGGTATGCCTTCTATAAACTCTACAAAGGAATCTCTTTCTTTTTTAAATTGTTCATAAAATTTTCTCGTTACTTCTTCTACATCAAAGCTGTTTTCTACTCTGCTACGCACTTCATAACCTTCTACTTCTCCACTCTCATTAAATTCATCTATCCAGAAAGACATAGCGCTTAATTTTTGGATGAGCAACTCTGAATTTTTATTTTGCTCGTACCTAATATGCCTTGAAATTTCACTAACTCCTGATTTTCTTTTCACCCATTGCCAAACTTGTTCAGTTTGAATTTCATTAATGAAAATAATAAAATTTTCATAATAAGATTGAGACACCCTTTTTTCTATTTTTTTCCTTACTTTATTTAAGGGTATATTGCCTTCTTTATCAGGAGAACATTTAAAAACTGTAAATTCGCCCATCCTAGCAATAGGGGTGAGTGTAAAAAATTCTTTTTCAATTTCAAAATTCATAGCTTTATCATTAAAGCTAACCCACCCCATCTCTTCAATAAATAATGTTTCAAAATCAAAATGATCTAATAATTTTTGTGTTCTTTTTTTATTTATCATTACTTCCCCTCATTTCATGAATAATCCCATAGAACAAAGAATTAACGGCTCTTCTTTAATATTTTCTTTTGAGTCAATAATTAAACTTTCTTCATTATAAAGACCAAAAACCAAATTAAATAATTCTTCCTTATCAAATCCTTTTTTTAAATTTTTATTTAAAGTATTTATTGCTTGTTGTTGCAACGGATAATTATATATTGCTTGAATAACAGTATTCACTTGCTTCTTCTCGAAATCAAGGAGTAAACCCTCTTCAAGAAAAATCTTTAAACGTTCATAAGTTTTAAATCTCGCACCAGAAGGTCGCCCTAATTGTCCGCCTGAAGAAGTATTGATATTCACTAATTGCGATACAGCTTTTTCTACATAATCATGATGAAATCGGTCACGGGGTCTTTCTTTTTCATTAAATTCACATTTTGCTGCTTCTAAAATCGTAAATGGAGATTGAGTAATTATTTTATCATTCTCCTTATCAATCCAAGCCAATCCATCATTACCGTCACTATTTTTGAAGTAAACAAGAACCCCTTCTGGCTCTAAAGTGTTAGGTTCATGGTGTTTGGTAGAATAAATTACCGGAGGTAAACTTGGAATTATATCTTCAAGCTCTGGCTTAACCTCTATTATCTCTTTCCAAGCTTCATATGCAAAAGAAGAAAGGTCAACTTTGTAATTGTCTACCTCATCTAAAACTCCCGCTTTTTCGTTATATAAATCAATAATTTTTCCTTGTCCATCTCCTTCAAAGAATTCTTCATCTGTGCCAAGAACCTCCGAATTAATATGTAATCTATCTTTAACCCGACTTCTCAGACTAATTACGCTTTCGATTCCTTCTGCAGGTAAGAACGAATAACATAGTATTTTTTGAGCTTGTTGGCCAATACGATCAACTCGTCCCGCTCTTTGAATTAAGCGAATTATTGCCCATGGTAAGTCAAAATTCACTACGATAGAACAATCTTGAAGGTTTTGTCCTTCACTCAAAACATCAGTAGCTATTAGTACACGGATTTCGTCACCTTGAGCAACGGCTTCGTTATTACTTTTAGGAGAAAATCTTTCTACAATTTCAGTAGAATTTTCAGTATTACCTGTTACGCTCTTTACTTTTTTTATAGCACAGTTTTTTAATGATTGCTCTAAATATTCAGCTGTATCTGTATACTGAGTAAAAACTAATATTTTATCTTCAGCATGCTTTTCTGTTATTAATTTTAATAAAGCATTGAATTTACTATCATTTTTATAATTTAATAAAAAACTTTTTTCGAAAACACTATATAATTTATCATTATCACTCAATAAATTCTTTTTTAATGTCTTTTTAAATAGTTTTGAATTTATCCATGAAAACTTATTATAATAATTATTTTTATATAAATTGTATATCGTAGCTGCTTTTTCTTCAAAATTATCATTTGTTTTACTTGATTCAAATATTTTATTTTCTTCCGTTAAGATATTTCCTATCTCTAACTCTTCTTGTTCATTATCTCCATCTAGTAAACTTGCGCCTTGTGTACCTATAGGAATCGGTAAATTATTATCTAAAGCATGAATGAAAACATAGTTTCTTAAAATATGACGCTCAATAGATTTGTTAAAAGCTTTGCCACTGCTTTCTAATCTTTTTAACAAATTAGTTCTAGAGAAACCAATTAAATGTGGACCAGCATTAGAAAGATCCGCTATTTTTTTTGTTTCTTCTGGTTTTGGATTAACTTTCTTCTGAGAAGAAACATAATTTGCTAATCCGTACCTCGGTAATTTTAAATCATTAATAGTATCTATTACTGCTTCATCGTATAATTGGGCATAAATATCACTTTTATTAACCTTATTCATGGTGAAATTGACTGTCTTAGGAACACGCTCAGGGAAATATGAATTACTACCATCTTGAAATTCTAAATATTTCCTATTTGAATTCTTATCCACTTTTCCATAGTTTTCTTGTATGAATCCTCGCGTACGCCTCACAAGAAATAAACTCATTAATTCGCGCCAATCTTCAGGATAGGGACTCTTTTCAAAAGCGTTAATAGAACGTAAATGACACTGATATCTTCTGATAAATTCTGTTTCGCCAATTTCATTGATAAATTTTTCAGGACTAATCCCTAAATCTTCATTATCATTTACAAATAAACGCAATTGATTAGATAAATCATAATATGATTTATTATAAGGGGTAGCCGATAATAAAATTACGTAGGACTCATGTTTAAAAAGATAATTTTGAATATCTTTATATTTTTTTCCTTCTCTGTTTCTTAGGTTATGGCTCTCATCAATTACTACTAATCTAAATTTCCTTAAATTTTCTAACTTATGAGCCATACTTAAAGATATGACCTTAGCTCTTATTTCGTAATTTTTCACATATTTTTCCCACATAGCTATTAAATTTTTAGGAACAATAATAAGAGCGGAATCAAACTCCTCCTCTAGCATTGCCACTAAAGCAGTCGCCATCATCGTTTTTCCTAAACCAACTACATCCCCAATTATCACACCGCGTCTTTTCAGTAAGTGATTAGCAGAAAGTTTTATTGCTGTGTTTTGGAAACTAAATAGTTTATTTGATATATTTTCTGGAATTTTAAAGCTACTAATTCCTTCTCTAGTTTGTTGAGATAAATGATATGCCATTTTGGCATAGATATAATAAGGTGGAGTAACCTTAGATGTAGCCCAACTATTTTCAATAGTATCAATAATTTCTTCTGATATGTCTATACAAAATTTGTCGTTCCAACGTTCTTCAAACCATTCATTTAATTTATTTGCAGCATCGTTCTCTACAATATCTACATTTAATTCACCTTGTTTATCAAGACCTGAAAAAGTTAAATTGCTGCTTCCTACGTATCCAACAAGTGGTGTGATAAAATCTACTCGATGCATAAGATACAACTTGGCATGAAGCTTAGTTCTCAAATAAACTTTTACTTTTAATTTGTTTTCCTTAATTTGTCTTACTAATGTTTTCAAACTCTGTTCATCTCTACTACTAGGTGCTCCATATATCAGCTGTTCTTTAAATTGCTCAGCTATTTTCTTTTTCTTTTTAATAACTTTCTTGTTATCTATTCTCGATTCATCTTTGACAAAGCTCAGTTCCTCCATCATTTCTTTATGCGGGTCTGATTGCATACCTATTAATAATCGACAACAGTTATCTTCCCCCCCTTTAAAATTATCAACATAAGATTCTAAATCTCGCCAACCTCTTAAATTAAAATAACCAACACAAAAATCTGCCTTATACGACACATCTAAAGTTTCCCTTAAAGCGACTAATAACTTTTGATTAATATTATCAAATATTCTGGGCATCACTGAGCTCCTCAAATTCAATTTTTGACTTTTATCAAACTAAGGGTAAAACATGCTTTAATTTACATAATATTAATAAAAATTGTAATATTTTCATTTCTAAAAAATATAAGGATCTTTCTTGAATTTTATAATCCAAGCCGATAGTATAATTAATTAATTTCTCCAATAATAAGTATTTCTTCAAAGCAAGTATTTAAGAGACTCTCATCTTCGAAATTTAAAATTTTCATATGACATATTTTATTTCGCACTTTTACTAATTTATATAATTTTTTTCTTAAATCATTATTACAGAAATCATCATGTAATAGAGGAATATATTCATGAAAGTAAAGTTCAGTATTATTTTCAAGAGTAACAATATTATCTCTTATTAAATATTCTATAATACATAATTTTCTATAATGCATAGCCATTTTCAATGATTTATTAAAATATTTATCTGTATACATCTTGATTGCTCTTTTCTTAATTTAATCTTAACTGAATTGTCTATCTGATAAAATTTTACAAAAACCGCCGCCCCTGTTTCCACAGGAACAGACGGTTTCGGCAGCTTCCTTTTGAAGGAAGCTCTTTTTTTATTCTTCGCTCTCGCTTTCGGTCTGCAGGGAGACGGTCCGCTGCGGGACGAAGGTGCTGATGGCGTGCTTGTAGACGAGCTGCTGCTTGCCGTCGCTGTCGAGGACGACGGTGAAGTTGTCAAAGGCTTTGATCAGGCCGCGCAGCTGAAAGCCGTTCGTCAGAAAGACGGTCACCTGAATTTTTTCCTTGCGTACCACGTTCAAAAACTGATCCTGAATGTTCACTGATTGTTTCATGCTTGAATCTCCTTCCACAGCCGGGGCTTAGTTGAATGATTTATGTATTAGCGATGCTCGCGCTCGAACTGCCGCAAAATCGAAGCAAACGCTTCGTCGGCAAACGGCCGGGAGCGATCGGTAATATCATACCAGTGGGTGTCCTCTTTGTTGCGGAACCAGGTGAGCTGGCGCTTGGCGTATCTTCTGGAATTGCGCTTCATGCGCTCGGCGACCCATTCGGTGTCCGCGTCCCCACGGAAATACGGGAACCATTCCTTGTAGCCGATCGCCTGGGCGGCCTGGACTTCCTCGCCGAAGCGTTCGTACAGCCAGCGCGCTTCGTGCTCGAGGCCGCCTTCCATCATGCGGTCGATCCGGCGCTCGATCCGCTCATACAAATACGGACGGTTCATTGTTAATCCTATCATGAATGAAGCGTAGGGCGAATGCTTTTTTTGCATTTTTTTGGATAAAGTTGGTCCTTCTTCCGACGTTTCAAGAATTTCGAGCGCCCGCACGACCTTGCGCACGTTGTTCGGGTGAATCGCGGCCGCCCGCTCCGGGTCGCGGCGCTCTAAATTCGCATGCAGCGCAGCGCTTCCGTACTGGCGCGCGTACAGCTCCCATTTCTCGCGCACGCCTTCCTGCTTTTTCGCGTCATAAAACGAATAGTCGTGCAGGAGCGCCCGGATGTACATGCCGGTGCCGCCGACGATAATCGGAAGCTTGCCCTCCCCGTGCAGCCGCTCGATAATCGGCTCGGCCTGGGCTTTAAAGTCCGCCGCAGAATACGGCGTATCCGGCGACAGCATGTCCACGAGATGATGCGGCGCCTGGTTGCGTTCCTCCATTGTCGGCTTGGCGGTGCCGATGGTCAGGCCTTCATACACCTGCATCGAGTCGCCGCTGATGATTTCGCCGTCGTACTTGTGGGCGAGCTGGATTCCGAGCTCTGTTTTTCCGACCGCGGTCGGGCCGACGACGGCGAGTACCGGTTGCTTCACGTGTATGCCTCCTTCCATCCGTACCGGACCGCGGGGCTCCGCCGTCCGGCCGGGGTTAACTGATACTGCTTAAAATGCGGGCTGTCCGCATGGTCTTTGACGACAATCCGGCGCCGGGCCACCCGCAGCGCTTCCTCCATCCACGCTTCTGTCAGCGGGTCGGTGGCTGCTACCGGGCGGAGCCGGTCGATCGCCGGACTTGTGTCCACCGCTTTGGCAAACATCGGATCCAGGTAGACGACGTCCATGGAGCTTTCGGGAAGCAGGCGCAGGAGACGAAGACTGTCGCCACGGACGACCGTGATCCGCTGCATCGCCTCCGTAAACCAGCCGGGGTAGTCCCCCGGAAGCCGGAGTCCTTTACGGACGAGCGACGCCACGACCGGCTGCTTTTCGATGCCGAGCACCGTGCCGCTTTTTCCCGCACCGAGGGCAAGCATAATGCTGTCGGCGCCGAATCCGAGTGTCGCATCAAGCACCGTGTCGCCTTCGCGCATGTCTGCCGCCTCGAGCAGCGGGTCGCTCCCGCCGCGGTGAACGTGCAGGCCGCGCAGCCACGCCATCGACGGGTGAAACGCGAGCGGCTCGGCAGCTTCACCTAGCGGGTAATACGTGTCGCCGCCAGATGCCACAATATAAATATCCTCGTTTGTTTCCCGCTTCCATTGCCGGATCGATCGCTTACCACGTGCTGCGTACGGCACGCACCACGCCCGCGCCTTCGCCTCTGCTTCTGCACAGACAGACGGGGCCGGCTTTTTAGCGGTGGTGATAATCACGGCGCTCTCTCCTTCTGTACAGCTACATGATGCGCTTGAACATTTTTTCCATGTCATAGTCGGAAAAGTGAATGATGATCGGGCGGCCGTGCGGGCACGTGTACGGGCTCTCGCACGTGCGCAGCCGGTCGACGAGCGCCTGGATTTCGTCCTTCGTCAGGTAGCGGTTCGCCTTGATCGCCGCCTTGCACGACATCAGAATGGCCGCTTCCTCACGCAGCTCATGCACGCTGATACGCTTGTTGTTTTTCACTTCTTCGATGCATTCGCGAATAACGCCTTCTTCGTCGCCGGCCGGGAACCAGGTCGGATGCGCGTGCACCCGGAACGTCTGGCCGCCGAACGGCTCGAGGAAAATGCCGATGTTTTCAAAATCGCTCTGGCGTTCGCTGATAAGGATTTCTTCCTCTTTGGTCACCTCAAGCAGAATCGGCACGAGCAGCTGCTGCACATCCTTGTCCACGTCGCCGATTTTCACCCGGAAGTATTCGTAAAAAATACGCTCCTGCGCGGCGTGCTGGTCGATCATGTACAGCGCGTCTTCGTTTTCCGCGAGAATGTACGTGCCGTGAAACTGGCCGATCGGGCGCAGCTCTGGCAGCTCCGGGCCATTGCTCTCCGTTGCCGGGGCTTCGGGCTCCGGCTTAGGCGCCTCCCGCTCTTCAGGCCACGTGTCCGCGTGCTCAAACACCGTTTCCGCTTCCGGCTCCTCGGCGGGGGCAGCATCACTGAACGACGCCTCGTGGGCAGAGGCATGGTCCCCGGGTGCGGGCGCCGGCTCGTCCGGGACGGATGGTTCTTCCCTCCGCGGCGCTGGGGACGGGGACGGCGCAGGTTCGGTAAAGGCCAGGTTCATTTGTTCGGTCGCCGGTGCTGATTTAGCCCGCTTCTGGTCGCCGGCCGGAATGAGACGCTCCTGCTGGAGACGCTCCCGCACCGCCTGTTCGACCAGCTGCAGCAGCTCCTCCTCCTTGCTCACGCGCACGTCGAGCTTGGACGGATGCACGTTCACGTCAATCAGCCCGGGGTTCATCTCGATATGCAGTGCCGCGATTGGGTGCTTGCCGATCGGAAGCAGCGTATGGTAGCCCGACTCGATCGCTTTTGTGAGCGGGTAATGCCGGATGTAGCGGTGGTTCACAAACGTGGACATGTACTGGCGCGAAGCGCGGTACGTCTCGGGCTTCGCGATCCAGCCGCTCACCCGATAGTCGTCCGTCTCCGCCTCGATGTACAGCATGTCGCGCCCCGTCTGGCGGCCATAAATAGCCGCAAGCACCGGCTGCAGGCTACCGCTTCCGTTCGTGAGAAGCAGCTGCTTGTCGTGGTGGTACAGCCGGAAGCTGACCTCCGGGTGCGCGAGCGCCTGCCGGTTCATCACGTCGGCAACGTTTGCCACCTCGGTGTTCATCGTCCGCACGTATTTAAGCCGGGCCGGGGTGTTAAAAAACAGGTCGCGCACCTCCACCTGCGTACCGCGACGGCTTTTGGACGAGGTGCAGGCAATGCGCTTGCCGCCCTGGTAGCGGATGAGCACTCCCGCTTCGCGGCCGTCCCCGGTTTCCATCGTCACGTTCGAGACCGCGGCGATACTCGGCAGCGCTTCACCCCGGAAGCCGAGCGTCTCAATCTGAAACAGATCCTTTTCCCGGGCGAGCTTGCTCGTCGCGTGGCGCTCGAAGGCAAGCTCCGCGTCCTCCTGGTCCATGCCGCGGCCGTTATCGGTCACCCGGAGAAGCGAAAGCCCGCCCTCCTCGACGTCCACGTGAATGGTTGTGGCCCCGGCGTCAATCGCGTTTTCCACGAGTTCCTTCACGACCGAGGCGGGCCGTTCGACGACTTCCCCCGCCGCGATTTTGTTGGCAAGGCCGTCCGGGAGTTTTTTTACATACGTCACCGCTTATTCCTCCTCCTCGTTCGCGTACTGCTGGAGCTGGTACAGCTTTTCGATCGCTTCGATCGGGCTCATGCGGAGCACGTCGGTCCGCTTCAGCTCGCTCATGATTTCTTTCGCACGGGCGCTGCCGTCATCAATGGAAAAGAGCGCCAGCTGCTCGGGCTCGTCCGGTTCCTTGATGGTCTCTGCAGAGGTCGGGGCGGCTTCGTCCGGCGCTGCGTACGCGGCGGTTTTCTGCTCCTCAAAGCTTTTTAATATCGTCTCGGAGCGTTCGATCACCTGCGGCGGCAGCCCGGCGAGCTTGGCCACGTAAATGCCGTAGCTGCGATCGGCCTTGCCCGGCTCCACCCTGTGCAGGAAGATGATTTCGCCGTCCTCCTCCACCGCCCGCACGTGCACGTTCCGAAGCGCCGGCAGGTGGTCCTCCATCACGGTCAGCTCGTGGTAGTGCGTGGAAAAAAGCGTCTTTGCTCCGACCTGCTCGTGAATGTATTCCATAATCGCCTGCGCGAGCGCCATCCCGTCATACGTGGAGGTGCCGCGACCGATTTCGTCGAGCAGAATCAGGCTGTCAGCCGAGGCGTTCAGCAACGCCTGCTGGGTTTCCTTCATTTCCACCATGAACGTGCTCTGGCCGCTCGTTAAGTCGTCGGCCGCCCCGATGCGGGTGAAAATCCGGTCAAACACGGGCAGCTCCGCCTCCTCGGCCGGTACGAAGCAGCCGATCTGCGCCATGATCGCAATCAGCGCCACCTGCCGCATGACTGTGCTTTTACCGGCCATGTTCGGCCCCGTGATCAACAGCATGCCGTGCTCGTCCATGTGGGTGTCGTTTGCCACAAATTCGCCGGCGGTGAGCATTGTCTCCACGACCGGATGACGGCCGCCGCGGACGGAAAGCGTCTTGTCCGTACTGAAGGCCGGCCGGACGTAGCCGAGCCGCTCGCTCACGTGGGCGAAGTTCTGCAGCACATCCATTTCACTCAAAAGATCCGCAAGCTCCTGGAGCGGACGCACGTAGCCCGCGACGCGTTCGCGCAGGTCGAGAAACAGCTCGTACTCGAGCTGGACGGCGCGGTCCGCCGAGCCGAGGATCAGGTCTTCCTTTTCCTTCAGCTCCGGCGTGATGTAGCGCTCGGCGTTCGTGAGCGTCTGCTTGCGCTCGTAGCGCCCGTCCGGAATCAGATGGGTGTTGGCCCGGGTGATTTCAATATAGTAGCCGAAGACCCGGTTGTAGCCGACCTTGAGCGACTTGATGCCCGTTTCGGCACGTTCCTTCTGCTCAAGCTCCGCGATCCACTGCTTGCCGTTCTGGCCCGCCTCTCGGTACTGGTCGAGCTCCTCATGAAAGCCGGAGCGGAACATGCCGCCCTCCTGGACGCCAAACGGCGGATCGTCGACGAGGCTCCGGTCGAGAAGCTCCTCAAGCTCCTGAAAGGCGGAGACGTCCACCAGACGTTCGTTGATGGCCGGATTGTTCATGCCCCCGAGCAGGTCGGCAATCGCCGGCACCGCCTGCAGCGTCCGCCGCAGCTGCACGAGCTCGCGGGCGTTAATGTTGCCGTACACGGCTTTGCCGGCGAGCCGTTCAATGTCGTACACGTCGCGCAGATGCTCCCGCAGGTCCTCCCGGGCAAAGAAATTTTCCGCAAACGAAACCACCATGCCGTAGCGCTCCTCGATCGCCGCACGGGAGAGAAGCGGCTCCTCGATCCAGCGCCGCAGCTTGCGGCAGCCCATCGCGGTGACGGTACGATCGAGCACGCCGAGAAGCGACCCGTCCTTCGTTTTGCCCATCATCGTCTCCGTCAGCTCCAGGTTCCGCCTCGAATGCATGTCCAGCTGCATCGTCCGGTTCGGCTCGTACACCGTAAACGGCTGCAGGTGACCGAGTGACCGCTGCTGGGTGCGCTCCACGTAGCCGAGCAGAAGCGCCGCTCCGTTTTGGAGCGTGTCGCTGTGCAGTTCACCGGTGAGTGCTTCCCATTCGGGCTTCAGCTCCGGCACCGCCCCGGTCGAAATCATGCCGCGGTACATGTCGGCCATGACGCCCTTCTGCTCCTCCGGCACGATGATTTCCTTCGGATGCGCGGTCGTCATTTCGCGCTGCCATTCGCCGACGTCATCGGAGAGAAGCGCCGCGGCAGTTTCTCCGGTCGTGAGATCCGCCTTCACAAACGCCGTTTCCGTTCCGTTCGGCACTATCGCGACGAGAAAGTTGTTTTCCGTTTCGTCAAGGGCGCGCCCTTCCATGATCGTCCCCGGGGTAATCATGCGCACCACCTCGCGCTTCACGACGCCTTTCGCTTTGGCCGGGTCCTCCACCTGCTCGCAGATCGCAATTTTGTACCCTTTTTCGATCAGCGTGGCAATATACCCTTCGGCGGAGTGATACGGCACCCCGCACATCGGGATGTCATTTTCGTTCTTCTGGCCGCGTTTGGTGAGCGTGATCTCGAGCTCACGGGCGGCAAGCTCCGCGTCCTCAAAGAACATTTCGTAAAAGTCGCCGAGCCGGTAAAACAAAAAGGCGTCCGGATAGGCCGCTTTTATGTCCTTATACTGTTTCATCATCGGTGTATCTGTCTCTGGCATCAAAAAGCCTCCGTTATGTTTGTTTCACTGCCTGTTTATTGTACATCGTTCCGTTCGCTTCTCCAACGGGAAGCGTTCTGCGATTTGTCCCTCATATTATATCACTGTTTAAGAAGAAACTAAATTATGGTATGTGAAATTTATAAAAGCCCGACAAGCAGAAAACCGCCTCCCGTGAAACGGAAAGCGGTTCTTTTTATGAGCTGCTGTTGTCGCCGTCTTCGTTTTCCCAGATCGAGGCAGTGATCTGGTCGCTGATCAACTGCAGAATGTAGTTAACCTCGGTCTGGCTCTGGCGGAACTGCCCGACGATCGGAATGTTTTCAATCTCTTCGTGCAGGTCGTTAATCTGCGCTTCCACCTGACGCTTCGCTTCCGTTTTTTCGTAGTGCTGGAAGTTAACCGCCTGCTTCTGCTTGTCCTTGATTTCCTGGATCAGGTTCTGGATCCGTACGTTGTCGTTAATCTGCGTCTCGGCGCGGATGAAAAAGTCCACTTCCTCGGTTTCCTTCAGCCGTTCGGCGAGGCGCCCGGCTTCCTGCATCACTTCTTCTTTCGTGTAGGCCATCTGCTTACACCTCCGCGAATTCCACAACATGGCCGTCGAGCGACCACGTTTTGGCTTCATCAATTTGGACGTAGATGACTTCGCCGATAACGTCCTTCGGCGCCCGGAAGTTCACGAGCTTGTTCGTGCGCGTCCGTCCGGAGAGCACGTCGGCGTTTTTGCGGCTTTCGCCCTCGACGAGCACCTCAAGTACCTGGCCTTCGAGCTCTTTGTTGCGGCGGTTCGAAATGTCGCCCATGAGCGCGTTCAGGCGGGCGAGCCGCTCTTTTTTCACGTCCATCGGCACGTTGTCCTCCATCTTCGCCGCCGGCGTATGCTCGCGCGGGGAGTAGATGTAGGTGAACGCGCTGTCGTAGTCCATCTCACGCATTAGGGACATGGTGTCTTCAAACTGCTCCTCCGTTTCGTTCGGGAAGCCGACGATGATGTCGGTCGTAAACGACGCGTGCGGAATCGCCGTTTTGATTTTGCGGGCGAGCTCGACGTATTCCTCGCGCGTGTATTTGCGCCCCATCAGCTTGAGCATGTCGCTGTTGCCGGACTGCACCGGCAGATGGATATGCTCGACGAGGTTGCCGCCCTGCGCGAGCACCTCGATCAGGTAGTCGTCAAAGTCGCGCGGGTGGCTTGTCGTAAACCGGATGCGAGGAATGTCGATTTTATGCAGCTCGTTCATGAGCTCGCCGAGCCCGTAGTCGAGCCCGAGGTCCTTGCCGTAGGCGTTCACGTTCTGCCCGAGCAGCGTAATTTCCTTGTAGCCCTGGCGCGCGATGTCGCGCACCTCGGCGATAATGTCCTCCGGCAGGCGGCTCCGTTCCTTGCCGCGCGTATACGGCACGATGCAGTACGTGCAGAATTTGTCACAGCCGTACATGATGTTGACCCATGCCTGCGTGCCGCCGGCGCGTTTTTTCGGCATGTTTTCGATGACGTCGCCTTCCTTCGACCAGACCTCGATCACCATCTCCTTGCCCTGGATGGCGTCGCGAAGAAGCTCCGGCAGGCGGTGGATGTTGTGCGTCCCGAAAATCATGTCGATGTGCTGGTGCTTCTGCATGATGCGGTTCACGACGTTTTCCTCCTGCGACATACAGCCGCACACGCCGAGCATCAGCTCCGGCTTTTCACGCTTGAGCGCTTTTAAGTGGCCGATTTCGCCGAACACTTTGTTTTCCGCGTTTTCGCGGATCGCGCACGTGTTCAGAAAGATGAGGTCCGCCTCCTCGGTGTCCTTCGTTTCGGCAAAGCCCATCTCTTCAAGAATGCCAGCCATGTTTTCGGTATCATGGTAGTTCATCTGGCAGCCGTACGTGCGGATCAGGTACTTTTTGCCGTAGCCGATGCCCCGCATATCCTCGGGTATGTCAAAATCGTAGTGAACCGACGCGTCCTGCTTCGTCCGCTTGCGTCCTGCTTTATGGTCGGGCTGGTCGTTGATCACGATCGACCGGCCGCCAATTTTCATGTATTGTTTGCCGTCCTCGTTGCTTTCCACTTCGGCTTTGGAAAAATCAAAGTATTTTTCGTATGCCGGATCGACCGCCGGAGTCGTTTGTTCAGACGTATCCGTTTGCTTTTTATCAGTCACGGTGGTCTCTCCCTTCTCTATAGGTACGGGCGGACGCGCCGCCCGTGATTTTTGTAGTCGTTTCATATTATAAGCCGAAAACCATTAAAACTCAAATCACCGTTCGACGCGGAGCGGACGGTAGCGGTTAATGGCCGACGCGATTTCAAACCGCCGCGGACGCGCCATGTCCCCGGGATGCTGGTTTTTAAACGGTGAGAGCGCGTCGAGTGACTGCCTGTCGATCGTCTGCTCGATGTAGTCGAGCACCTCCGGAAGCGGCGCCGGCTGTTCGAACTGCCGGCTCGCGTGGCGGATGGCTTCGGCAATCGCATTCGTCTGGCTGCCGGTAATCAGTTGCTCGACCGCGCTCAGGTCGATCGTTTCCGCTCCGTACATGACCGTATCGCGGCCCTTGCCGCTCACCTTTTCCTTTTTGCCCTTACGCGCGTCAAAGCGGTTCACCGCAATACGGCGTCCGGTCAGGGCCCCGAATGCCTCACCGGCTTCCTTCGCCCGGTTGGTCGGGTGCTCGCCGGCAATCCGGCGTGCTTCTTCAGTCACATCATACGGCACGTACTCCTCAAGCATGATAACATAATCCGCCACGTCAAAATAATCTCCTGCTCCACCGACGACGAGAATCGTGGAAATGCCTTCATCGTCATAAAGCGCGCGCACTTTATCAATAAACGGCGTGATCGGCTCCTTGCGTTTGGCAACAAGCGCCTGCATGCGGGCGTCACGGATCATAAAGTTGGTCGCGCTCGTATCTTCATCGATTAGAAGTGTCCCGGCTCCTGCCTCGAGGCCCTCCATAATATTCGCCGCCTGCGACGTGCTGCCGCTCGCATTTTCGGTCGTGAAAAACGAGGTGTCCTTGTCGGCCGGCAGGTTTGCGATAAACGGGCTGATGTTCACACCGGTCACCGAGCGGCCGTCCTCGGCACGCACCTTCACGGCGCTCGGATCGGCG
Organism: Marinococcus sp. LNHM4E3-1; assembly: GCF_056034405.1. Taxonomy (NCBI): domain Bacteria; kingdom Bacillati; phylum Bacillota; class Bacilli; order Caryophanales; family Bacillaceae; genus Marinococcus; species Marinococcus sp. LNHM4E3-1. The sequence continues at coordinate 175,465 of NZ_JBQLID010000001.1, read as the reverse complement.
ATCACAAACTCGCGGCCGTCGCCGGCGCGGTGGTTGTATACCCCGCGCTCAATCGATTCAAGCAGCGTGCTTTTGCCGTGGTAGCCGCCGCCGACAATGATCGTCACGCCCTTTGGCACTGCCATGCCGGTAATCGGCCCGCCGTGCGGAAGCTCAATCGTCACTTCGCGCTCCTTCGGCGACTGAAACGAGATTACCTCCTTGCCGCTCATCGGGCGGTTGCTGACGCCGCTTGCGCGTGGAAGCACCGAGCCGTTGGCCACAAACGCGATGCAGTCGTTGTCCTCCAGATATCGGCGCACGGCCTGCTGCTGGTCGGCGAGCTCGAGCTGGGCAGTCAGCTTCTGCCCGGAGTACTGCTGCACGGCACGCTGGACCGCCTCCGGCAGCTGTTTAGTGAGCCGCTCAATCGCTTCCTGCCCCTGGATCGTACGGCCTCTCGCCGGCAGGTGGATCGACAGCCGGATTTCGAGGTGATCCTTCGACAGCTTCACGGCTGTGCGGTCGATCATTTCCTGGCCGGGGCCGTCGATAATAATGCCGGGCTTGCCCTTCTGTTTGCTCAGCTCCTGCTGCATGACAAGGGCGAAAAAGTCGATGGCCGCCACCCGGCGCGCGTCACTTTCCTCGACCTCCGGGCCGAGGTCGAGCGCTTTGCGTGAAAGCGTCACCCGGGCACGGGAGGGACTGGCGAACGGGTCGGCCTGCACGTGGTCCATATGCAGCTTGAAATCCGAAAACTCGTGGGTCCCTTTAATATCGTTATAGGCTTTGTAGCCCTTGCGGTCGATGCGTTTTAGCGTCTGAATCAGTTGTTTCATTGGTATTCTCCTCTCATGGTCTGCCGGCATACAAAAAGACGCCGCAGGGACGTCTCCAAGTACCACCGGCCGGTGATATGTATAGAATTGCCGGCAGCGCCTGGGCGCCGCCGGATGCGGCGAAAAACGTCTATCTGGGCTCAATAATTAATTTTATCGCCGTTCGTTCTTCGCCGTCAATTTCAATATCGGTAAAAGCGGGAATGCAGACCAGATCGATGCCGCTCGGCGCCACAAACCCCCTGGCAATGGCTATCGCCTTGATGGACTGGTTGATCGCGCCGGCCCCGATCGCCTGGATTTCTGCGGCTCCTTTTTCACGAATAACTCCGGCTAAGGCACCTGCGACAGAATTTGGAGTGGATTTAGCGGATACTTTTAATACTTCCATTTCTAGTACCTCCCTGCGTAGGATCAATGGTAACGCCATTGTATTAGGCATAATTCATGAAAGAAGGGCCAGATTCCTGCTTTTTTCTAAATATTCTTTTTTATTCGAAAAATGGGTGGGATTCGTCAATGCGGATGCGTTCAATCGTCATCGCTTTTCCGGTTTTCGGATCCGCTTTCACAGCGACTCCATTTAACTGTTCCCGCCCTTCGGCCACTTCAAACTTGGTGGGCAGATTCGTCTGAAACTTTCGTATGATCGCTTCGCGCTCCATGCCGAGAATGCCGTCGCTCGGCCCGGTCATGCCGGCGTCGCATAAAAAGGCGGTCCCGCCGTCGAGAATTCGGTCGTCGGCTGTCTGCACATGGGTATGGGTGCCGACAACAGCGCTCACCCGGCCGCTTAAAAACCAGCCCATCGCCTGCTTCTCGCTCGTCGTTTCAGCGTGAAAGTCTACGAAAATAAAGTTGGTGCGCGCGGACGCCTCCGTTACAAGCTCGTCGGCCTTCCGGAACGGATCGTCATTCGGATTGCCCATAAACGTCCGCCCGATCAGGTTAATGACTGCCACCTCCTGGTCGTTAATACGAAGGTATTTAATGCCTTCGCCAGGCACTCCCGCCGGGTAGTTGGCCGGACGGATCATCATTTTGGCATCGTCAATGAACTCGAAAATATCCCGGTTGTCCCACGTATGGTTGCCCATCGTGATCACCTGCGCGCCTGCTTCGAGCAGCTGCTTGTAAATTTTTTCGGTAATGCCTTTGCCGTGCGCCGCGTTTTCGCCGTTCATGATTGTAACGGTCGGCTGGTACCTGCGCTTTAAGCGCGGCAGATACTCCTCCACCATTTTCCGTCCTGGAGCGCCGACGATGTCGCCGATAAATAAAAATTTCATATAAATGTCTTCCTTTCTTCATGCATCTAAGCATAAAAAAATAAAGCGGTGGCACTCACCGCTTTATTTTGCATAATCTACTGCCCGGGTCTCCCGTATCACCGTTACGCGGATATGTCCCGGATAATCCAATTCACTCTCGATCCGTTTCGTGATGTCGCGTGCCAGCTGCGGTGCCAGCTGGTCGTCCACCACGTCCGGCTTCACCATGATCCGCACCTCGCGTCCGGCCTGGATGGCGAAGGTTTTCTCGACTCCTTTAAAGGATTCCGAAATCTCTTCGAGCCGTTCCAGACGGCGGATGTACGTTTCAAGCGTCTCCCTGCGTGCTCCCGGCCGGGCCGCGGACAGCGCGTCTGCGGCCGCGACGAGGGAAGCAATCACAGAGGTCGCTTCGGTATCCCCGTGGTGGGAAGCGATACTGTTGACGACGACCTCGTGCTCTTTGTATTTCTTAGCGAGCTCGACGCCGATTTCCACGTGGCTTCCTTCGACTTCATGGTCGATGGCCTTCCCGAGGTCGTGAAGCAGTCCGGCGCGGCGGGCCAGCTGTTCGTCTTCCCCGAGTTCGGCAGCCATCAGCGCGGTCAAATGCGCCACTTCCATCGAGTGCTTCAGCACATTCTGGCCGTAACTTGTCCGGAAGTGAAGGCGTCCGAGAATCTTCATAAGATCCGGATGCAGCCCGTGGATGCCCATTTCAAACGTTGCTTCTTCGCCGTATTCGCGGATGAACTCATCCACTTCCCGGCGTGCTTTTTCGACCATCTCTTCGATACGTGCCGGATGAATGCGGCCGTCCTGCACGAGGCGTTCAAGCGCAATGCGCGCCACCTCGCGGCGGATCGGATCAAAGCCGGAGAGAATGACAGCTTCCGGGGTATCATCGATAATAAGATCAATACCGGTTAACGTTTCAAGCGCCCGGATGTTGCGTCCTTCGCGGCCGATGATCCGCCCTTTCATTTCATCGTTTGGCAGGTTCACCACAGACACCGTCGTTTCGGCGACATGGTCGGCAGCGCAGCGCTGCAGGGCGAGGGATAAAATATTCTTCGCTTTTTTGTTGGCTTCTTGTTTGGCCTCTTCTGTCCGTTCTTTGATCAGAAGCGCCGTTTCGTGTTCCATCTCCTGTTCGGTCTCGCGGCGGATCAGCTCTCTGGCATCCTCCCGCGACATTCCGGAAACACGTTCAAGTTCCTCCTGTTGTTTGGCGAGAATCTCCTCCACTTTGCTGTTATTTTCCTCAACCTGTTGTTGTTTTTCGTAGAGAGATTCCTCTCTACGCTCCAAGGATTCTTCCTTTTTGTCCAACGTCTCACTTTTTCGGTCAAGGGTCTCTTCCTTCTGCATCAAGCGGTTTTCTTGTTTTTGAACTTCATTTCTTCGTTCATTCAGAGTGCTCTCTGCTTCTGCCCGAATTTGATGTGCTTCGTCTTTAGCTTCCAACCGCGATTCTTTTAAGATTGTCTCTGCCTGCCGCTCAGCTTCTTTCACAATCTGGCCGGCTTCGTGCTCGGCGCTTTTGAATTTCGCTTCGGCAATCGCTTTTCGGACAAAATATCCAATCAAACCAACTATCAATGCACCGATAACAAGCAAAATGGAGATGATTGCAGTGTTCATACATGTCACCTCCTCTTGCTATCTGATTGTTCACTTTCGGTTGTTGCGAAAGTTGCATTGATGATTCTTTTTCGTGTCCGCATTGTTCTGCTTGCGAATTAATACGCTCATCGAAGTGCGGAACAAAACAAACGTTCCACTTCTTTATTGTATCTTTACCGCATGGCGCTGTCAAGAAAGCTCACTGGCAGGAATCCCTGTTTTTATAGGGATTGACACCGTTTTCTTCCCGCCTGTCCTCCTGCTTTCTCTGCCCGCCCGGCAGGAGTTCCGTGCGCTGCTGCTCCCCCCGGACCTTTTTCCGAATGAAAAAAGGCGCCGGAATTCCGGCGCCCTGGCGTTGATTTAACGGTTCGTATCTGCTGTTTCTTCCTCTTCAGCAAGCAGTCCGGATTCCGCCGGAGCTTCCGGTTCTTCTTCCGGCTCTTCCGGTTCGGACTGGATGTCGTCGAGCTTGTAATGGTCGCGGATTTTCCGTTCGATCGCCGCGGCCGTTGCTTCATTTTCCTTCAGGAACTGCTTCGAGTTTTCCCGTCCCTGTCCGAGACGTTCGCCTTCGTAGGAGTACCATGCGCCGCTTTTAAGCACGATGTCGAGCTCAGCACCGATATCGAGAATGGAACCTTCGCGCGAAATGCCTTCGCCGTACATAATATCCACTTCCGCCTGACGGAACGGCGGTGCTACTTTGTTTTTCACCACTTTGATTCTCGTTTTGTTACCGACCATTTCGTTGCCCTGCTTGAGCGTTTCTGCCCGGCGCACTTCAAGACGCACCGAGGAGTAGAATTTCAGCGCACGGCCGCCGGGAGTTGTTTCCGGGCTGCCAAACATGACGCCGACTTTCTCACGGATCTGATTGATAAACATGGCAATCGAGTTCGATTTGCTGATCGCCCCGGACAGCTTCCGCAGCGCCTGGGACATCAGACGTGCCTGCAGGCCGACGTGGCTGTCGCCCATTTCGCCTTCAATCTCTGCTTTCGGCACGAGCGCAGCTACAGAATCAATGACGAGAATGTCGATTGCGCCGCTTCGTACAAGCGCTTCGGCAATTTCAAGTGCCTGTTCGCCCGTGTCCGGCTGGGAAAGAATCAGATCATCAATGTTAACGCCAAGAGCCCGTGCATAGCTTGGATCCAGCGCGTGCTCCGCGTCGATAAAGGCTGCTGTGCCCCCGTCGCGCTGGGCCGCAGCAATGGCGTGCAGAGCCACTGTCGTTTTACCGGAGGATTCCGGGCCGTAAATTTCCACGACACGTCCGCGCGGATAGCCGCCGACCCCGAGGGCAATATCTACGGCCAGGGCGCCGGTGGAAATGGTGGAAATGCGGCGGTCGGTCTGATCGCCGAGCTTCATGATCGACCCTTTGCCAAACTGTTTTTCGATGCGGCTCAGTGCTTGATCCAATGCGGCTTTTCTTTCGTTCATCTTATCTCTCCTTCAAGGATATATACTATTAAACAGATACTCTCTTCCCCACGAAGAACGTATCCATACATGCCTGCTGTTGTTCAGGAAGCGTTCCCGCTGTTTTCCTGCTTTCTACATTATATCTTTTTTTGTCCGGTTTGCCAACAGATATGCGAACATTTATTCGTGTTTTTTCTTTTGCCCGAAACGCCCTGCCGCTGCCAGGCTGACGGTAAAAAAACTCTTCAGCGGCGGCTGCCGCTGAAGAGCGAACGGATTACTGGGACTGGCGCTGCGTGTTCCGGTTCGGACGGGCCGGACGAGGCTTCGCCGGCTCGAGGTTCACGCGCGTGCCGTTAATGCGTGCGTGCCGGAGGGCTTCATACACAAACGGTGCGCTGTCCTGCGGTACTTCCACAAAGGTAAATTTATCAAAAATATCAATTTTGCCGATCGACTTGCCGGGAATACCGACCGCGTTCGAAATTTCTTCAATCAGTATTTTCGGCGTCATGTTCACATTGCGGCCGACATTGATAAAGAATCTTGTCATACCGCGGGCGCCGCCGGTTTCACCGAAGCCGCTGCCTTCTTCGGATTCGCTCACCGTGGAGGCAAAGTTCAGCTTCATCAGCGAGCGGACGACGTCCTTCGGATCATATTCGTTTAGAAGCTCATCTGTAATCTCATTAAAGAGGCTTAGCTCCGACTCCTCCTCCATCTGCGAGGCGATCTGGCGCTTCCACGCTTCCTGCTGCTTTTCCACCACTTCTTCGATGGTCGGCACCCGGTGCGACGGAATGTACATTTTAATTTCCGATTCGATCGAACGCAGGTGCTTCATTTCGCGCGGCGTCACAAGCGTCAGTGCTTCGCCCTTGCGGCCGGCTCTGCCTGTACGGCCGATACGGTGAACGTAGCTTTCCGGATCCTGCGGAATGTCGTAGTTGATCACGTGCGTTACATTCTGAACGTCAATGCCGCGTGCGGCAACGTCTGTGGCGACGAGAAATTCGATCGCCCCATTGCGGAATTTGTTCATAACGGCGTCGCGGTGCTGCTGGGTCAGATCCCCGTGCAGCCCGTCTGCAAGGTAGCCTCTTGCCTGCAGAATTTCCGTCAGATCCGCCACACCTTTTTTCGTGCGGCAGAAAATAATGCCGAGGTCCGGGTCGCGCGCGTCAAGAATCCGGCAGAGCGAATCCTGCTTGTTGCGCTCGAGCACCTTAAAGTACGACTGCTCGATGTTTGGCGCCGTTACTTCACTTTTGTTGATGGATACCGTCACCGGGTCCACCATGTATTTTTTCGACAGCTTGCGGATCGCCGGCGGCATCGTCGCTGAGAACAGCAGCGTCTGCCGGTCGACGTTCACCTGTTTTAAAATCGCTTCAATGTCTTCCACAAAGCCCATGTCGAGCATTTCGTCCGCTTCGTCGAGCACGACAGTATTAACTTTGTCGAGCTGCAGCGTTTTGCGGCGAAGATGATCCTGCACCCGGCCCGGCGTACCGATGACAATCTGCACGCCCTGCTTGAGCGCTTTAATCTGATGGCCGATCGACTGGCCGCCGTAAATTGGCAGCGAACGGATGTTTAAATGCTTGGAGAGCTTCTGGATTTCCGACGATACCTGAATGGCCAGCTCGCGGGTCGGAGTAATGATAATTGACTGCACGTGCGGCTCCTCGGTCACTTTATTTAAAATCGGAATGCCAAACGCTGCCGTTTTACCGGTACCGGTCTGCGCCTGTCCGATCAGATCCTTCTGCTCGAGGGCATCGGGAATCGCTTTTTCCTGCACCGGGGATGGCTCTTCAAAGCCCATCTCACGTACAGCCTGCTTAATTTCGTCCTTCATTTGAAAATCATTGAATGTTGTCATTTTCTACCACCTTTTCTTTCCATAACAATCGGCACCCTTCATATAAAGCCATAAAGCGGACACGATCCCTGGTGCCGGCGATGTGAATTTGTTTTGAGATCGTTCCCTGCGGTCCGGAAATTCCTATCCAGACGAGTCCGGGCTCCTTCCCTTCGTCACGGTCCGGCCCGGCGACACCGGTAAATGAAATACCGACGTCGGTGTTGAATTTTTCCTTCACTTTTTCAGCCATTGCTTCTGCGCAGGCTGCGCTCACGGCGCCCTCCTCGTCGAGCAGCGGCCGGTCAATGCCGAGAATGTGCTGCTTGGCCGCTTTGGAATACGTCGTGACCGAGCCCTGAAATACGCTCGAGGCGCCTGGGATATCCACGATGGATTTCGCAAACCAGCCGCCGGTCAGGCTTTCTGCCGAAGCGATCGTCTGGGAGCGCTCTTTCAGTACATCCACGGTATGGTTAAAGACCGAATCGTCATCATAGCCGTAAAAATGCTCCCCGACACGGCCAAGCACCTGCTTCTCCACGCCGTCAATCATCTTCACGGCTTCGTTTTCCGTCGCGGCAGCAGCCGTCAGCCGGAGCGTAACTTCGCCGTCGCCGGCCAGAGGGGCGATCGTCGGATTCGTCTGGGCTTCGATCAAATCCTGCAGCTCCTCCTCGAGCGAGGATTCCCCGATGCCGTAAAAACGGAGCACCCGGGACGAAACGAGCCTGCCGCTGCCGGCAAGCGCCGCCACGTAAGGCTCAACGTCATACTTGTACATGGATTTCATTTCCCGGGGCGGCCCGGGGATTAAAACGTAATGCGTGCCGTTTTCTTCGACCGCCATCCCGCAGGCCATTCCGTTCTGGTTAAAAAACACCGTGCTGTTCTCTGCGTAGTGTGCCTGGCGCATATTGGACGCAGGCATCTCCCGGCCCGTACGGTCGTAATAGTCCCTGATCTTTTGCGCTGATGCTTCGTGCACGAGCAGCTTCCGGCCGGTAAAGCCGGCCACCACGTCTTTCGTAATGTCGTCCTGCGTCGGTCCGAGACCACCCGTCAGGATGACGATATCCGCCCGTTCGGAGGCTTCCCCGATGGCTTCATGCATCCGGGCTTCATTGTCCCCGACCACCGTATGGCGGAAAACATTCACCCCGAGGGAAGCTAATTCCTTCGATAAATACTGGCCGTTCGTGTTGGCAATCTGGCCCAACAGAAGCTCTGTTCCTACTGCAATAATTTCAGCGTTCATTACACGTTCCTCCGATACAGCTTACATCGTCTTCATAATCACGGCGCGGTTTTTCCAGAAATAATCAACGCCGGATATGATGGTTAAAATAACAGCAATCCACATGAGGACGTCACCCGCCGGGAAGCCGACATAGGAAAATGGAAAGTGATGAAGCAAGAGCACCACGATAGCAACCATTTGGAATGTGGTTTTCCATTTTCCGAGTCCGCTTGCTGCGATAACGTTTCCTTCCCCGGCAGCCACCAGCCGGACGCCGGTAACCGCAAATTCGCGGCTTAAAATAATAATGGCCATCCAGGACGCAAGCATGGAAATGTCAATCAGCACAAGCAGTGCCGCCGTAACGAGCAGCTTGTCCGCGAGAGGGTCCAGAAATTTGCCAAACGAGGTCACCAGGCTGTACTTTCTTGCAATATAGCCGTCGAGCCAGTCGGAGCCGGCCGCGATCGCAAAGATGACCGCGCCGATGAAGTGATGCACCGGCAGATCGGCATTCCCTACCGGCCAGGTGCCAAACGGAAAAGGCACCAGAACGGCGATCACAAATAACGGAATCATCAACACACGGGCAATTGTAATTTTATTAGGTAAGTTCATGGGCGTCCTCCTACTTGCAAATCGTGCTGTTCCGTCCACATTCCAGTCTTTCATATTGTATCACATATCTTTTTTTCTCATGGAACAAAACGCACAATTTGTTTATGGCAAAGCAAAGCCTTCGTTCTGAACATTTCAGAAGCGAAGGCCGGATTTATTCTTCTGACACTGCCGTAAACGTAATAACCTGTTGGGTGCCATCTGAAGGATAGGAAAAGTCCCGGCCGTTGACAGTCAGCTCCATGTTGTTCGTGTTGCCGACATTGACGGTGATTTCTTCTGCCTCGTACGTTTCTTCAAGCTCATCTCCCTCGGCCTGCTCTGCAAACATATCGAGCATCTCGCCGTCTGCATCCGTTATATCCACATAGGAGTTGCCGCTGAAGCTCATCGTAAGCTCAAACGCTTCCGCCCCGATCACGTCGTACGACGAATTGTCTCCGTCCGAGGAGGTCTCCTCCAGCTGCACATCGGTGTCCTGGCTTTCCTCTTCTTCAGCATTTTCGTCTTCTCCCCCGCCGGAGCCCCCGTTGTTTTCCGGAGTGCTTTCTGCACTCTCCTCTGCAGCTCCGCTGTCTTCTTCCGGAGACCCGGACTCAAACTGGACGCCGGTTCCTTCGTTGCTCTGCTGCTGGGTCTCTGTATCGCTGCTTACATTCTGGAATAACACCCAGATCCCTGCCCCGATGATAAGAAGAAAAATAAGCGCAAAAATAGAGGGCAGGAAGGATGTTTTTTTCTGTTTCTGCTGCGGCCGCTTCTGCTGGCTTCTGCTTCGCGTCTGCTGTCTTGACGCCCGCGACGGCATCTCTGTCGGCTGCTGCTTTGGCGCCGGGAGTTCATGGCCATACTGCTGGAAAACCTCCTCGGCGTTCAGGCCGAGCGCTTCGGCGTAGCTGCGGATGAACGCCCGGGCATAAAAAGCCCCCGGCAGCGCCCCGTAATCACCGGTTTCAATCGCCTGCAAATACCTTCGCTGGATTTTCGTGCGCTGCTGCATCAGCTCGAGGCTTGCTCCCTGGCGCTCGCGTTCACCGCGAAGGTACGGTCCTAACTCTGCCATAACGGCTCACCTGCCTCTTTCGCGTTAACTAATATCAAACGACGAAAAGCCGGAATCCACTGTATCGTACGAGATCACCTGGCTTTCATCATTTCTGAGCTCAATCATGCAGTCAAAATCATCCGCCGTATACGACGTTTCGCGGATGAAGATATCCGGATGCTCCACGACTTTGACTGCGGGCAGCCGCATGATCTCCTCCACCAGATCGCGATGTTTCCGCGCCGCACGCATCGTGGTGACAATCCCGTCGATAATAAACACGTGGCTGTTTGTTCGTTCGTCGTCGCCGAGCTGGGTGCGCATCGTCTGGCGCAGAAGCGTCGATGACACAAACGTCCAGCGTTTATTGGCACATACGCTCGCGGCCACCAACGATTCGGTCTTTCCAACCCGTGGCATCCCCCGGATACCGACAAGATAATGACGATCCTTTTTGAACAGCTCGGCCATAAAATCGACGAGGAGTCCGAGATCCGGACGAACGAAACGGAACGTTTTCCGGTCATCGGCATCGCGCTCAATGTAGCGCCCGTGCCTGACAGCGAGCCGTTCGCGAAGCCCCGGCTGTTTGACCTTACGCACGGAAATGATCTGAATCGTATCAAGGATGGCGCGAAGCCGCTGGATGCGGTCAAAGCTGTCGCAGCGCAGAAGCAGCCCCCGGCGGTTGCCCTCCACCCCGTTGATGGTCACGATATTGATTGCAAGCATACCGAGCAGCGAAGAAATATCCCCGAGCAGGCCGGGGCGGTTTTGATGAATTTCGTATTCCACGTACCATTCGTTGCCAGCCATCAGACGTCCCCCTTCTTTGGCTCTACTGCTTTTATTGTACGTCATTTTTTCCCATTTGAACAGCAGACGACGGGGGTTTCAGGACGGAAATAAACCGTCCACGCGGAGCACTTCCCCGTGCACGTAAGCGGCATCCTTCGAGCATAAAAACGCGATCGCGCCGGCCACTTCCTCCGGCGTACCGATCCGCCCAAGCGATACACGCCCGGCGACGTCCTGCTGTTCTTCCTCCGTTAAATGGCCGAGCATCGGAGAGGCGACCGCCCCCGGTGCCACGGCATTTACGCGCACCCCGGACGGGCCGGTTTCTTTGGCGAGCGACCGGGTGAAGGATTCAAGCATGCCCTTCGCCGCTGCATAGGTGGATTCCATTGCTGCCCCTTCCCGGGCCCAGACGGAGCTTATGAAAACGATTGTCCCGCGCCTGGCGGTGAGCATTTCCGGAAGAAGAGCACGGCTGACAGCCATCGCGCTCATCGCATTTGTCTGAATAATGGCATTTCGGTGCTTGTAGGTGGTTTCCTGAAACAGTATGTATTCCTCCATGCCTGCAGCATGAATATAAGTATCAATATTTTTCGGCAGCCGGGCCATAAATGCCTCCTGGCCTGCCTCGGTGGCAAGATCCCCGTAGACTGCTTCTGCCTGCTGTCCGTTCTGGCGGCAGCGCTCCGCTGTCTGTTCTGCGCGTTCACTTCCCCTGCAATAATGAAGCAGAAGCGGGCGGCCGGAGGCAGCGAGCCGTTCGGCTGCTGCTCCTCCAATCGCTCCGCTTGCTCCGGTAACGAGCGTCCAGTCAGGCATCTGCTTCAGCCTTCTGGTCGATAATGGATGTCGTTCGGTTGTCGATGCGGAATTCGCTCTCCAGCAGGTTGGAAATATCGTCAAACGTCACCTGCTGCATGATCTCCACCGCGTCCATAACCGAAGCGCCGTGAAACGCGTAGCGTGTGCCTTCGGTGGCGAGAAACTCGGTGGAATTCAGCTGCTTGACGAGCTGGCCGAGCAGCTTTTTGCGCATCCGTTCAAAGCGGCGTTCGTCCATACCGTCGGTCTGCGCGTGCTCGATAATGTCCAGAATCCGGGCCTCGGTTTCTTCCGGCTTCGGCGTGTTGCCGCCAAACGCCGCGAGTGAAAACGAACGCTCAATCATCGCCTCGCTTGAAAAGCTGTCATCGATCAGCCCTTCAGAGTACAGCGTTTCATACGCCTCTGAGCCTTCCCCGAACAGCGTTTCAAGCAGCAGCTCGAGCCGGGCTTCCTGATAAAGCAGGTTGTCCGTTTCGCTGTGAAGCGACAGCTTGTAGCCGAGAAGCACCTTCGGCAGGCGGATGCTCATCTTTTCGACCGCTTTGGAATGAAGCGCCGTCGCCGGCTCATCCACTTCAATACGCTCCACGTGATCCATCGGTGTAAATTCCTTCTGCGCCTGGTTGCTTCGCACGAGTTCAAAAATCTCCTGCGGCTCCACCGCGCCGGCCACGTATAAAATCATGTTCGCCGGATGGTAAAACGTATGATAGCACGTGTAAAGGTCATCCTTTGTAATCCGGCTGATGGACTCGGCCGTGCCGGCAATATCAATCCGGGCCGGATGGCGGTGATACAGATTGCCGAGCAGCTGGAAAAACAGGCGCCAGTCGGCATCATCGTCATACATGCTGATTTCCTGGCCGATAATGCCCTTTTCTTTTTCCACGCTCTCCTCGGTGAAATACGGATGCTGCACAAAGTCGAGCAGCGTATGCAGATTCACCGCGGTATCATCGGTGCTTGAAAACAAATACGCCGTACGCGTGAAGGACGTGAACGCATTGGCCGAAGCGCCCTGTTTGCCGAACGTGTCGAATACGTCGCCTTTTTCGTCTTCAAACATTTTATGCTCCAGAAAATGAGCGATGCCGTCCGGCACCTGCACGCTCTGCTTCTGCCCGATCGGCACGAAGGCGTTGTCGATGGAGCCGTAGTCGGTCGTAAAGGTGGCAAACGTTTTACTGAATCCCTGCTTCGGAAGCACGTACACCCGGAGGCCGTTTGGCATGACCTCCGAGTAGACGGTTTCCTGCAGCTGATCATACTGTTGTTTCTGCATCTTCATCTTCCTTTCCGTGTAGGAAAAATACGGTATCAAGTACGATTGAATTCGCGCATGCAAGCACGTCCTCTGCGCTCACCTGCTCAATTTCTTCAATCCATGTTTCAATCGGACGGACGCGGCCCGCCATTTTACCCTGAAAATGAAGGGCAGCCAGCCCGCCCGGGGCGTCGGTGGTCTCGCGGATCTGGTTGATAAGCATACCCTTTGTCTGGGCCAGGAGTTCCTCAGAGACGGGCTCCTGCTGCAGCGCCTGCAGCTGTTCACCGATCACTTCTTTCACCTGCTCGTACTGCTCCTTTTCAATGCCGGTCATCACCATGACCAGTCCCTTCTGGCTTTCGTAGCGGGAAGCAGCGTAATAGGCGAGGCTCCGTTTTTCACGCACCTCCTGAAACAGCTTCGAGTGCGGAAAGCCGCCGAACAGGCCGTTCGTTACCTGCATCGCGGCAAACTGCGGATCGTCCTGGGTAATCGTCGTCCGGTAGCCGAGCTGCAGCTTGCCCTGGTGAATGTCATCCGACTCTTCCACGTAGCGCACACGCGGCGGACGTTCTGCGCCGTCTTCGACCGGCGGCAGGCTGCTTCGTTCCGGAAACGGGCCTGTGACTGCCTCAACGTCGTACGACTCCACGTCGCCGACCACGTAGACATCAATCGCGTCTTCCGCGAGAAACTGCTCGTATACGTCGTAGAGCTTCTGTTCATCGAGTGCCTCCATCCGATGGGCATCGCCGAGCGGATGCACCGAATACGCTTCTGCGCTGCACATTTCCTGTACGAGACGCATGTTGGCGTAGCGGTCCTTTTCATCATAAATCGTATTGATTTTCTGCAGCAGCGTCCGTTTTTCCTCCTCGACAATTTTCGGGTTGAACGCGCGGTTCTCTGCGAGCGGTGCATGCACCATCTCCGCTAAAAATGCGGTCGCTTCGGCAAACAGGTCCTCCTGCGCCGGAAGATACTGTTCGTTGACAAATTCCATACGAAAGCTCATCACATGGTAATTGCCGCGTTTGCCGACGTCCACGCTGAACGTGGCGCCGTACAGGTCATCGAGCTTTTCTTTTATATGGGACTGCGACGGGTAGCGCAGGCTCCCTTTTTTCAGCACTCTGGCCAGCAGCGCCCGGCCCGCTGCGGTATGTTCGGACAGCGGGGCGCGGCACTGCATAATGACAGCCGTCGTTTTAAACTGCTTCGTTTGAAATAAATGCACCGGAATATTGGTGTTCGTCGTCACTGGCTGCATCAAAATCCTCCTCAACTATGGTGCGTATCTTCCTTTTCTTCGGCAGGTTCGCCGCTTCCGCCGCGGGTATCGCCGAGCACTTCACGCGGCTTGCTGCCGCCGTACGGCCCGACAATGCCGCGGTCTTCCATTTCATCAATCAGGCGGGCTGCCCGCGTGTAGCCGATGCGGAACCGGCGCTGCAGCATCGATACCGATGCACTCTGCATCTGCAGAATCATATCCACCGCTTCGTCAAACAGCTCGTCGCTCGGCCGTTCGGCCTGCGCCGGCTGCTCGTCGGGAATCATTTCCTCCTGGTACTTGGCTTTCTGCTGGGCAACAACAGCCTCTACCACCTGTTCCACTTCATGGTCGGACACAAACGCCCCCTGCACCCGGGTCGATTTGTTGGAGCCGATCGGGGAAAACAGCATATCGCCTTTGCCGACCAGCTTTTCCGCTCCGCCGCTGTCAAGAATCGTCCGGGAGTCCGTCTGGCTCGATACCCCGAACGCAATCCGCGACGGAATGTTCGCTTTGATAACCCCGGTAATGACGTCCACGGACGGACGCTGGGTCGCGATAATCATATGAATGCCGGCAGCACGTGCCATCTGGGCGAGACGCGTAATCGCATCCTCCACCTCACTCGAGGCCACCATCATCAGGTCGGCAAGTTCGTCGACAATAACGACAATGTACGGAAGCTCGGGCTGCTTGGCCCCGCCTTTATCGTTCTGCTTCCGGATCCATTCGTTGTAGCCTTCAAGGTTTCTCGTACCGGTGTGCGAAAACAGATCGTAGCGGCGTTCCATTTCGGCCACTACTTTTTTCAGCGCCTGGGCTGCCTTCTTCGGTTCAGTAACGACCGGAGCCATCAGATGGGGGATACCATTATACACGTTCAGCTCCACCATTTTTGGGTCAATCATCAACAGCTTCACTTCATGCGGACGCGCGCGCATCAGGATACTCGTAATGATGCCGTTGATGCAGACACTTTTTCCGCTTCCCGTCGCCCCGGCGACAAGCAGGTGCGGCATTTTATGCAGGGAGGCAAGAATCGGTTCGCCGGAAATGTCCCGGCCGAGCGCGACATCAAGCACATGGTCGTCCTTTTTCTCAAGCGACTCGAGCACCTCCCGGAGCGTCACCATCGCCACCTCCTGGTTCGGTACTTCAATGCCGACGGCGGATTTGCCCGGAATCGGCGCTTCAATCCGGATGTCCCGTGCCGCGAGCGCGAGCGCGATATCATCGGAGAGGTTCACAATCTTGCTGACCTTCACCCCAACGGCCGGCTGGATTTCGTATTTGGTTACCGCAGGCCCTAAATGCACCTCCGAGACGTTCGCCTTCACCCCGAAGCTCTGCAGGGTTTCCTCGAGCTTTTTAGCGTTAGCTGAAATCTGCGAACGCTCCTGCTGCTGGTTCTGATTTTTCGGTGCTGAGAGCATCGTAAGGGCCGGCAGCTGATAATTTTTGTTCTCCGTTTCCCCCTCGGTGACGCTCAGCATATCCGAGCGGTCCACGTCGGGTCCGGCTTCGGCCGGAGCCTCGACTGCCTCCGGCGCCGGCGTTTCTTTTTTTCGCGCGGGCTCCTCGGGCTTCGGTGCCTCTTTGGCCGCCGGCGGCTCCTGGTAAGCCTGTTCGGTAAACGAGAAGATTTTCGGCTTTTCTGCGCCTTCCTTCGGCTTTTCCACAGGTGCTTCAGGCGTCTCCTTCTGCTTCGGCGCAGCCTGGGCCGGTGTTTCTTTTTCCCGGGCTTCTTTTTGCTTTTTTCGTTCCGCCCGGCGCTGTTTTCCTTTTTCGACCGCCTGAGCCGCTCCCTGTCTGGAGGTACGGGCCACCCATGCTCCGCCTGTCTGCATTGTATGTTGAAAAGACCACTGCATAAGTAAAAAAAGTCCTGCGATCATGAGAAGCACGGACACAATATAAGCTCCGGCTGTCCCGATCAGAAAATGAACAGCATCGTAGATAAGAGCCCCGATCGTGCCGCCTCCGATAGAGGCTGCTCCGGAGCGGTCGAGCCAGCCGTCACGGCCGAACGTTTCCATAAAAACAGAAATCGCCGGCTCATTGAGACCCGAAGCCCAGCGAACCTCCGTAAAGAGGAGCACCCCAAGGAAAAGAAGGGCGCCGCCTGTCCACCGCACCGGAAATTGCTTCACGATGTTCCGGTTGATCATCCAGACCGTGGAAAAAGCGAGTATAAACAGGTTCAATATCCACCAGAGGTCTCCAGTGAGCCACTGGGAACCGGAGCGCAGCAGCTGGCCGGCCCACCCCCAGCCGCCGAGCGATATGAGGGCGAGCAGTGCTGCCGCAAGCGCCGGCCATGAAAACGCCGGCTGCCTGCTTCTGTTCGACGAGGTTCGTTTTTTCTTCCGCTTCGCCGTTTTTGCCATGGTTTGGCTCCTTTCTCCCCGAAAAAAACTCTATTCAATAAAACACCCCCTGCCCGCCAAACTGGCTAATGCAGGGGTGTGTCATGGCAAGCTTTTCGCGTGCTTTTAAATTTCCATAATAATCGGCAGAATCATCGGGCGCCGTTTGGTTTTTTCAAACAGAAAACGGCTCATGGAATCCCGTATGCTGCTTTTGAGCGTCGACCATTCGCTTACATTTTCGCTGATCGATTTTTCCAGCGTTTCGGATACTTTTTTATGCGCTTTTTCCATCAGTTCTTCGGATTCGCGCACGTAAACGAAGCCGCGGGAAATAATATCAGGACCGCTTACGATGGTGCCGGATTTTTTGCTGAGTGTCACGACGACGACGAGAATGCCGTCTTCGGACAGCAGGCGGCGGTCGCGGAGGACAATGTTGCCCACATCGCCAATGCCGAGGCCGTCAATTAAGACGTTGCCGGCCGGTACTTTGCCGGTTTTTACGGCTTTGCCTTTGCTGAATTCCACGACCTCCCCTTTATCAAGCAGAAAGACGTTGTTTGGATCCATGCCGGTTTCTTCCGCAAGTTCCCCGTGCACAAATTGCATCCGGTACTCGCCGTGCACTGGAATAAAGTACTGCGGCTTCACCAGGTTCAGCATCATTTTGAGCTCTTCCTGACGGGCGTGGCCGGAGGAGTGCACATTTTCGCCCATAACGACCTCTGCTCCGATCTGGTAAAGAAAATCGATCGTCTGCGACACCGTTTTTTCGTTCCCGGCTACCGGGTTGGCGGCGATAATAACCATATCGCCTTCTTCAATGGTTAAATTATCATCCTCGCCCTTCGCCATATTCATCAGTGCAGAGACCGGTTCGCCCTGACTGCCCGTGCATAAAATAGCTACTTTTTTCGGGTCCATGTCCTCGACCTGGTCGGTCGTGATGAAAATGTCGTCTTCGGCATCGAGATAGCCGAGCCGGCGCGAAATTTCAATCGTTTTTTCCATTGCCTGGCCGTTAACGGCAATCCTGCGGCCGCTTTCCTCCGCTGCCTGGATCACCTGCTGAATGCGGTGGATGTTCGTCGCAAAGGTTGTAATGACGATACGTCCTTCGGTTTCTAAAAAGATATCCATGATCCCGTTTCCGGCAATCGCTTCAGACGGACTCACACCCGGCACTTCCGCGTTAATGCTGTCGGAAAGCAGACAGAGAACGCCCTTTTTGCCGATCTCGGTCAATTTATCAAGGCTCGTGTACTGCCCGTCCACCGGCGTCTGGTCAAATTTGAAATCACCGGTATGGACAATAACACCTTCCGGCGTCTGCACGACCATGCCGACCGAATCCGGGATGCTGTGGTTCGTCCGGAAAAAGCTTGTCTTCAGCTGTCCGGTCTGGATCACACTGTTGTCGTGCACCACACGGAAATCCGGTTTCTTCCGGAGACCTTTTTCTTTCACGTATGACTCCACGATGCCGAGCGTAAGCTTGGTGCCGTAGATTGGCACGTGCACCTGGCGGAGAATGTAGGTCAGAGCTCCGATATGGTCTTCGTGTCCGTGGGTTAAAAAGATGCCGCGGAGTTTTTCCTTGTTCTGTGTTAAGTATGAAATATCCGGAATGACGATATCAATTCCGAGCATGTCATCTTCTGGAAACATTAGTCCTGCGTCTATGACAATCATGTCCTGTTCTGATTCTATAACGTACATATTTTTTCCGATTTCCCCGATACCGCCAAGGGAAAAAACACGAACGTTACCATTCGCTTGTGTGGCCAAAGTATATTTCCTCCTAAATTAAAAATGAATTATTGCTGACGTCGATTTACGGCCCCAAAAAGAAACATTTTTCCCTTTGAGTGAATGGTTTCCGCACAAATCACTTATACTCAGTATAACCCAGGCGGTTTTTGAAATACAAGAGAAACTATTGCGCTCAGGCATTTTGAGCAGCCTGGCACCGGCGATTTCTCCAGCATTTTTTATGTATATAAAACAGGACACCGGCAGCGGGGCTGGCGGTGTCCTGATAGAAATAACCGTTAGGAAGCGGCAGTGAACCACTGTTCAAGCTGGCGGATTTCGGCATCCGTCAGCGGCACGAGCGGCAGACGGGTGTAGCGGCCGGTAATGCCCATCTGTTCAAGCATAGCCTTTACCGGAGACGGGTTCGGGGCCATAAAGCAGGCCCGCATCTTCGGAAGGAGCGTCCGGTGCGCTTCCGCTGCCCGCTGCACGTTCCCGGAAAAGAAATCCGTCATCATCTGCTGCAGATCCTCCCCGGCAATGTGCGCCGCTACAGATACCACGCCGTCGCCGCCGACCGAAAGCGTCGGGAGCGTCAGCGAATCATCGCCGCTGAACAGCTGGAACTCCTTCGGCGCGGAAGACAGAAAGTGCGAAATCTGATCAAGGTTCCCGCACGCCTCTTTCACCGACGTAATGTTGGAAATCTCCGCAAGCCGGAGCAGCGTTTCCGGCAGCAGATTAACGATGCAGCGCCCCGGAATATTATATATCATCAAGGGCAGCGTCGTGGCTGCGGCAATCCGCTGAAAGTGCTGATACATGCCTTCCTGGTTCGGTTTGTTGTAATACGGGGTCACTGCCATCAGACCGTCAATGCCGATCTTGGTTGCCTCGTTCGCCAGGTCGGCGGAGTACGCCGTATTGTTCGTACCGACGCCGCCGATCACATCCATCCGGCTGCCGGCAATGTCTTTCACCCGTCGGAACAGCTGCAGCTTCTCTTCACTGCTGAGCGTCGGGGATTCTCCGGTGGTGCCGGCTACAACGACACCGTCGCTTTTTGTCGCAATCAAATGCTCCGTCAGCTGTTCGACTTGCTCCCAGTGAATGTCGCCATTTTCATGAAAAGGTGTAACCATTGCTGTAAGTAACTGTCCAAAAGCCATAGGTCGGCTCCTTTCTCTCATCTGCAGGGAATTGGTGCGGATCGTGATGAGCCTCTGCAGCTTACTAGGAAACAGATGGGGGACGTACACCGGCACGTCCAAGATCAAATACGCGGTGAAGGGCGGACACAGCTTTATCTGTATCCTGCTCCCGCACCAGCGCCCAGATGGTCGTATGCGAATCCGCCGACTGTAAAATCGGTACGCCGGCTTCTGACAGCGCGGTGACAATTTTGGAAGCAACACCCGGCACTCCAGTCATACCGGCTCCGACAACGCTGACTTTAGCGCAGTGAGGCACCGCTGAAATGCTCCAGCCGTCCTCTTCAAGAGCATCAACCGCTATTTTTGCATGCGGGTCGGGGACGGTGAACACGGCGCTTTCGAGCCCTATATTAATAAAATCCACGCTCAAACCGAGACTCTCCATCCGCTGAAACACGCGGGCATGCATATCTTCTGCCTGTGCCGGATCCGCCGCAACACTGATCTGGGTGAGCGACGGAATGTGGGCGATCCCGGTGATCAGGCGCTCAGCCACCTCCCGGCCCGGGGCGCTGCCGAGCATGGAGGTGATCAGCGTACCCGGTTCCTTGGTCGACGTCGACCGGATACGGATCGGGACTTTCCCCTGCATCGCAATCTCAACTGCACGTGGGTGAATAACCTTTGCACCCTGATACGCCATGTTGCAGATTTCCTGATAGGTGACGGTGGAAAGCAGCCTCGCGTCCTCCACGACCCGCGGGTCCGCCGTCATCATGCCTTCAACGTCGGTAAAAATGTCCACCCATTCGGCCTTTAAGGCTGTGCCGAGCGCAGTCGCTGACGTATCACTGCCGCCGCGTCCAAGCGTCGTAACCATCCCGTCCTCGCTGACACCCTGAAAGCCGGTAACAACAACAGCGTCGTGGGTGGCAAGCAGCTGCTCCACTTTTTCTGTGCGCATATCAATGATTTTGGCGTTGCCGTGATTGCTGTCGGTAATAAACCCGGCCTGCGCCCCGTTTAGTGCAGCGGCCTTCAGCTGCTTTGAGCGCAGAAGCTCCGTAAACACAACGGCGGATATGGTTTCACCGCACGATACCAGCAGGTCGCGTTCGGCTCCGCTTTCTCCCGGCGCGCTTTCATCAATCAGGCTGAGAAGGGTGTCGGTGGCGTAAGGATCCCCGCTCCGGCCCATGGCAGAAACGACCACCACCACCTTATAGCCCTCACGCACTGCGTCTTCGATATGGCCGGCGGCCTGCTCGCGCAGCTCCTTCGTTTTTACAGACGTACCGCCAAATTTTTGAACGATTATATTCATCGGTCCGGCTCCCTCACAGGTTATTTGATTAAATTAAGGCGAATCAGGCTTTCGGCAATCTGTACCGAGTTATAAGCGGCGCCTTTCAAGAGATTATCCGATACGACCCAGAAATGATACGCGTTTTCACGGTCAAGGTCACGCCGGATACGGCCGACAAATACATCCGGCAGGCCAACGCTGTTAACAGCCATTGGATACACCTGATTGGCCGGATCATCCTGAAGGGTAATGCCTTCGCCTTCGGACAGTGTCTGCTGCAGCTCTTTAACATCCGGGTTGCCGGTTTCTGTTTCAATATATACCGACTCCGAGTGGCCTGTAGCGACTGGAAGGCGTACACATGTTGCTGCTACCGGGAGATCGTCCATATGAAGGATCTTTTTCGTTTCATTGATCATTTTCATCTCTTCAAACGTATAGCCGTTGTCCTCGAATTTGTCGATCTGCGGGATCGCATTGAAAGCGATCTGGTAGTGCTTTTTGTCACCGCTGACAGGCATAAGGTTTGCTTCTGCTTCTTCACCGTTCAGTACTGCTGTCGACTGGGTGTTCATTTCATCGACCGCGTCAAGCCCTGCACCGGATACAGCCTGATACGTGGAGACAATCACTTTTTTCAGCCCGTATTTCTGACGGATCGGCTCAAGCGCCACCGCCATCTGGATTGTCGAGCAGTTTGGATTAGCGATAATACCATTATGGCTGTGCAGGTCTTCTTCATTCACTTCCGGCACAACAAGCGGCGTATCCGGGTCCATCCGGTAGGCACTCGTGTTGTCGACGACAATCGCACCCCGTTTAACTGCTTCCGGAGCCAGCGCCTTGGATATGGATCCGCCGGCGGAAAATAGGGCGATCTGTACGCCTTCAAACGATTCCGGTGTTGCTTCCTCAATCGTATATTCCTTACCCTTGAACGTCATTTTTTTACCGGCGGAGCGACTCGAGGATAAAAGCTTCAGGTCTCCGACAGGGAAATTTTTATTTTCTAAAGTTTTCAGCATCTGCTGGCCAACGGCGCCGGTTGCGCCTACGACCGCTACAGTATATGTTTCGTTAGACATATTCATTCTCCCTTTCTGGTTCATCCATTTCACATTTATTAAAACAAACTTTGCTTTATTTTACCACACTTGTCAGCACTGAAAAGGGCAATTATGGCTTATTCTTCGATGCTCACACTGAAATTGGAGCTGTTTTTCTTCAATAGCTCCGGCACATGGCCATTTGGCTGGATAAGCGAAGCGCTCGGCGGCGTCCGCATCATCGCAATCCCCTGCTTTTCGACGTGTTCGAGCTGCACACTGCTGAGCCTGTCCAGGGTCTCATCGATTCCGGGGTGCCGGCCAAACAGCATTTCGTTTCTTGCGTTCCGGGCCATGCGGGCCGCTGACGACTCCAGCCCCAGCACAAAAGCCGATTTCAGCTGCGACCGGTGGTTTTCAATTTCCGCTTCTTTAATATTTCCAGCGGATAAACGTTCAAACAGCCCATCAACTGTTTCGAGCAGCTCCTCCACCCGTTCTGGCGCCGCTGCACTGTAAATCGTATGAAAGCCAGTACGTTCAAAGGCTTCAAACGAAGAAAAGATGGAATATGCCAGACCCCGGTCCTCCCGGACTTCCTGGAACAGGCGGCTGCTCATTGAGCCACCGAGCAGGTTATTCCAGAGCACCTCTGCAAAATAATGCTCATGAAAGCGGGAAACGCCGGGAAAGCCCAGACACAGGTGGGCCTGTTCGGTCTCCCTGTTTCTTACTTCTCTTCCCGGAACAAACACGGCTGCTTCCTCCCGGTTTTCCGCCCGGCGGCCGTGTCCCCAGCCGTCAAATAAACGCTCAAGGCAGGCAAGGAGCTCCCCGCTCACATTACCGGCAGCCGAAATAACAAGGCGCTCCGGCGTATAATGGTCATGGAAAAAATCAAGCAGGCGCTCCCGGGTTATCTCACGGAGCACCGGCCGTGTGCCGAGGATCGGGCGGGCCAGCGGATGGCTGCCGTAGGAAGCCTGCCAGAGCATATCGTGAATAATATCATCCGGCGTGTCCTCCACCATGCTGATTTCCTCCAAAATCACATTACGTTCTTTTTCCACGTCCTCCGGATTAAAACGGGAATGAAAAAACATATCGGCAAACACTTCGGCCGTCTGTTCCGCGTGTTCATCGAGTACAGTGGCCTGCAGGCAGGTGGTGTCCTTTGCCGTAAAAGCTTCCATTTCCCCGCCGATGCGGTCAAAGTAGCCGGCAATGTCTGCTGCACTCCGTTCAGATGTCCCTTTAAACAGCATATGTTCAATAAAATGGGCCATCCCGTTTTCCTCCGCCCGTTCCTGCCTCGATCCTGCATCTATCCACAGCCCGAGCGAGGACGAACGTACATGCGGAATGTGCTCTGAGACCAGCCGAACTCCGTTCGGAAGATATTTCGTTTCCACCATCTGCTTGGTCCTCCTTCTTTTATTCTATCGGTATTTATAAAAAAAAGGACCTGGAAATCCAAGTCCCTTCTGATCTATTAGCGGATTACTGAGAAGGTGTGTCGGAGCTTTCTTTTGCAAGCAACGCTTTTCTCGACAGGTTAATCCGTCCCTGATTGTCTATTTCTGTTACTTTGACCATGACTTCGTCCCCGATGGAAACGACGTCTTCCACTTTGTTTACGCGCTCATGGTTCAGCTGGGAAATGTGCACAAGGCCTTCTTTTCCTTTAAACAGCTCCACGAAGGCGCCAAACTTCTCGACGCGTTTGACCTTTCCTAAATACGTCTCGCCGGGCTCTACTTCACGAATTAAATCTTCAATGACTTTTTTCGCTTCCTCGTTTTTATCCTGCTCGGTCGAGGAAATAAAGACCGTGCCGTCCTGCTCGATATCAATTTTTACGCCGGTATCTTCAATAATCTGATTGATCGTTTTCCCGCTCGGGCCGATCACGTCACGGATTTTATCCGGTTTGATGTGCATGGACATAATTTTTGGCGCATACGGGGAAAGCTCTCCGCGCGTTTCGCTGATCGTAGCAAGCATGTTTTCGAGCACTTTCATGCGTGCGATTTTTGCCCGTTTGAGAGCAAATTCAAGCACTTCGCGGTCAATGCCCGCGAGTTTAATATCCATTTGCAGCGCCGTTACACCGTCTGCCGTCCCTGCTACTTTAAAGTCCATGTCGCCGAGGGCGTCTTCCATGCCCTGGATGTCGGTTAACACGGCCAGGTCGTCGCCCTCTTTCACAAGACCCATCGCAATGCCGGCAACCGGCGATTTGATCGGCACACCGGCGTCCATCATAGCAAGCGTACTTGCGCAGATGCTCGCCTGGGAGGTGGAGCCGTTGGATTCAAGCACTTCGGACACCAGGCGGATCGTGTAAGGGAATTCCTCCTCGGAAGGCACAACCTTTTCGAGGGCGCGTTCGCCGAGAGCGCCGTGGCCGATTTCCCGCCGACCCGGCCCGCGGATCGGACCGGTTTCCCCGACACTGAAGTTCGGGAAGTTATAGTGGTGCAAAAACCGCTTCGATGTTTCGGTGCCGAGGCCGTCGATGATCTGCACCTCTCCGAGAGCGCCAAGCGTACAGATGCTGAGCGCCTGCGTCTGACCGCGGGTGAACAGCCCGGAGCCGTGCGTTCGCGGCAGAATGTCCACCTCGGACGTGAGCTGGCGGATGTCATCCGGGCCGCGTCCGTCCGGACGGATATGCTCTTCGGTGATCAGACGGCGGAATTCCGCTTTAACGAGTTTTTCAAAGATATCTTTTACTTCGCTGTGCTGCTCCTCATCTTCATACGGCTCGGAGATCTGTGTTTTCAGCTCCTGGATGGCCACATCGCGTTCTTTTTTGTCGTTAATCATGACCGCTTCTTTCACGGAGTCCTGGAACTGGCTGCGGATCGTTTCTTCGAGATCTTTGTCCGTCTGTTTCAGCTGTACTTCCATTTTCTCCTGGCCGAGCTCGCTGATGATGCCTTCCTGGAACTCCACCAGGCGCTTGATTTCTTCGTGGCCGAACATAATGCCTTCAAGCATTGTTTCCTCCGGCACTTCGTCTGCTCCGGCTTCCACCATGTTGATGGCATCTTTCGTACCGGCAACCGTCAGTTCAATGTCGCTTCTCGCCGCTTCGGATTCCGAAGGATTGACGACAAATTCGCCGTCGACCCGTCCGATAACAGCACCTGAAACCGGGCCGTAAAACGGAATGTCCGATAGGGAGAGGGCAAGTGACGAACCGACCATAGCCGCAATCTCCGGGGAAGCGGACTGGTCCACGCTCATCACCATGTTGATGACCTGCACGTCGTTACGGAAGCCGTCCGGGAAAAGCGGGCGGATCGGCCGGTCAATCAGACGGCTCGTTAAAACCGCTGTTTCGCTTGGCCGTCCTTCGCGTTTAATAAAGCCGCCGGGAATTTTCCCTGCCGCGTACAGCCGCTCTTCGTAATTTACCGTCAGCGGGAAGAACGGAAGATCCTTCGGTTCCTTTGAAGCCGTAACGGTGGAAAGCACCACGGTGTCTCCGTAGCGGATCATGACCGCTCCGTTTGCCTGTTTCGCTATGTGCCCTGTTTCGACGGTCAGCGTCTGCCCCGCCCATTCAATCGAGTAGGTTTTCTTTTCTTGTTCCAAATTTCAGGACCTCCTATACGTTTTTTCACGTATACGTCTGACTGTCCGGGTATAAATGTTCCATCCCGCCGGTACTGCCTGCTGGGAGGAAGCCCTTTCGTGCGCACAAGCTTAGCGCGGAAGCCACGCCTGCTTACGCGCTAAGCTTGTGAGATGTGCGTAAGGGATCATTTCATACCGCACAGCCGCATACGTTATGCACATGGTTGTTTTTAGGTAAGAGAAAAAGCGGGAGATACCTCCCGCTTCCCAGTCATTCTTAACGGCGCAAGCCGAGTTTATTAATGATGTCGCGGTAGCGTGTAATGTCCTGGTTACGAACGTACGTTAACAGGTTACGGCGCTTACCAACCATTTTTAAAAGCCCGCGGCGGGAATGGTGGTCCTTTTTATGCTCACGCAGGTGTTCGTTCAACGAAACGATCTGCTCCGTCAAAATAGCGATCTGCACTTCCGGGGAACCGGTGTCGCCTTCATGTGTTTTGTACTCTTCGATCAACTCTGATTTACGCTCTGGTGTTAAAGCCATTCAGTCGACCTCCTTTTGTTATTTTGTTTCAACCATTTCCTCGCAAGCCGCAGGAGGCGCGTGCAAGCCAAGAAGTGGTTTCCATACATCAACCATCTTACCTTTTGAACAGGAAAAACGCAAGGGAAAACAGGTTTTAGTCCCTGATTTCCTGCTCGAGTACCTGCTCGGCGGACTGTTTGTCTTCATGAAGCTGGGACACAAGTGCATCGAGGGAAGGGAATTTCACTTCCCCGCGCAGCCGGTCCCGCCACTCGATGCGGACCGTTTTACCGTAAATGTCTCCGCTGAACTCAAACAGATGAACTTCAATTTCCGGGGGGCCGTCCTGTTCGTCGTGAAACGTAGGCTTATAGCCGACATTGCACATCCCCCGGTACCAGCGTCCATCAATAAGCGCACGCACGGCGTACACACCGTCGTTTGGAAGCAGGTACGGCTCTTCGGACTGGATGTTGGCCGTTGGAAAGCCAATCGTCCGTCCGCGTTTCTCTCCTTCGACGACAGTGCCTTCAAATGTATACCAGCGCCCGAGCAGGCGGGCGGCTTTGACCATTTCCCCCTCTTCCACCACCCGGCGGATCCAGGTGGAGCTCACCTTTTCTCCGTCTTCGGTATGCGGCGATACGGTGGAAAACGTAAAGGCGTCCCTTGAATGATACGGGAGCGTCTCCATCGTGCCGCGGCCAAATTTCCCGTACGAAAAATCAAACCCGGCTACCGCATGCTTTACGCCGAGATCAATGATGTAGGCATCGACGAAAGCCTGGGGATCGAGAGATGCAAAATCCTGGTCAAACCGCACGATGTACAGCTCTTCCACCCCCAGTGATTCGAGCACGCGCTGTTTTTCCTTAAGCGGGGTCAAATAGAACATATCTTCTTCCGTGTGCTTCGATAGTACCACCTTCGGATGCGGATGGAAGGTCATAACAGCAAGCGGCAGTTCCCTGTCCTCTGCTGTCTGCCGGGCCTTTTCAATCACTTCTGCGTGGCCGCGGTGCACCCCGTCGAAGTAGCCCAGCGCCATCACCTTCGGTTTTGAAAGCGACGGCGTTAACGTATGTGGATGTACAAGATGATGAACTTCCATTATTTTCACCTGCCGATATTCTTTCATTCACGCTATTAAAGAAGCATTGTTTTTGGTTTGAAAATGCCGGGCTTATCCGGGTGCGCCGTATATACAGCCAGCGGCTTTCCGCTCTCTGTCTTTACTGCCATCGTCTGCTCCTGAAACCATTCTGCCGGCAGAACGCGCCCGTGACTGATCTGCTCTGCCGTTTTTTCCGACACCGTAATGGCGGGAAGGTGGGCCACGGCCCAGTCCACCGGGTACACGGCGTCTGCGAGACGGTCTTCGGCAAGGAGGGATTCGAGCTCCTCCCACGTGGAGCTGTGCTCCGGACCAAACCCGCCGGACGCCGTCCGGACAAGCTGCTGCAGGTGCGCCGGATACCCGAGCTTCTCCCCGGCGTCGACGGCCAGGGTGCGTACGTAGGTTCCTTTGCTGCAGATCACTTGCACTTTAAAGGAAAACTTTCCGTCCTGCGGAGCTTCGTCCATATCAAGCAGCCGGAAATCATAAATTTGGGCCTCCCGCACGGGGCGCTCGACCTCTATGCCTTCCCGGGCATACTCATACAGCTTGCGCCCCCGGACTTTGACGGCTGAATACATGGGCGGCACCTGAGTCACCGCACCGGTCAGCGCTTCAAGCGCTGCCTCGATGCTCTGCTTTGCCAGGGCTTTTTCCACTGGAAGAACCGCCACCGTTTCCCCATCGGCGTCTTCGGTCGTCGTCGTTTCCCCGAGAGTGATGATTCCTTCATACGCTTTTGAGGCTTCGTGCAGATAGTCCACCGCCTTGGTGGCCTTCCCGACACAAAGCGGGAGCACCCCGGTCACCGATGGATCAAGCGTGCCGGAATGGCCGACTTTTTTTGTTTTCAGCAGCCGGCGTGCACGCACGACACAGTCATGGGACGTAACCCCTGCTTCTTTCCACAAAGGAATGATTCCATCAATCATAGGGCTGTTTCGCTCACTTCCATTACAGAATTCATACACATAGGAAAAGCTGCTTCAAAGTCAGCAACAGCTTTTCCAACTTTAAAACAGCTTCTTTCTTCTACTTCTCCCGCTCATTTAAATCGCGCAGCAGCGATTCAATACGGTTGCCGTATTCAATCGATTCATCAAAGGAAAAGAAAATTTCCGGCGTTTTGCGAAGCTGGATTCGTTTTCCGATTTCACTGCGGATGAATCCCCGGGCTTTTTCGAGGCCCTGAAACGCTTCCTCTTTGTCTTTTTCTTCTCCGAGAACCGTTACAAAGATCGTTGCCTGCTGCAGGTCTCCGGTCACCTCTACGTCAGTCACCGTCACAAACTGCACCCGCGGATCCTTGATTCCACGCGCAAAAATATCCGATACTTCTTTTTTAATCTGCTCTCCTACACGTTGAGCACGTATATTAGCCATCACTGTTCCTCCTATAACCATTCATAGTGTACGGAGGTTATTTCCCATTCCGTATAACTTTCAATCATATGAATGGCACGCTGCAGCTCTTTTTCCGCCCCGGCCTTTTCGTTATGCACGGTGACGATCGAAAGAGCTGCCCGCTGCCAAAGCTCCTGGTAATCCGTTTCCGCCACGGAGAGATTGCGCTGCTTCAGCTTTGTTTTTACGCTTTGAAGCACCGCCCGTTTCTGCTTTAAATGACTCGCTTCATAAAGCATGCACTCTACATGGACGACGCCGATCATGTGCGTTTAACTTCCTCCATGATATATGGCTCCATAATGTCGCCTTCTTTAAGGTCGTTAAAGTTTTCAAGGGTCACACCGCACTCATAGCCGGCTGCGACTTCCTTGGCGTCGTCTTTATAACGCTTCAGGTCCTTAATGCCGCCGTCGAAAATCACGACGCCGTCGCGCACAACACGCACTTTGGAGTCCCGGGTGATTTTGCCTTCGAGCACATAGCTTCCGGCAATTGTGCCAACGCGGGACACTTTAAACAGCTGACGCACCTCAACCTGTCCGAGCACGCGCTCTTCATAGACTGGGTCGAGCATACCCTTCATGGCTGTTTCAATTTCTTCAATCGCATTGTAGATAACCTGGTGGAGACGAAGATCCACATTTTCTGCATCCGCCGTACGCTTGGCGTTTACGTCCGGACGGACGTTAAAGCCGATAATGATCGCGTTGGAGGCCGAGGCGAGGATGACGTCTGATTCTGCAATTGCGCCGGCACCGGCGTGTACGATATTAATCTTGCAGCCTTCCACTTCTATTTTTTCAAGGGAGCCGCGAAGCGCTTCAACCGAGCCCTGGACGTCCGCTTTTACAATCACGTTGATTTCTTTCATGTCGTTTTCCTGAATCTGGCTGAACAGATCGTCAAGGTTGATCTTCGAGGTTTGGGCACGCTCGGCGTCCTTCGCCCGGCTCTTACGCGCATCGGCAATCTGGCGGGCTTTTTTCTCTTCCTCAAAGACGACAAACGGGTCGCCTGCCTGCGGCACATCGTTCAGGCCGATAATTTCCACCGGCTTGGATGGTCCCGCGCTTTTCACCTGACGGCCAAGATCATCCACCATTGCCCGGATCCGCCCAAAGGCGTTACCGACGACAATCGGCTCGCCAACATGCAGCGTTCCGTTTTGAACGAGCAGAGTGGCAACCGGGCCTCGCCCTTTATCCAGCTCTGCTTCTACGACACTGCCGCGTGCCCGTTTGTCCGGGTTCGCTTTGAAGTCTTCCACTTCAGCGACGAGCAGAATCATTTCGAGCAGTTCATCAATGCCTTCCCCGTGAATCGCAGAAAGGTTTACAAAGATTGTTTCCCCGCCGTATGCTTCCGGCACTAACTGAAATTCCATCAGCTCCTGCATGACCCG
The DNA here is from genome assembly GCF_056034405.1 of Marinococcus sp. LNHM4E3-1. NCBI lineage: Bacteria > Bacillati > Bacillota > Bacilli > Caryophanales > Bacillaceae > Marinococcus > Marinococcus sp. LNHM4E3-1. The sequence goes on along the minus strand of NZ_JBQLID010000001.1, from coordinate 145,710 downwards.
GTCCGGGTTCGCGCCTTCCTTGTCCATTTTGTTTACCGCGACAATGATTGGCACATTTGCCGCCTTCGCGTGGTTGATGGCTTCTCTTGTCTGTGGCATGACACCGTCGTCAGCTGCGACAACCAGAACCGTAATATCGGTTACTTCAGCACCGCGCGCACGCATCGTCGTAAACGCTGCGTGTCCAGGCGTATCAAGGAAGGTAATCAGCTTGTTGTTTTCTTCCACCTGATAAGCGCCGATATGCTGGGTAATGCCGCCGGCTTCCCCTGAGGTCACCTTTGTATGGCGGATGGAGTCGAGAAGCGTCGTTTTCCCGTGGTCGACGTGTCCCATAATGGTTACTACCGGCGGGCGCTCCTGCAGCTTTGCAGGGTCGTCCTGCTCGACATAGTTATCGATATCGAGTTCATCCACCACTTCCTCCTGCTCTACCGCTACGCCGTAATCGGTGGCGATCAGTTCAATGGTTTCTGCCTCGAGCGTTTCGTTGATGGTCGCCATTACGCCGAGATTCATCAATTTTTTGATGATTTCAGAGCTTTCCTTATTCAGCTTTTCTGCCAGTTCCCCGACGGAAAGACTGCCGGCAAACGTAATTTTTTCCGGTGTGGCCTGCTGCTCTTTACGGCCGCCGCCCGGGCGTTTCTGGGTGTTCTTCTTCTTGTTTGGGCCTCTGTTCCCCTGCTGGGTGTTTCTTGTTTTATTGCTTCTCACTTTACTCATAGTGACATCACTTTCCTTCCAAAGATATCGTTCCTGAATATTGTTCGTTTTTCCTCCATCTACACGTCCTTCTTAATTTATTTCTTCATCTATTAATTTTATCAGCTTTTTGGCAAAGCCGCGTTCTGTGACGGATAAAATAGTTCTCGATTCTTTTCCGATCGCCGCGCCGAGATCCGCTTTCGTTCCGGCAACCCGAAAAGGGCATGAATAAAAGGCCGTTTTATCCGTGAACTTTTTAATCGTATTGGCAGAAGCGTCCGCAGCGACGATGACCAGCTGTGCTTTTTTGGTCTGCACAGTTTTAAGAACGGTGTCATCGCCGCTTTTCAGTTCTCCCGCCCTCGCGGCAAGGCCAAGAAAGGACAATGCTTTATCGTTCATGACTCGCGCCTCTGCGCTCTTCGAGGAGACGGTCGTAGTCTTCGCTTGAGACTTTCACCTTCAGATGGCGGCTCAGCGAATCCTTTGCCTTCGCCTGTAAAAACACATCATCACTGTCTGTTAAATACGCGCCCCGGCCGTTCTTTTTACCGGAACGGTCAACAAAAACGGTGTTATCCGGGTCCCGAACGACTCGCACCAGCTCTTTTTTGGGCTTTTCTTCTCCAGTAATAATGCATTTTCTCATGGGAATTTTTTTAACCATAGCCGCTCACCCTCATTTTTACAAATCTTCTGTGTCTAAATCAATGCTTGTGCTTGTCACTGGGATTTCTTCCGCATCCTCCGGCGAGAAGATACCGAGATCTTCGGCTTCGGTTTCACTTTTAATGTCGATTTTCCAGCCGGTAAGCTTGGCGGCCAGGCGGGCGTTCTGTCCGCGCTTGCCGATAGCCAGGGAAAGCTGGTAGTCCGGCACCACGACGAGCGTACTTTTTTCCTCTTCATTCACCTGAACATCAAGGGCTTTCGCCGGGCTCAACGAGTTGGCTACATACTCCACCGGATTATCCGACCACTGCACGATATCGATTTTTTCGCCCTTCAGCTCTTTAACGATCGTCTGTACGCGCTGGCCGTTCGGCCCTACGCAGGAGCCGACCGGATCTACTTCCGGATCGTCCGCATACACCGAAATTTTCGAGCGGTCGCCCGCTTCCCGCGCCACTGAAATAATTTCCACCGTGCCGTCATAAATCTCCGGCACCTCCAGCTCAAACAGCCGCTTTAAAAGTCCCGGGTGCGTACGGGAAATAACGATTTGCGGCCCCTTGGTGGTTTTTTCCACTTTGGTGATGTATGCTTTCAGCCGGTCATTATGGTTGTACGTTTCATTCTGCATCTGTTCGCTCTGCGGCAGCAGCGCCTCTACCTTCCCGAGATCCACGTAGATAAAGCGGTGGTCCTGGCGCTGCACGATGCCGGTCATAATATCTTCTTCGCGGTCGATGAAATCGGAATAGATAATGCCGCGCTCGGCTTCGCGCACGCGCTGGGTCACGACCTGCTTCGCCGTCTGGGCAGCGATGCGCCCGAAGTTTTTCGGGGTGACTTCCATTTCCACTACATCGTCGAGCTCATATGACGGGCTGATTTCCTGCGCTTCCTCCTGAGAGATTTCAAGCCGCGGGTCAAATACCTCTTCCACCACTTCTTTCCGGGCAAATACGTGAATCGATCCGGTGTCACGGTTGACGTCCACCCGGACGTTCTGCGCCTGGTTGAAATTTCGCTTATAGGCGGAAATCAATGCGGCCTCGATTGCTTCGAGCACTATTTCTTTATCGATTCCCTTGTCGTTTTCCAGTACGTCCAATGCTTCCATAAAGTCTGCATTCATGGAATTCAGATCCTCCTTTTTCTCGAGGCCCGCCGCACCGTTAAAAAATGATGGCGAGCCTTGCTTTAGCTACTTTACTGTACGGTATATGCACCGTGCGTTCCCTTTGTTTCTGTTTAGTGGAAATCAAAAGCTCTCCATCTTTGAAGTCACTCAGCTTTCCTTCGAACGCTTTTTCTCCTTCAACGGGTTCATACGTAGTCACGTATACGTTTTTCCCGACTGAACGGCGGATATCCGATTCGTTATTCAGCGGACGCTCCGCGCCCGGTGAAGACACTTCCAGATAATAAGCCTCCTGGACCGGATCCAGGGCGTCGAGCTGTTCACTCAGCCGTTCGCTCACCCGTCCGCAGTCTTCCAGATGTACACCGTCGGGGCTGTCCACAAACACCCGAAGGTACCAGTTTTTTCCTTCTTTTTTATACTCTGTATCCACGAGTTCCAGATCCAGTTCTTCAGCAATCGGCCGCGCCAGACGTGCTGCGATGTCTTTAATACTTTCTTTCATTACGTACCTCCCTGCTGCTTTGTCATCATCTTCATTTCTTCCAATGATAGTATATAGTTTATTTTATGCAGAAAGCTTCAACCATAAATGAAAGAGTGGGTATCCACCCACTCTTTCGCCGTCTCGATATACCTCTCACTGCCCATTATCATAGCACGATTTGTGCATTTTCGCAAGCCTCGCTGCCGTTTAGAACAGAGAAAGTTGGTTCGTATCCGGCAGCCCGTCAAGGCATCCGTGCAGGTCGAGGTGCTCGATCACTGTTTTGGTCGCCTTGCTGCGCTGCTGCAGGTCTTCCTTGGATAAAAACTCCCCGTCGGCGCGCGCTTTCACTACGTTGACCGCTGCATTCGTTCCTACGCCTTCAAGCGCATTGAACGGCGGTATCAGCTCGTCGCCGTCGACAACAAATTCGCTTGCCTCCGAGCGGTACAGGTCCACCTTCTGGAAACGGTAGCCGCGCTCGGTCATTTCAAGCGCAAGCTCAAGCACGGTCACAAGGCTTTTCTCCTTCGGAGAGGCGTCAAATCCCTTCGCCTGGATTTCCTCAAGCTTCGCCCGGATCGAGGTGCTGCCGTTGATCATGGTCGGCAGGTCAAAGTCGTCCGCGCGGACCGTAAAGTACGCTGCGTAAAAAAGGATCGGATGGTGCACTTTAAAGTAGGCAATCCGTACTGCCATCAGAACATAGGCGGTGGCGTGCGCTTTCGGGAACATGTATTTAATTTTCAGGCACGACTGGATGTACCATTCCGGTACGCCGTGGTTTTTCATTTCTTCAATCCATTCCGGATCGAGTCCGCGCCCCTTGCGGACAAATTCCATAATTTTAAAGGCGAGCGAGTGCTCGATGCCTTTATAGATCAAATACACCATGATATCGTCCCGGCAGCCGATAACGTCCTTCAGTTCACACGTGCCGTTCTGGATCAGCTCCTGGGCATTTCCAACCCAGACGTCCGCGCCGTGGGAAAGCCCGGAAATCTGAACCAGCTCGGAAAACGTCGACGGCTTCGTATCTTCAAGCATCTGGCGCACAAACCGGGTACCGAACTCCGGAATGCCGTACGTTCCCGTTTTGCAGTTAATCTGCTCCGGCGTCACGCCGAGCACTTCGGGACCGCCGAAGATTTTCATGACTTCCTCGTCATCGGTCGGGATCGTCTGTGGATCAATGCCGCTTAAATCCTGGAGCATGCGTATAACCGTCGGATCATCGTGGCCGAGGATATCAAGCTTCAGCAGGTTGTCGTGAATGGAATGAAAGTCAAAGTGCGTCGTTTTCCATTCCGACGTTTTATCATCTGCCGGAAACTGGATCGGCGAGAAATCGTGAATGTCATACTCATCCGGGACGACAATAATGCCGCCAGGATGCTGGCCGGTCGTCCGCTTGACACCCGTGCATCCGCTCACCAGCCGGTCGATTTCCGCCCCGCGCAGGTGCAGCTCGTGGTCGCTCTGGTAGCCTTTTACAAATCCGTACGCCGTTTTGTCCGCCACGGTACCGATTGTTCCTGCCCGGTATACTTTTTCCTCACCGAACAGTTCCTTCGTGTAATTGTGGGCCCGCGGCTGGTAGTCGCCGGAGAAGTTCAGGTCAATATCGGGCACCTTGTCGCCTTTAAACCCGAGGAACGTTTCAAACGGAATATCGTGGCCGTCTTTAACCATATCCACGCCGCAGCTGTCACACAGCTTGTCCGGGAGGTCGAAGCCGGAGCCGACCGAACCGTCGTCAAAAAACGTCGACTGCTTGCATTCCGGGCAAACGTAATGCGGCGGCAGCGGATTCACTTCGGTAATTTCTGTCATAGTGGCAACAAACGACGAGCCGACCGAGCCCCGGGAGCCGACAAGGTAGCCGTCTTCGAGGGATTTTTTCACGAGCTTCTGCGAAATCAGATAGATAACGTCAAAGCCGTTTCCGATAATGCTGTCGAGCTCTTTATCGAGCCTGGTTTTCACGAGCTCCGGTATGGGCGAGCCGTAGATGCTCTCCGCCCGGCGGTAGCACATTTCCCTTATTTCTTTATCCGACCCTTCGATGTTTGGTGTATACAGGTCGCTTGGTACCGGATGAATCGTTTCCACCTGATCCGCGATCGCCCTGGTATTTTCCACCACAATCTTTTCTGCCGTGCGGTCATCCAGAAAATCGAAGCAGGAGAGCATTTCCCCAGTGGTGCGGAAATGCACCTGCGGAAGCGTCTGGTTGTTCAGCGGGTTCGCCCCGCCCTGAGACGCAATCAGAATCTGCCGGTAGCTGTAGTCGTGTTCATCCATATAGTGGGCGTTACCGGTGGCAACGACCGGAAGATTCAGCTCCTCCCCGGTGCGGATGATTTTCTGAATCACATCCTTGACGTCGTCGTAGCTTTTCAGAAGCTCCTTTTCCACCAGGTGCGCATAGTTTTCCGGCGGCTGCACCTCGAGGTAGTCGTAAAATTCAGCAGCTTTTTTCGCTTCGTCCTCTGACTTCTGCATCATCGTTTCAAACACTTCGCCTTTGTCACACGCCGAGCCGACGAGTATGCCTTCGCGGTACTTCTGCAGCTTCGAACGCGGGATTCTCGGTGTCCGGAAAAAATACTCCAGATGCGAAAGTGTGACGAGATGGTACAGGTTTTTCAGCCCTTCCTGCGTCTGGGCGATCAAAGTACAGTGCGATGGGCGCAGGCGGTGAAAGCCGGACTGGCCCATGTTGTCATTCAGCTGTTTATGGTTCGTGATGCCCTGGGCAAGCGCATCCTTCATCATTTTCCACATCAGGTACCCGGTCGCTTCTGCGTCGTAAATCGCCCGGTGGTGGCTTACGAGTTCAATGTCAAACGTTTTACAGAGCGTATTCAGCCGGTGGTTTTTTAAATTCGGATACAAAAAGCGGCCGAATTCAAGTGTATCGATCACCGGCATGTCTGCCGTTTTACCGATTTTTTTGTATCCCTCCCGGAGAAAGCCCATGTCAAAGCTTGCGTTATGGGCAACCAGCACCGAGTCTTTGGAAAAGGCGTAGAAGTCTTCAAGCACCGGCTCAATTTCCGGCGCATCAACGAGCATGTCGTCCGTGATGCCGGTCAGGTTAATAATCGTGTCCGTCAGCTTTTCATGAGGGTTTGAAAAGCGTTCAAACCGGTCGATAATTTCGCCGTCTTTTACCTTCACTGCTGCGAGCTCAATAATGGAGTCGTACACGACCGACAGGCCGGTCGTTTCCACGTCAAAAACGACATAGGTTCCTGTTTCAAGATCCACGTCCGCCTCGTTATATGCGATCGGGACGCCGTCATCCACGAGGTTCGCCTCCATACCGTACAGTACTTTAATGTCGTGTTTTTTCCCTGCATTGTAGGCCTCCGGAAACGACTGCACGACGCCGTGATCCGTTATGGTAACTGCCGGATGGCCCCATTCGGCTGCCCGGGCTACGTATTCTCCGGCAGAAACAGTCGCATCCATCTGACTCATATTCGTGTGGGCATGCAGCTCGACGCGCTTTTGTTCGGCGTCATCGGTTTTCGACGTTCCCTGCACCTGGATCACATCGTTTGCGATCATAACCAGGTCCCGGACGAACGTATCGTCCTGGACGCCGCCACGGGCCTTTACCCAGATGCCTTTCTGTACGGCTTCAAGCAGCGGCACCTGTTCTTTATCCTTGGAGAACATTTTGATCATAATCGAATCGGTGTAGTCGGTAATTTTAAACGTCAGCAGCGTCCGGCCGCTGCGGAGCTCCTTCGTTTCCGCTTCGAAAATGTAGCCCTCCACCGTGATGCGGCGCTCTTCTTCGCGGATCTCTTTCAGCGGCACGGCTTCGTCCTTGATCGGGTAGCCGATCTGAATTGACTGGGACGCACGCCTGGAATCGGCTTCGGATTCCTTTTTCTTGCGCTCCATCATCGCTTCAATTACTTTAGAGTGCTCTTCCTGCTTTTTCTTTTCTTCGAACTGTTCCTTTTCTTCATCGCTCGTTTTCGCTTCCATCGTAAACGTGGCAGCCGGCAGCCCGAACAACGGCAGAACGTCGTTCATCGCCTGCTGCAGCTTCGGTCCGAGCGAATTCATTTCAATATCGCTTTTACACGGGAAAATCAGCTCGCCTTCCCGCAGAAACGGCGCTCCTCCGTTCAGCCTCATGCGCAGATGGGGATCGTAATTTTCGAGCTTCTGCATAATCAGCGGCCAATAGTCCGGGATGGCGTCCGCCGGCACTGTGGTGCCTTCTTCGTAATGAAGCGTAAAGTCAATGTCAGCAATGCTTTCAAATGCAGCCTGCAGTTTTTCCTTCAGCAGCGCGTAAACCGTAAATGGCAGCGGAGCTGCCAGCGTCAGATGAAAATGCCACTGCTTCTGTTCCTTATGAATAACAAGCTTTTCGAGGCGGCCTTCTGTAAAATAACGGTTGGTTTCTTCTTCCGGCATGCCAATCTGCTCAAGTAGCAACTCAAAACGTTCCTGCTGAATGTGACGGTCGGTCTGCACGTTTCTCGCCTCACTTCTTCGTTCTTTTATAATTCATTTTATCAAAAAAATTCATTTCCGGCAGGTGCATGGAAGAGGGAAACCCCTCCTGGAGACACCAGAAAGGGTTAATGGATTTCAGACCACAGCTTCTCGAGATACTGCGGAAGCTCGCTTACAGCGACTTCCACGTTTTCATCGGCTGTGCGGGATTTTACTTCCACAATCTGCTCCCCTGCTTTTTTTCCGCAGGCGATACGCACAGGAAGCCCGTAAAGGTCCGCATCCTTAAATTTCACTCCCGGCCGCTCCTTCCGGTCATCGAGCAGCACGGACCACCCGCTTTTCTGCAGGCTCTCGTACAGCTCGTCGCCAAGCTGCTGCTGCTCGTCCTGTTTTGGATTGAGCACCAGCAGATGCAGATCAAACGGGGCGGCTGCTTTCGGCCAGCAGATGCCGCTCTCGTCATGGTTCTGCTCAATGACGGCCGCGATCGTCCGGCTCACGCCGACGCCGTAGCTCCCCATAATGATCGGGCGGGCTTTGCCGTTTTCATCCAAAAATGTGGCTCCGAGCGCTTCGCTGTACTTCGTGCCAAGCTTAAACACGTGCCCGACCTCAATGCCCTTGGCGAAGCGGACCGTGCCCTGTCCGTCCGGAGACGGTTCTCCTTCCTGGATGAAACGCAGGTCTGCGTACCGTCCCACCGGGAAGTCTCTTTCCGGCACCGCATACTGGCAGTGTCTGCCGTTTTCGTTGGCACCGCACACGGCACCTGCCATGCCGCGGACCGCGTAATCGGCAAGCACCTCCACGTCTTCAGACAGGCCGGCAGGGCCGATAAAGCCGGGCTCTGCTCCGAATACCTCTTGAATTCTTTCGGCAGACGCTGGTTCAAGCACTTCAGCTCCCACGGCGTTTGCCACTTTCACTTCGTTGACGTCATGATCGCCGCGCATAAGCACGGCTATCAGCCGGCCATCTGCGTCAAACGCGACCGTTTTCAGGCACTCTTCGTGCTTGATTCCGAGGTTTAAAGCCACTTCTTCAATGGTTCGCTCCTGCGGCGTCTCGACAATTATCATTTCCTCTGCTACCGGCTCCGGCTTTGACACGTTGTCCGGAATGGCGGCTATTTCAATATTTGCCGCAAAGTCGCTTTCATCAGAATACACGATGGTATCCTCTCCAACATCGGAAAGCACAGTAAATTCGTGGGTTTCTCCCTGACCGCCCATCGCTCCGGCATCGGCCTGCACCGCCCGGTAGTCCAGTCCCAGTCGGGTAAAAATCCGCTCGTAGGCGCGGTACATTGCCCAGTAGCTTTCGTTCTGCGCTTCGTAGGACGTATCAAACGAATACGCATCCTTCATGATAAATTCGCGGGCGCGAAGCACCCCGAAACGCGGACGCGCTTCATCGCGGTATTTGGTCTGAATCTGGTACAAAATCGCAGGCATGCGCTTGTATGTATTCATTTCATCCTTTACAAGGGCGGCAATGTTTTCTTCATGCGTGGGACCGAGCACAAAATCACGCTGGTGGCGGTCTTTAAAGCGCATCAGCGCCGGTCCGTAATTGTCATAGCGGCCCGACGCCTGCCATACCTCTGCCGGCTGCATGGCGGGAAGCAGTACTTCCTGGCCGCTTGCAGCATCCATTTCCTCGCGGACGATGTTTTCGATTTTACGGAGCACCTTATGGCCGAGCGGAAGATAGGAATAGACTCCGGCTGCACTCTGGCGGATCAGACCGGCCCGGAGCATCAGCTGGTGGCTTGCAATGTCCGCTCCCTGCGGCACATCCCGGAGGGTGGGACTGAATAAAAATTGTTGTCGCATACTATATCAACCTCTTTCTCTTATACATCTGCGTCTGTAAGCTCTTTGGTTATTTTAACATAAGAACGGTGACGGGGCTTTGGCTCCGTCACCGTTTTTTTATTACGTGAATAAGCGGTTAATATCGTTCCACGTCACTGCAATCATTAACAGCAGCAGCAGCGCGAATCCAAGCAGGTGGATCATGCCTTCCTTCTGCGGTTCAATCGGCTTGCCGCGGACTGCTTCAGCAATGATAAACAGCAGCCGCCCTCCGTCAAGCGCCGGCAGTGGAAGAAGGTTGACGATCCCAAGGTTGACGCTGATCATGGCGGACCACGCAATAAGGGTAAGAAGCCCTGTCGCGATTACCTGATCTGTCGCATCATAGATACCTACCGGACCGGCCAGGTCATCCAAAGAAAATTCCCCTGTTACAATCGTGCCGAGTGTCTGGAAAATCAGCGTGGACACTTCATACAGCTGCGTGCCTCCGTACTCCACTGCTTCCGTGAAGGACCGTTCCGTTTCGGCATAGACGCCGATCTGGCCGACTTCCTCACTCGAGCCCTCCTGCACCGGAATCCCGTCAATGGTGACCGTGTCTTCAATTGTCTCCCCGCCGCGTTCAGCGGTGACCGTGACTTCCTCTCCCGGACGCTCCTGGACAACACCGGTCATTTCATTCCACGAATTCACGGACTCGCCGTCCACCGAGGTGATAACATCGCCTTCTTCAAACGCGGATTCGCTCAGCGGCGAACCGCCGGCAATGCCACCGATGGCCGGGGTGTCCTGCGGAAGCCCATTGGCGAGGGCATAAATCATAAAAAGCACGAACGCGAGCACAAAGTTCATAAACGGGCCGGCAAAGATGGCCACTGCTTTTTTCCACGGGCGCTTGGAGCCGAACTGCCGGTCCCACGGCGCAATCTGCTCCCGTTTCTCATCGACGATCAGATCGCACGTACGGTCGATCTCGTAACGCTTTAGTCCGGCTTCTTCATCCTCCACCGCTTCAATATAAAGCTCACGCTCCATATCAATCGATTCCACAGATACAACTTTTGCTTCCGGGTGCTTGGATTTATTGTTTACGATGATTTCTTTTACTTTTCCTGCATCGTTAAACGTCAGGCCGATTTCATAGCCTGGTTTAATATTGACCGGGTCCGGATCGTCCCCGGCCATGCGAACGTATCCGCCAAGCGGCAGGAGCCTGATCGTATAAACTGTTTCATTGCGCTTCGTGGAAAATATTTTCGGCCCGAAGCCAATCGCAAACTCCCGGCACAAAATGCCGACTTTTTTGGCAAAATATAAATGGCCCCACTCGTGTATGGCCACCAATAAGCCGAACATGACAATTACCGCTATCAGCGTATCCAAAGCTTATTCACCTTCTTCTTTTGCTCTTTCTTCCCATTATAGAGTGTTTGTGAAAGAACGTCACGTTAAAAGCGTCTGTACGTGTTCTCTTGTTTCCCGGTCCACACGTAAAATCGTGTCGAGGTCTGGATGTTCGATGCGCTCGTGGCGCAAAAGTGCCTCTTCCACAGCAGTTTCAATTTCAAGAAAAGCACACTGGCTGTTTAAAAACATCGCCACCGCCTGTTCATTGGCTGCGTTCAGCACCGTTCCCATGGAGCCTCCGGCTCTGCCAGCATCGTAGGCCAGCCGGAGGCTGCGGTAGCGTTCAAAATCAGGCGGCTGAAAATGCAGAGTGCCTATTTCCCACAGGTTCAGCGATTCCTTGGCCGGATAGTCAAGCCGCTCCGGGTAGGTCATGGCGTACTGAATCGGCACGCGCATGTCCGGCAGCCCGAGCTGGGCAATTACACTTGTATCCTGATACTCGACGAGCGAGTGAATAATGCTTTCTTTATGAAGCAGCACATCTATACGGTCGTAGGGAATACCGAACAGCCAGTGGGCTTCGATCACTTCAAAGCCTTTGTTCATCATCGTAGCCGAGTCGATCGTAATTTTGGCTCCCATGCTCCAGTTCGGGTGGTTTAAGGCATCCTCCACCGTAACTCCGTCAAGATCGCTGCGTGAATAGTCCCGGAAGCTGCCTCCTGAAGCAGTCAAAATCAGGCGGCTCACTTCCTTTAGCTCGTTTCCTTCCAGGCACTGGGCGATCGCCGAATGCTCGCTGTCAACCGGCAGCAGGCGTACGCCGTGCTCCTTTGCTTTTTCCATTACAAGATGGCCGGCGGTGACGAGCGTCTCTTTATTGGCAATACCGATATCCACCCGGTTTTCGATTGCCCGAAGCGTCGGCTCAAGTCCCATGCTGCCGCTGACCGCGTTCATCAGAAAGTCACAGGAGCTGCCCGCAATTTCCATGAGGCCGTCGTGACCCCAGACGATACGCATGCGCCCGCCGTATTCCGCCTGAAGCGTTTCGGCATCTTCCTTTGTATGAACTGCCGCAATTTCAGGTGAAAATTCTTCAATCTGCTTTCGTACGAGATCCACGTTTCTGCCGGCAGCAATCGCCGTTATCCGGAACCGTTCCGGATGCAGACGGACAACGTCGAGCGTCTGTGTACCGATGGATCCGGTGGACCCAAGCAATGCTATTCGTTTCATGGTTTAAACTCCTTTAGGTTGGCAGCCTGCGTCTGAGGCATTAACCGAAAAAATAGAAAAAATGAAGCAGGGGCATAACAAAAATCAGGCTGTCGAAACGGTCCAAAATGCCGCCGTGACCGGGAAGAATATTTCCGGAATCCTTAACAGCATAGTGGCGTTTCAGCGCCGATTCCACCAGGTCCCCGAGCTGGCCGAAGATGGATGTCACTACGATAAAAGCGCTCATTATCAGGTAAGAGTCGAATACCGGGTATACCGCTTCAAAGATGAAGCCGACAATAAACGCCGCGACAAGCCCCCCGACAAATCCTTCGATCGTTTTTTTCGGACTGATCTCCGGCCAGGGCCGGTGGCGCCCGAAATTCTTTCCAATAAAATATGCCCCGGAATCGGTTGCCCAGATTAAAAATAAAATCAAAATGACAACGGCAAGGCCGATGTCCGGCAGCTGGCGGATCATAATTAAACTGTGAAACCCGTACCCTATGTACACAGAGGATAAAATGACGAAGCCTGCTTCATCAAAGGTAAAGGAGTTTTTAGTAACTACTGTTAATGCAAGCAGGCCCAGAATCATCGTTAAAAAAATCTCTGTTTTCGTTATATGCTGCAAAAACGGAAAGTCCAGCCATTCTGTGGGCACGAGCAGTATCCACATAAAGCCCATGCTGATTAAACCCCGGAAGGACAGCAGCGGGATCCGTTTCATGCGCATTATTTCAAACATGGCGACAGAAGCAAGCAAAGCAATCAAAAGAGTAAACCATTCGCGGCCCACAAATACAATCGCCAAGACGAGTACTGCTCCGATAAGACCGGTCATCGCCCGCAATCCCATACAAGACCTCCCCTTCAGTCGTTAAACGCCTCCGTACCTGCGTTTTCTCTGCTGATATTCTATGACAGCCTCTGCCAGGCCGTCTTCATTAAAATCCGGCCAGAGCGTTTCGGTAAACCAAAATTCCGCATAAGCTAACTGCCACAGCATAAAATTGCTCAGCCGGATTTCGCCGCTTGTGCGAATCAGCAGGTCAGGGTCCGGGATCTGGTTCGTGTACAGCCGGTTGGTGATTAATTCTTCATCGATGGCATCTGCTTTCATCCGCCCCTCTTCCACATCCCGGGCGAGCTCCTGCACGACATGGACAAGCTCGTGCCGCCCGCCGTAGTTAAGGGCAAAGTTTAAAACAATGCCGGTGTTTTCAGCTGTGGCATCCACGGCCTCCTGCACAGCCTGCAGCGTATGGTCCGGCAGCTTGTCCGCATCCCCCATCATCCGCACCTGGACATTGTTTTTCATCAGCTTGGGCAGTTCCTTAGCCAAAAACCGCTCCGGCAGTTGCATAAGAAAATTCACTTCTGATTTCGGCCGCTTCCAGTTTTCGGTGGAAAAAGCGTATAGCGTTAAATACTTTATCCCGAGCTCGTGCGCTTTTTCCACGACCTTCGTGATCGCCTTCATACCTTCGCGGTGGCCGGCTACACGGGGCAGGCCTCTTTTTTTTGCCCACCGGCCGTTACCATCCATAATAATAGCCACATGGTCAGGCGTATTCACTTTCACTGCCGTGGTGTTCGCCTCCGCCCATGGATTTATTTGATTAAATAGTCGATCGTTCATAACGAGGGCACCAGCCTTTTCCCCTTTGTCTATTTTATATGGCGCGTGTTCAATCAATTCCATATAAAAACCGTTCCTGCCTCAGCATTGTTGAAGAACGGAAAGCAGTATATCTGTTTATGTTTTCTCCCCGGCAGTGTACATGACTCCTGCCGGTTTTATTCTTACAAAAAAACCCTCTTGAGTGCAGAGGGTTCCAGTCTGTTCCTATTGTAACTCGATTCGCATCAAACTTCCATAACTTCTTTTTCTTTTTGTTCCGCTGCCTGATCCACCTGGCCGATGTATTTATCGGTTGCTTTTTGCACCTGCTCCTGCTCACGCTTCAAATCATCTTCGGTGATTTCATTATTTTTTTCATCTTTTTTCAGCGTATCGTTGGCATCGCGGCGAATGTTGCGGATAGCCACCCGTGCTTCTTCCGCGTACTTGTTAATCAGCTTCGTCATTTCCTTGCGGCGGTCTTCTGTCATCGCCGGAATTGGAATGCGGATTACTTCGCCGTCGTTACTCGGATTCAGGCCGAGCTCCGCCTTCTGGATCCCTTTTTCCACGTCCTTGATGGAGCTTTTGTCAAACGGCGTCACAACGAGCAGGCGCCCTTCCGGCACTGTAATCGTTGCAAGCTGCTGAAGCGGCACCTCGGCACCGTAGTAATCAACTACGACCCGGTCGAGCATGGAAGCGTTTGCCCTCCCTGTACGCAGTGTGGCAAGCTCGCGGCTTAAAGACTCCACTGATTTTTTCATTTTCTCTTCTGTTGCTTTTATATCATGAGCCATCATTGTTCCTCCTTATAATTGTTCCAATGTCTTCTCCCATTACTGCTTTCTTGATGTTTCCTTCTTCCATAATCGAAAATACGAGAAGCGGGATGTTGTTGTCCATACAAAGCGTCGATGCCGTCGAATCCATCACTTTCAGGTCATGATTTAAAATGTCCAGATAAGTGAGCGACTGGTACTTTTTAGCGTCCGCATTTGCGGATGGGTCTGAGTCATATACCCCGTCCACTTTGTTTTTAGCCATCAAAATGATGTCAGCTTCGATCTCTGCAGCCCGAAGTGCCGCAGTCGTATCGGTTGAAAAGTAAGGATTCCCGGTCCCGGCCGCAAAAATGACTACCCGTTTTTTCTCTAAATGGCGGATGGCTTTGCGGCGGATGTACGGCTCGGCCACCTGTCTCATTTCTATGGATGTCTGCACTCTTGTAGGAATTTCAATGTCTTCAAGGCTGTCCTGGAGCGCAAGCGAATTCATGACTGTGGCGAGCATGCCCATATAGTCAGCAGTAGCCCGGTCCATTCCTTTCGAGCTTCCGGCCATGCCTCTCCATATGTTCCCCCCGCCGACGACAATCACTACCTCTGTTCCCAATTCTACTATCTCACCAATTTGAGAAGCAATAGACTGAATGACTTCCGGATCAATACCGTAGCCCTGCTGGCCTGCTAATGCTTCTCCGCTCAACTTCAACACAACGCGATTGTATCTCTCCATCGTCATGAACCCCGCCTTTATATTATGTATCGCAGAAGCGCTGCGGCTTCTGCCCTGATTTTGCTTTCAGAAAAAAGGAGAGCCTACGGACCCTAGAGGATTCGATATGGACTCTCCCATACTGCCGATTTATTTCTTCACCTGGTTCATTACTTCGTCTGCAAAGTTTTCGTCGCGTTTTTCCATGCCTTCGCCTACTTCATAGCGGACAAATGTGCGAACGGAAGCGCCCTTGCTTTTCAGGTAGTCGCCTACTTTTTGGTCAGTATCCTTTACAAATTCCTGATCGAGCAGGCAGATTTGTTCAAAGTACTTGCCAATACGGCCTTCCACCATTTTTTCAACGATGTTTTCCGGCTTGCCTTCGTTCAGCGCCTGCTGCTTCAACAGTTCACGCTCACTGTCCGCTTCTTCCTTCGGAACATCTTCGCGGGAAACGTATTTCGGGCTGATAGCCGCTACATGCATCGCAACGTCTTTGGCAAGATCGCTGTCTTCTGTGTTTTCAAGAACCGTCAGCACGCCGATGCGTCCGCCCATGTGAAGATAAGCGCCGAATGCGTCACCGTCGTTTTTCTCTGCAAGCAGAAAACGGCGAAGGGAAATTTTCTCCCCGATACGTGCGATCTGGTCGTTAATATAACGCTCAAGCGTTACTCCGCTTTCGATTTCACCTGCGAGTGCCGCCTCAACGTCAGCCGGCTGTTCATTCAGAAGGTACGTGGAAACGTCCGCGACGAGCTGCTTAAACAATTCGTTTTTCGCAACGAAATCTGTTTCAGCGTTCACTTCCACAATCACTGCTTTGTTTCCTTCATACGTTGCGTACGTAAGGCCTTCTGCTGCTACACGGTCAGATTTTTTCGCTGCTTTGGAAATACCTTTTTCCCGCAGGTAGTTGACCGCTTCTTCCATGTTACCGTCTGTTTCGTTGAGTGCTTTTTTGCAGTCCATCATACCTGCACCTGTTTTTTCACGCAGTTCTTTTACCATGCTTGCTGTTACAGCCATTTAAATTCCTCCTTCGATTTTTCCATGCATAAACGCTTAAGCGCTATTTTTCAAGAAAAAGGGTGATAAAGGGTTTTTCCCTTTTACCACCCTTCGCGTCAGGCCTGGGCCCGTTATATTTATGCAGAGAGCTTACTGGTTTGAAACGCTCTCTTCTTCTGTGTTTCCTTCTTCTTCCGCTGCGGCTGCTTCCTGTTCTTTTTCCTGGGCAGCTGCCTGCTCACGGGCTTTTTCTTCTGCGCCCTGGGTTGCTTCGATAACAGCATCGGCCATTTTTCCTGTAAGGAGACGAACGGCACGGATAGCGTCGTCGTTACCCGGGATCAGCTTGTCGATCTCGTCCGGATCACAGTTAGTGTCCACGATCGAGATGATCGGAATGTTCAATTTGTGAGCTTCTGCCACCGCGATGCGCTCTTTGCGCGGATCGATAATAAACAGGGCATCCGGAAGCTTGTTCATATCTTTAATGCCGCCAAGTACTTTTTCGAGACGGTCTTTTTCTTTGTTTAACAGCATAACTTCTTTTTTCGGAAGAATGTCAAAGGTACCGTCTTCTTCCATTTTTTCAAGGTCTTTCAAGCGGGCAATCCGTTTACGGATCGTTGCGAAGTTCGTTAACGTACCGCCTAACCAACGCTGGTTAATGTAGTACATGTTCGAACGGATCGCTTCATCGCGAACAGAGTCCTGCGCCTGTTTTTTCGTTCCGACGAAAAGGATTTTGCCTCCGTCTTCTGCAATGCTGCGTACATATTTGTACGCTTCTTCCACTTTACGTACCGTTTTTTGAAGGTCAATGATATAAATACCATTACGCTCCGTGAAAATATAACGGCTCATTTTAGGGTTCCAGCGACGAGTCTGGTGACCGAAGTGCACCCCTGCTTCAAGCAACTGTTTCATAGAAATAACAGCCATAAAATAATTCCTCCTTAGGTTTTTTCCACCGCAAGCGTCATGTCTGTGCAAAACTTTCCATGCGGAAAGCACCTCTGCACAAATCAGCTGTTGCGTGTGTTTTTAACACCAACACGTAATATACCATACGTGTCTGCAGGACGCAATGTTAAAGCTTATTTTTCCTGCATCTGCAAAAACAGATGAACCTCCCGCTGGCCGATCGACAGCGTCTTTGCGATATCCTTTTCCTTCCATCCATCTTTGTATAACATTATAACACGGTTCATCATCGATTCCTTCGGCGCTGCTTCATCCATCTCCGGTACCGGCTCAGCTGTTTCCATTTCTTCCGCTGGAAGCTCCCCGCCCTCCCACTCGGCGCGGAGACGTTCATTGTCGCGTTTCATTTCGTCGGTGTAATAGATTAAAAGCTGCTCGATTTCCTTCTTATCATTTTTTACCGCCTGCAGCTCACGCACGATGAATTGGTGCTTTATCCATAAAGCGCCGGCGGCCATCAGGGCGAGCAGACTGAATATTAGAGACATGGGCCTTCTCCTTTCTTACGTTCTTTCCTCCGTCTGTTTCAAATACTGGCGCAGCCGGAAGAGTGCTTTGGAATGGATTTGTGAAATTCTTGACGTGGACAGGGACAAAATATGACCGATTTCGGTTAACGTCATTTCCTCCAGGTAAAAAAGAGAAACGACCTTCTGCTCCTTCTCCGGCAGATTCGCTATTGCTTCGCCGAGCTCGTGCAGGGAGGCCTGATCCGTAAGCATTTCCTCCGGGGACGGGGCGTTGTGATCCACGATGGCCCCGCGGTACGTTTCATCACGCTCGCCGTCCGGCGTCGCCTCATCCATGGAAAGCATATGCACGAAATAGTTTTCGGCAATCACCTTCGATACTTCCGAAGACTTCATATCCAGCTCTTCGCCAATCTCCCGGTCCGAGACAAAGCGTCCCTTTTTCTGTTCGAGCCATTCAGCTGTTTCTTCAATTTTCTTCGTTTTTTCCCGTAGAGAACGCGGCATCCAGTCTTCCTGGCGGAGACCGTCAATAATCGCTCCACGGATCCGGAACGAGGCGTATGTATCAAATTTCAAATCCCTGGACAGGTCGAATTTTTTCATCGCATCATACAGGCCCATCAGCCCGTGACTTACAAGATCCTCCCGGTTCACATTTTTCGGAAGCGTCGCTGCGATGCGCTGAACGTGATAATGAACAAGGGGCATATAAATGTCGACTAGTTGGTCGGCCGCCGTGTCGTCATAATTATCCAGCCATTTCTCCCAAATCTCCTGATGAGCATGTGCTGTCGATCTACTCATGTAATTTCCCCCTGTTCATATTATTATTGGTTCTCCTCCGGTCGGCTTGATCCGGAGAACTCCTGTGGCCACGTCAAACTCTATCGTTCTGCCAATGTGACCGCCTGTTTCCTCTGCTTTAAGCGGCACAGACCGTCCGGCAAGCATTTCTTTTGCTGCTTCGACATTTCGTTTTCCAATATGCAGATGATCGGTCTGAAACTGAAACATTCTTGCACCCCCGGCAAGCTTTGCTTCGAGCGAAGCAATTGGAATACGCCGTCCTTCAAAGCCGGCAAATGCTTTTTGTAAAGCCGCATCGGTGTACTTCGCTTCGTTAATATGCTGGCCTTCTCTTGCCATGGAGGATGACGGAAGCATCGCATGGATCAGGCAGGCATACTGGTGGCGGAGCGAGTAAATGACTATACCTACACAGGAACCAAGTCCGCTCGTAGTGAGAGTATCGCCGCCCCCGCCCCACTGCATATCAGCCATTGCCACTTTTATCTTCGCTTGTTTAATTTCCGTATTTTTCATTCCCCGCCCTCCTGTACTCCGAGAGAGGCAAAAATTTTCGGAAGCGAGTGGGCGTCCGGAATCATAAAAAAACGGCCGGCCATCTGCGAGTGATTCTCTCCTTTTGTCATGTTCGTATCGATCATGATCGCTTCGTCCCCTTCAAGGCCTGCTTCGATAAGCCCCTCGCTCAAAAGCGCTCCAATCATATCCACCGCAGACGAAGGGACCGTCGGCATCATATAAAGGCCGGTGAAATCGGAGAGAGCCGATAAATAAGAGCCTGCCAGAATATTTGTTAATTCGCACACTGCCGACTCAAGCAGCTCCTGCTCATTTTCCGGCGTGTACGGCAGATTCCAGCTTTGCACAAGCGACCTTCCCACTGCCTGCATCTCCTCCGGCTCGAGCACAAAAAATATGCTGCCGCTGACGTGGCCCGCGATGCGGAGAAACGTAACCGCCGCTACTTTTTCTTCCCCGCCCGCTGCTTCAAGCAGCTCCGGAAACGGTACCATCTGCACCGAAGGCACGCTGATCTGGACCGGCGTTTTCAGGAGGGAGGACAGTGCCGTAGCAGCATTGCCGCCCCCTATGGTTCCGATTTCCTTTAATATATCGAGCTCTACGTCTCGTGCGCCCATCATTTCACCTCTCCTTCATATGCAGTAGTTTGTACCAGCCGCCCGATCCGCTCTCCAATCGCATAAAGCGGGAGGATTTCATCGATGACGCCAGCCTGCAGCGCTGCCCGGGGCATCCCGTAGACAACAGCTGTTTCTTCTGATTCGGCGACTGCATAAAGTTCCGTCGCCGCTTTTAGCTTTTTTAATCCGTATGTACCATCATTACCCATCCCGGTTAGAATAACAGCGAGTACACGCAGACCTCCTAATTCGGCAAGAGAAGCAAGCAGAATATCCACCGACGGATGATAACGGTCGCCCATTTTGCTTTCACTGACTGCTGTTACCAGCCGGCCTCCTTTTCGCCGGACTTCAAGCTGCCGGCCTCCAGGAGCAATATAAACGGTTCCTTTCTGCAGTGCTCCTCCTTCCCCGGCTTCTTTTACACTCCAGCTGTAGTCGCGGTTCAGCCTGTCGGCAAGCGACCTTGTGAATCCGGGCGGCATATGCTGCACAATCAGAATCGGAAGTTCGACCGTTTCGGGCATCGAACGGAAAAGCTCATGCAAAGCTGCGGGACCGCCTGTGGACGTTCCGATCACCAGCAGATCCCAGCGTCCCGGTTTCCCGGGGGATTGAATGTTCATATACTCAGACTCCGTTCTACGTGCGGGCAGAAGCGAACAACCGCTGCTTCATCCCTGTAATAAAATGCCGAAACGGCGCACCGTCCGTTTTTGCAGACTGTTCCTTCTTCCACAGCCCTGCTGCAATCTGCTTCATGCTCTGGGCCGCACGGCTGTCAGGATACGCTATCACAAGCGGTGTCTGCTCCATGACTGCCCTGCTTACTTTAGGATCATTTGGCACCATGGGCAGCATAACAAGCTGCATGCTGAGAAAACGTTCACACACAGTTATTAATTTCTGTGCGGCTGCCCGGCCGTCTTTTTTCTGCTCCACCCGGTTAATAACAGCCGCAAATGGAAAATCGCTTTTGTGGGAGCGGATGTATTTCATCATGGCGTAACCATCCATGAGCGCCGTCGGCTCAGGGGTTGTTACAAGAATTCCGCGTTCGGTCGTCGTAATCAGGTGCATATGATTTTCGTTCAGCCCTGCCCCCATATCAAAAATAATAAAATCAAATTCGCCTTCAAGCAGCTGCAGCTGTTCGTAAAACCGCTGCTTATGCTCCTCCTCCATATGAAAGACACCGGAAAGGCCCGAACCTCCCGCAATCCATTGCACACCGGAAGGACCGGACTGAATCAATTCAAAAATACTTTTATTTTCCGTGAACATTTCCTGAAACGGCAGAAGGGGCGTATACCCGAGCAGAATATCAAGGTTGGCCATGCCGGTGTCCATATCAATCAACAGCACCTCTGCACCAGCTTCTGCCAGGGAAATGGCCACGTTCAGGGAAACATTAGATTTGCCGACGCCCCCTTTTCCGCTTACTACCGACAACACTCTCGTCTGCCTGCGGCCCCGTTTCTGCATCTGAGCGCGCAGGCTTTCAGCCTGATCATTTTTCACCGAGTGTCCCCCCTGCTATTTTTGCTGCGAGCCATTTGTTGTCCGCGGGCTCAATGTCCTCCGGCACTTCCTGGCCCGTAGTGACAAATGCCACCCGGAGCGAGAATTCATCAATAATATTCAGAAGCGCTCCAAAGGACGTGGTTTCATCTGTTTTCGTGATAATAACTTCGTTTGATATATAGGGAAGAAATTTTTCAGCGACTTCCTTCATGTCTTTATATTTAGCCGTCAGAGACAGCACGAGCACGGTTTTAATCGGCTCTCCCGCCGGCAGCAGCCGCTGCGCGTCTTCCACCGTCTGTTCATGCAGAAAATTTCTTCCTGCTGAATCAATGAGCACATAATCATGCTCTCCGGACTGGGCCACTGCCTCCCTGTAATCTGCCTGGTCGTAAATAACATGCACCGGCGCTTCCATGATGGAGGCGTACGTATTCAGCTGTTCGACTGCTCCCATGCGGAAGGTGTCTGTAGTAAAAAAGGCAATGGACTTTTTTCTGCGGAGCATTTCCCGGGCGCCGAGCTTGGCAAGCGTCGTCGTTTTTCCGACGCCGGTCTGGCCGACCAGCTGAATCATCCGGGACGGCTTTGCTTCAACGCGGGGATGCCGGTCCTCCAGCCACTCTTCTATGCAGGCTTCGAGTACGGCTGATTTTGGCCGGCTGGCCTTTTCTGCGTACCATTTCTCCATAAACCGGTTCATCAGCTCTTCTTCCACCCGTTCGTTTACCTCCTGTGCCTTTAAGGCAGCGGCTACGGACTGAAAAGGAGCCGGCGCTGAAGCAGGAAGCACTCCCGGCGTTTTTTCCGGCGCCTGCACAGCCTTAGCCTCTTTCGGCGCGACCGGCTTTACGGCTTCTGCCGGAGGCGTACGCTCTTTTTTGCGGGGCGGGGCGTCATCGATACCTGCGTAAACTTCGAGCTTGTTCACGGACTTAAGCCCAAACCATCTTCTGACTTTCACCGGTCTTGAATGCAGAATAACCGCTTCATCCCCAAAGTCCTTCCGTACTTTCGCTACCGCTTCCGGCATCGAATCCGCTGTAATTTTTTTCATTCTCATTCATTATTCACCACCCCGACGCTTTGGATTTCTATGGAAGGCTCCAGTTCGTTATAGGATAATACCGGCATCTGGGGAAAAAACCGCTCAATCAGCTGACGTACATGCATGCGCACAGCCGGAGAACAGAGAATAACCGGTGTTTTCCCGATATTCATCAACTGCTCGGCCTCTGCACCGATACGCTGAACCACCCGCTGGGACTCGTTTGGATCCATCGCCAGATAATTACCGCTTTCGGTCTGCTGCAGGGCATCGGCAATTTTCTTTTCAATGCCGCCGCTGAGTGTAACGACCTGCAGCAGTTCTTCTCCGTCCGCATACTGCTTCGATATCTGTCTCGACAGTGCCTGCCGTACATACTCTGTCACAATCTCCATGTCCCTGGTCATCGTGCCGTATTCCGCCAGCGCTTCAAAAATAGTTGGCATATTCCGGATGGATACCCCTTCCCGGAGCAGCTTGGCCAGCACCTTCTGCACATCCCCAATCGTAAGCGTTGAAGGAGTTACTTCTTCGGCCAGCGTCGGATACGTTTCCTTCAGATGATCGATCAGCTGCTTTGTCTCCTCGCGACCGAGCAGCTCATGGGCATGCGTTTTAATGACTTCGGTTAGATGCGTGCTGACGACCGACGGCGGATCCACCACCGTGTACCCAGCGTCTTCAGCAATATCGCGCTCTTCTTCCGGAATCCAGAGGGCAGGAAGCCCGAATGCCGGCTCTGTCGTTTCGATGCCGTCAATCGGCTCTTCAGCCCCGGTGCCCATCGCCATATAATGGTCCATGTACAGCTCGCCCCGGGCGATTTCGCTGCCCCGCATGCGCACGACGTACTCTCCCGGCTGCAGCTGGATGTTGTCACGAATCCGTATCACCGGCACGATCATCCCGAGCTCAAGCGCCAGCTGGCGCCGGATCATCACGACCCGGTCAAGCAGGTCGCCTCCCTGTTTCGCATCCGCAAGAGGAATGAGGTTATAGCCAAATTCAAACTCGATCGGATCTACATCCAGCAGCTGCATCACGCTGTCCTGTGAACGCAGATCCTCCTCCTGCGCTTCTTCGGTTTCATGCACCGCTGCCTGCTCCTCCTGAAGCACTGTCTGCCTGATGGTAAAGCCGATAGCAGCCATCGCACCGGCAATGCAGGTGGTCAAAAAGAAGTTGATTGGCGTGAACACACCAAGTAAAAAGATGGCGCCCGCTGCCACAAACAGCATTGGTGGAAAGGCAAACAGCTGCTTTGTAATATCGTGGCCGAGGTTACCTTCGGACGCCGCCCGTGTCACGACAATACCCGTTGCTGTGGAAATAAGCAGCGCAGGTATCTGACTGACCAGGCCGTCGCCGACGGTAAGAAGCGTAAAGGTATTCGCAGCGGTGCCGATATCCATGCCGTGCTCGGTCATGCCGATCACAAGACCAAAAATAACGTTAATAATGACAATGACAATTCCTGCGATGGCATCCCCTTTTACAAACTTGCTCGCCCCGTCCATCGAACCGTAAAAGTCCGCTTCCTGTTCAATTTTCTCCCGGCGCGCTTTGGCCTGCTGTTCGGAAATAACTCCCGCATTCAGGTCGGCATCGATGCTCATTTGCTTTCCCGGCATCGCGTCGAGGGTAAAGCGGGCTCCAACCTCCGACACCCGTTCTGCCCCTTTAACGATAACGACAAATTGAATGACAACAAGAATCACGAAAACCACCAGGCCGACAAAGGCGCTCCCCTGCACCACAAAGCTTCCGAACGTTTCGATGACGTTGCCTGCTTCGGCATTGCTTAAAATGGAACGGGTTGTTGAAACATTCAGCCCGAGCCGGAACAGCGTCACAAGCAGAAGCAGTGTAGGAAAGATGCTGAATTCGAGCGGCTCCTTCGTATTCATCGCCACGAGAATAACCAGAAGCGCCAGGGAAATATTGGCCATGATTAAGATGTCTAAAATAAATGTCGGCAGCGGGATGATCAGCATAATAACAATCAATATAACGCCGAGCAGCACTGATAGTTCTCTAAATCCCATAACGTTGCTCCTTTTCTAGCCGTTTTTCCTTTTGATGCGGTACACGTAGGCAAGCACCTCAGCCACGGCTTTGAATAAATCTTCAGGTATTTCATCATCAATTTCGGACTGGGCGTACAGCGCACGGGCGAGCGGCTTGTTTTCCACCATCGGGATCGAGTGCTCGCCTGCTTTTTCTTTGATTTTCCGGGCCAGGTGGTCAGCCCCTTTGGCAATCACCTTTGGCGCACCCATCGCGCCTTCTTCGTAGCGGAGCGCCACTGCAAAGTGCGTCGGGTTCGTAATAACAACGTCTGCTTTCGGCACTTCCTCCATCATCCGCCCCATCGCCATTTCCTGCTGCTTCTGCTTTCGTTTACCGCGGATGAGCGGATCGCCCTCCATGTTTTTCATTTCCTGCTTTACGTCATGCTTGGACATGCGGATCTGCTTTTCGTGGTCATGCTTTTGATAAATATAGTCCGGCAGTGAAAGCACTAGCAGCAGCAGGCTCCCAATCAGTCCCATGAGCCCGGTCAGACGGGCAATTTCCATAAAGCCGTCCCCAACGTCCTTTTGCGATAAAAACAATAGCCGGTCGAGCGCCAGCCAGAGAATCGCAAAAACGACACCGCCGACGAGCGTAATTTTCAAAAGTGCCTTGGCGAGCTCCACGAGCGCCCGGGCCGAAAAGATCCGCTTGATGCCGCTGAGCGGGTTAATCTTTTCCAGCTTCATTTTGATCGGCTCGCCTGTAAACAAAAATCCTACCTGCGTGAGCGATGCGGCAACACCCGCCACCATGGCGACGAGCATCACCGGCAGAATAATGATTACGGACTGGATCGTAATTTCCTGAAGCATCGCCGGCACACTGGCTTTTGTAATTTCCCACTGCATGTATTCTATGTATGTATGTGTCATTAACGCCTGTAAGTGATTGAAAATGGTGCCTCCGTACATGTAGAAGAGCGCAAATACTAAAAACAGGATAACTGCCGTATTCACATCGTTGCTTTTCGGAACCTGGCCCTTCTGCCTCGTGTCCCTGCGCTTTTTAGGAGTGGCCTCCTCCGTTTTTTCCTGTGAAAAAAACTGCAGATCAAGTGTCCACTTCATTCCTGTCCCTCCCCTAAAAGCTCAAGCAGTCCGCGCGAGACGTGAAACATATCTTCATACAAGTACTGGATGGCCAGAAACATCCCAGGGATTGCCACCACAAGCAGCGGCAGCCCCGCCACAATTTTCAGCGGCAGCCCGACGACGAACACGTTCATCTGTGGAACCGCCCGCGCCATAATTCCTAAAGCAAGATCAACGAGAAAGAGCGAACCGACGATCGGAAATGCCAGCTGAAAAGCAAGAATAAACATCTGGTTAAACGCTTCTGCCACGTGCGTGACGACCGCTTCATCGCCGAACGCAAGTCCCGTCTGGTCGATGGGCACAAAGCTGTAGCTGTAGTAAATGCCGTCAAGCAGCAGATGATGGCCGTTCACCGCCAGAAGCATTAACAGCGCAAAAGCGTAAAAGTAGCCGCCAAACAGCGGGCTCTGCGCGCCCGTCTGCGGATCTACCACGTTCGCCATCAAAAAGCCGAGGGAAATATCGAGAAACATCCCCGCTGTCTGCACCGCATACAGCATAATCGTTGCGATAAGCCCAATAGCAAGCCCGAGCATAACCTCCTTTAGCAGAAGAAGGATGTACTCGCCGTCCACCGTCATCAGCGGGGCATCCAGTGCCGGGAAAATAGCCAGGGCAAGAAAAAATGCCAAACCTACTTTAAATTGATTCGGAATAGTCCGATAAGAGAAAAGAGGCATCGTCGTAAAGAAAGCGAGCACTCGCACAAGCACCAGGGAAAAAGCCGGGAGCTGCTCTATTATTGCTTCCATCGTCTGTTCATCCGATGAACTGCTGCGCGTGATACCACAGGTTTCTCGTGTACTCCACCAGCTGCGTCAGCATCCACGGGCCGAGCACGAGCATGGCGGCCAAAACGCCAAGAATCTTTGGTATAAACGCGAGCGTCTGCTCCTGGATCTGGGTGGTCGCCTGAAATATGGCGACACCAAAGCCGAGTACGAGCGCAATAACAAGCAGCGGCCCCGCGATTAAAAAAACCATCCATATTCCCTGTTGTGCGATCTGCATTACCTGTTCTGCTGACATACATTTCTTCCTTTCTTCATCCCGGCTAGGTGTAGCTGAGGAGCAGCGACTCTACAATCAGATACCAGCCGTCCACGAGCACAAACAGTAAAATTTTAAACGGCAGACTGATCATGACAGGCGGAAGCATCATCATCCCCATGCTCATCAGTACGCTTGCCACAATCATGTCAATAACAAGAAAAGGCACAAAAATGAGAAACCCCATCTGGAAAGCTGTTTTCAGCTCGCTGATGGCAAACGCCGGAACGAGCGATGTGAGCGGAATGTCTTCGACCGATTCCGGGCGCTCTTCGCCCGCATAATCCATAAACAGCGCCAGATCTTTTTCCCGTGTGTACCGGGACATAAATTCCTTCATCGGGCCGACCGCTTCGGTCAGCGCTTCATTTTGGTCGATTTCTCCTGCCATCAGAGGACTGAACGCCTGCTCGTTTACTTCCGAAAGCGTCGGCGCCATGATGAAGAAGGTTAAAAATAAGGCAAGGCCGATAAGCACCTGATTTGGCGGTGTCTGCTGCGTGGCAAGACCCATCCGCACAAAGCTCAGCACGACCACGATTCTGGTAAAGCAGGTCATCAGCACTAAAATACCGGGAGCGAGAGACAAAACAGTGAGCAGCAGTACAAGCTGTACCGATGTCGCCGCTCCTTCTCCGCCGCCCTCGAGCAGTCCGCTGAAATCAAGCGCAGGAAGAGCACTAATAATCATCACCGTTCCTCCTTCACTTCCGTGCGGTTATCCGGCGCCTCCGGATGCTTTGCCCCACGTGCTGCTTTCAGACGTTCTTCGAGCACCGACTGAAAGGACTGGCTGCTTTTTTCCTCTGTTTTCCCGCGTGTTTTCCATTTATCCAGCAAGGACGGGACACCTGTATATGTATTCTGTTCCTGGGCGGTAATCCGCTCCTGTTCTTCTTTATCCTCAATTTCCTGAAGCAGCGAAATCGTGTCCCCCACTCCGACCACAAGCATTTTATCCCCAATTTTAACGACCTGAATCGATTTATTCTGCCCAAGCCCAATACCGCCAATGCTTTGAAGCGAGCGGGTGGATTGGTATTTGCTTGTTTTTTTGTTGATAAATTTCAGCAGCCAGAACAGCAGTCCGAGAACAACCGCAAGCGCTCCAATCATCTTTACAAAGTTCAGCCACAGGTTGCCATTATCCATTGCTGCCGGCGCCGTCTCATCGTCTGCCGGAGCCTCTTCACTTCCAGCTGCCGGGTCCTCCTGGTTTTCCTGCGGATTCAGGGACTCATTGACAGTAGTGCTGGCAAGCGCTGTATCAGCGCCCGCCAGAATAATTACTGTCATCATTACAACTATGATTACTGCGTATTTCCAGTTCATTTTCTTCCCCCGCGGCAGGCCATCAGCCTAACGTTTTATTAATTGCTTCAAGTACACGGTCTGCCTGAAACGGCTTTACGATGAAATCTTTAGCCCCCGCCTGAATCGCATCGATGACCATCGACTGCTGACCCATGGCTGAACACATGATCACCTTGGCGTTCGGATCCGCCGCCTTGATTTCCTTCAGTGCTTCAATCCCGTCTTTATCAGGCATCGTAATATCAAGCGTCACCAGGTCCGGCGACGTTTCCTGGAACTTTTCCACTGCTTCGTTTCCATCCTTTGCTTCCCCTACTACGTTAAACCCGTTTTTTTCCAGAATATCTTTAATCATCATCCGCATGAACGCGGCGTCGTCTACTACTAAAACTGAATATCCCATGTTTTCCACTCCCTATTTTGTCGTTATTTTAATTGCGCAACCCGTTCTCTCGGACTGAGAATTTCCGTAATGCGTACGCCGAAATTTTCATCGATGACCACGACTTCCCCTTTAGCTACCGGCTTTTGGTTCACCAGTACATCGACAGGTTCGCCGGCAAGCTTATCAAGCTCGACCACTGAGCCCTGGGACAGTGACAAAATATCTTTGATCGGCTGCCGCGATCTGCCAAGCTCCACCGTTACATCAAGCGATATATCCATCAGCATATCGAGATTCCCGCCGCCGTCATTATATCTGTGCGCAGGCTCCTCAAGCTCGGAAAAGGCGGCTCCGCTTACTGTCGGAGCTGCTTTTGGCTCCTGTGCTCGGGCTCTCTGCGGCTCGGCTTCCTGCCGTCCGGAAGGCTCCGGGGCAGGCTGGTGCTTCGGTTCGGGCTGCGGAGCTCCGGTGCTTGCCCCGAGCAGTTCCTCCACCATTTTTTTCGCGAATCCAAGCGGGATGAGCTGCATAATGTAGGAGTCCATCAGCTCCCCTATCTGGATGCGGAACGCGATCTGTACGACCGTATCCTCATCGGGAATGTAGCGGGTCGACTCTTCTTCCTCGAGGTTCATAATATTGACGCCCGGTGGAGAAATATCCACCCGTTTGTTAAAAATGGTGCTCATCGAAGTGGATGCCGATCCCATCATTTGATTCATCGCTTCCTGGACCGCGCTTTGCTGCATTTCATCAATATCAGCTGCCTCATCAACCTGCCCGTCGCCACCCATCATCAGGTTGGCGATAATGCTTGCGTCCGTCATGCTGATCACAAACAGGTTCGTGCCTTCAAACCCTTCGGTGTATTCCACATTTACCGCTACGTGAGGACGTGGAAAGGACTTTTCCACCATTTCGGTCGACACCGCTTTTACGCCTGGTATAGTAATGCTCACTTTTTGATTCAGCAGGCTCGACAGGGCGGTGGCTGCGCTGCTGAAGCTGATATTGCCAATTTCGCCGAGCGTATCCTTTTCTTCGGTGGAAAGCAGATGATCGAGTTCCTCATCTTCCGTGGAAGAAGCAATTTCTTCAGCAGGCGTCTCCCCGGAGGAAGCGCCGCTGTCGTCATCATCGTCTGCTCCGACGTTTTTTAGCAGCTCGTTAATTTCGTCCTGCGAAAGCATATCGTCATTACTCATGCTGTTCTTCTCCCTCCTCTATCTTTTCTAGAATCTGTACAGCCATATGGCTGCGCTTTTTCCCCGGCTGAGCCGTAAATTTCTTTCTGCTGCCTACGTGCACCTCGAGCGGGTCATGGATGTGCTGTTTGAGCGTTAAAACGTCTCCACGCTCCATATGTAAAAGCTCTTCGATGGTGATAGAGGAAGTGCCAAGGATTGCCTGCAGGGAAACATTTCCCTGCAGCAGCCACTCGTTCAGATGCTCCACTTCCTGCTGGTCCCGCTCTTTTACTTTCGTCTGCATCCAGTAGTGGGTAGTAAGCTTGGGCAGTATCTCTTCAAGCACCATATGCGGAAGGCACAGATTAATCATTCCCGACGTTTCTCCAATCGTTGTGGTTAAAGAAATAACCACCACGGTTTCGTTTGGAGAGACCATCTGAAGAAACTGCGGATTCACTTCAATTTCGGATCCGATGGTTTCAATACTCAGCACTGATTCCCAGGCACTCTGGAAGGATTCGAGAATCATCTGCATAAAGGAGCTTAAAAGCTTTGTTTCTATTTCCGTCAGCTTTTCCACCTTGTTCATGCTCTGGCCCTGGCCACCGAGCAGCCGGTCGAGCATGGCGTATCCGACGTGCGGGTTGACCTCCATGAGCATACGTCCTTCAAGCGGCGGCGCTTCAAACACATTCAGCAGCGTCATTTTAGGAATTGAGCGGATGAATTCGTCGTAGGGCACCTGATCCACAGAGGCTACGCTGATATCCACAAAGGATCGCAGCTGTCCTGAAAGCGCCGTGGTAAGAATTCTGGCAAAATTTTCATGAATTCTTGACAGGCCCCGGATCTGTTCTTTGGAAAAGCGCAGGGCGCGTTTAAAATCGTAGGAACGGACCTTGCGTTCATTTTCTTCTTTTTTTAACTGCTCGCCGTCCATTTCTCCGGTGGACAATCCGGACAAAAGGGCATCTATTTCATGCTGGGATAGTACATCTGACAAGAGGTTTTCACCTCCCTTTCTCTTCTCTCGGGCGGATTCTGGGTTACTGAATGACGCGTTCGGTCGTATAGACCCGCTGCACTTCCCCTTCAGTCATAACCTCATTCACTTTTTCCCTGATTCGTCCTTCCATTTCGGTGGTCCCTTCCGAGCCTTCGATGTCTCCGGGTTCGAGCTGGGCCAGTTCATGGATAATGATGTTGTTAATCTGATAGTCGCGCTGCTCCAGTTCTTCCCGGGCTTTTTCGTTATCGGCCTGCAGGCTGAACATCGTTTTAATGTAGCGGTCGTTGCCTTTAAGGTTGGTGGTCATTTCGTCCATGTCCCAGGTGAGCTCCCTCAGCTCTTCAGCGCTTAATTCCTCTGCCTTTTCTTCTTCACTGCCCTCTGCCTGTTCAGAGGACCCCAGAAACTGATACACAGCAGCAGCCGCACCGGCAATAAGTACAAGGGTCAAAAGCATAATCATCATTATTTTTCCTGCTTTGCTTTTTAACATAGCTCAGACGTTCTCCCCTTTTCGGCCGGCCGGCATCCAGGTCCGCCGGTAAAACCGTTCGGCAAGATCCATCACTTCACTGAGGCTTTCCCGAACAACAATTTTGTTGCCGTTCAACAGCGTAATCGTCGTGTCCGGCGCTGCTTCGACCTGCTCAATCAATGTAGTGTTCAGCACGAACGGGCGTCCGTTTAATTTTGTTAATTCCATCATAGTTAATTGAGGGGCAGTACTTTGCCCCTGTCTCCCCCGATTTCATTCATTAGTTACCGCTTGATGTTGAGCAGCTCCTGCAGCACTTCGTCTGCTGTCGTAATACCCCGCGTGTTCGCCTGGAACCCGCGCTGGGCAGTGATCATTTCCGTAAACTCCTCGGACAGGTCAACGTTGGACATTTCAAGCGCTCCGGCCACTACTTCGCCCGCTCCACCCTGGCCTGGCTCAAGGTTGTTGGGAGCTCCTGAGTTCAACGAAGCCCGGTAAACGTTGCCGCCTGATTTTTCAAGTCCACCCGGATTTGCAAATGTGGCTATCCCCAGTTGGGCAACCGTCTCAGTAGCTTCGTTCTGGTTGACAATATTAACATTACCAGCAGCATCGATACTGAAGCTCCGGGCTTCTTCGTCGATGTTAATAACATCTCCATCCGTGTCCAGTACATACAACCCTTCGGAGTTCACCATATCTCCGTTATCATCAAGATAAAAGTTCCCGGCCCGTGTAAAGCTTTCTCCCTCTTCTGTCGGATTCTGCAGGCGGAAATAGCCGGAGCCGGAAATTGCGAGGTCCAGCTCGCGCCCGGTATTTTGCAGGCTGCCCTGCGTGTCCACCGTATCAATGCTTCCCATCTCGCTTCCAAGACCAACCTGCTTTGCGTTCACACCGCCCCGGCCGCCCTCAGCTGCTGCGGCCGAGCCGGTCTGCTGGCTCATCATATCCTGAAATGTCGGGCGTCCTTTTTTGAATCCCTGGGTATTAACGTTTGCGATGTTGTTGCTGATAACGTCCAATTTCTGCTGAAAGTTCTTCATTCCTGCAATTCCTGAATACATAGAGCGTAGCATCGTATTCCTCCTTTGGTTTAAGCGGGCCCCGTCTGTCTGTCGGGAGCCCAGGCCTCCTTGCGGTCAAGCCTTTTTACATGAATATAACGCCGTCAATATTTGTAAACGTGTGGTTTGCTGCTTCCTGCTTTGACATTGCTGTAATAACGGTCCGGCTCTCTGCGTTGACGACCAGTGCCGCTTCCGGGAATACCACTACAGATTCTTTGACACCCTTTTCTGCTGCCTCACCTAGCTTTACCTGCATCTGCTCCCAGTCTGCACCTTTGATATGGACATTTCTTTCTTCCATTCGTTTGGCAGCGTGCTTGCTGATTTTGACATCAGGAGCTGCGAGCTCGTTTTGCAGCAGCGAGGCAAATGAACCAGCCTGCTGCTTTTCCGGTCGTGGGGTGTTGGCTGTATTGGGCGGAACCGGCATGCTGGAATAGTTATGTATCTTTGAATAATCCATGCTGTTCCTTCCTTCGTATCAGCTTTCCTCTGCAACCGCCTCGTCCTCTCCGATGTTCACTACCTGCCTGCCGTCAATCCAGCGGCCGGAGTCAAGCTCGACCATTATGTTTCCCTGCGTATCTTTTTTCACCGACATAATTTCGTTGCGCCCCGTCTGCACATCCTCATTTGGTGTGTTGGCGTTTACGAGCGACTGCCACGTGACGTCCTGACCGATCAGGCCGCTCAGCTGCATCAGGGCATCCTGCGCCATAAACTGCGTCGACTGCTCCATGGATTTATTCATGTTGTTCATCTGCTCGAGCGTACTGAAGTTGGCAATCTGCGACACGTATTCAGTGTCGTTCATCGGCTCAAGCGGGTTCTGGTTTTGCAGCTGGGTGATAAGCAGTTTTAAAAAATCGTCCTTATCCATGTTGCCGTTGCTGTTTTCAGCGGCAAAGGGCGACTTGCTGTTTGAAGCGTTGTTCAGCTGCATATTATCTGTAATCATACTCACCGTTTATTCACCTCCTTTAAATTCGTTCGTTGACTGAAAGCTGCTGTAAAATATCTTCAAACGAGCGTTCTTCCTCTTCTGAAGACTCTTCCTGCGTATTTACCGCTTCCCGCTCTTCTTCAGGTTCTTCTTTCTGCTCTTCTTCTTTATAGAAATCCGGGTGCTCTGCTACTTCGATGCGTTCGACCTGCAGATTCTGCTGCAGGAAGGAATGTCTCAGCTGATGCACGCTGCCTTCCACGAGCTCCTGTGCTCCTTTGGAGGTTGTAATCAGCTGGGCGGTCCATCGTCCTTCAATTTTCGTGAGCTTCACATCGATTCGGCCCAGATGCTCAGGGTGAAGACGAATCGTATAGGAAGCCCCGTTTTTCAGCTGGACAGCGTTCATCGTCCCGAGCGTCTGCTGAAACTGCTTTAAAAATTCGGCCTGGCGCTGATTTCCTTCAGACGCCGGCGGGAGCTGAATCACAAGCGGCGCATTCGGCTGAAGCGCTCTCGGCTCTCCCGCACCGGCTGTTGGTGCTGGAGGAGATGAAGCATTTCCTGCTTCGCCTCGGATGACCTGCAGAATCTGCTCAAGCTGCTTAATAAACGCTTCGTTGTTATCCGCCTCTGCTGTTGAAGAGGCCGGCGGCTGCTTTTTTACCAGAGCCGAAAGACTTTGGACAAACGCAGTCAGCTGCTTTTCCGGTGCTTCTAGAGCAGACGGCTGAAGAGCTTTCGGCACCCAGGTGTCTGACTGCTGCCGTCCACTGAGGTATTTCTGCCACTGCTGAAGGTCCTGTTTTACCATCTGGGTGCCTGTATCTGCCGCCGCTTCCTTCCTGTTAGCAGGGCTTGCCCATCCAGCTGGCACATGCGACAGTAACTGTGGCCGCAGCTCGGCGATGCTTTTGGCGTCTGCCTGCTGGTCCAGAAAGGAAATCAGCTGCCGGACCTCCGGTGTTTTTTCCGGAAACAGAATGTTGACCTTTTCGAGCGGAGACATTTCCTTCTCTGTCAGCTGACCATTCTCCTGGTTTGCCTTGAGACCGTCTTCCTGTACCGGCGCTCCGGCGGCTACTGCTGATGCTGCTAGAACGGCTTCCGGACGGACACTTTCTGTTTTATCTGATAAAACCTTTGAAAGAAGCGCAGCCAGTTCATTCAGCCTGCTCGTAAATACTTCTTCTGCCTGTTTTTTTTCCTCTCCCTCCAGGGCTTTGGAAAGCAGCGGTCCGGCAGCCTCCTCCAGCTTTTCTGCTGCCACCTGTATCGCCTGCTGATCGCGGGGAGCAAGGTCGTTAAACCGGGCTGCGAGCTGCTCAAGCACCGGCAATTCTGCTTTTCCAGCCATATCTTTAATGGCGCTGATTGGGGACTCCCGCCTTTTCTCCCCTGGAGCAGCATCTTTTCCTGCAACTGTTTCTGCGTCCGGAGAATGAAGAACAACGGCAAGCTTTGTGAAAATATTTTCTGCTCCTGCCGGCATTTCTCCGGGCATTTCTTCCTTCGCTGGTCCTTCACCGCCCTGTTCGTTACGTACGAGCTCAGCGATATACATCACGGCATCCTCAAATTCGGGATGCTGTTGCATCAGCGCATTGATTGTTTCCGGATCTGCTTCGATGGCTTCCATTATCTGCTCAGCAGAAGGCCCGGCATGTTCCGTCCCATTTTCCATAACCGGCTGTTTCCCCGTTATTGAGGTGGCACCGGCAAACAGAGCGGCAAATGCTGACCGACCACCTCCTGTCTGAGCGGATACGGGCATAACGCCCTGGCCCGGTGACGCCGGCCGACCGGTAATTGCTGTCTCCATAGCGGCCTCCTTTCTTTTACTGTTCCAGGTCGAGGCCTTCAATCCCCGAGACAACGGAAGCAGCAAGCTCTTCATCCATCTCTTCGAGTATGGCAGCCTGCTCCTCCGGCTGCAGCGTGTACAAATGCTGGACAATAACTTCTGTTTCCTGCTGCCCGAGCACTGCTGCCGCAGTTGCCGGCTTCATTTCCTCATAAATTTTCTGGGCTGAACCGGTATTCCCGCCGTTTTCTTCCTCTTCATTATTCTCTTCTGTTTCTGATTCGAGCGTCAGTTCCTCAAGCTCTTCTTCCACGCTTTCAAGCTCCTGCTCCCGTTCATCCAGCCGCTGCTGCAGTTCGACGATTTCCTCTTCCTTGGCTTCGAGTTCTTCACCGGAAGCTCCGGCGTCATCGGCACTTTCTTCGCTGCCGGTGACCGACTTCATTACGTCCTGGCCGAGCTGAGTAACATTTATCCCCATAAAGGACATAACAGCTACCGACAGAACAATGGCGAAAACAAGCGGGATAAGAAACAGCATGAAAAACCATTGAAAGAAACTGCCTTTTTTCTTTTCTTTTTCAGCCATAATGCTGCACCGTCTGCTTCTGGAGATACATTTGTACTGCTGTGTCATCCATGGCCATACGCTCATGCCGCTTTAATTTTTCCATATGTTTTGCTTCTTCTTTTTCTTTTATCAGCTCAAGCTTCCGGTTTTCACGCCATGCTTCCTGCATCGCTTTTTCTTCACGCTGCATCATCCAGCGCGCCTTGCTTACCGCTTCTTCAAGAACGGCTGCTTCCCGTTCATACATATGCAGCATTTTTTCCTGCTGACGAAGCTCCCGCACCGTCACCCCACGGGTCATTTTCTCCCGGTTTATTTCTTCTGCGTGCTCCTTGGAACGAAGCATTTCATAGAGGGTCCCTGCTTTCTGCTCAAACTGGTCCACTGCCTCATTGTAGGATTTCACCTTCTGGTCTTTTTCGCGGTCTCTCAGCTGCAGCAGCTGTTCTAAAGAAAATTGATAGGACATTAGGATGCTCCTTTCTCCATAACGTTTTGCAGCTTTTGCAGCGTCTGTTCCATGGTCGATGCTTCCATCGACCGCTGCTGGATAAGCGCTTCAACGGCAGGTAATTTTTCCAGTGCCTCGTCGGTCTCGGGGGAGCTGCCTTTGCGGTAGGCCCCAATTCGTATAAGGTCTTCTGCTTCCCGGTAAGCTGCAAGCCAGCTTTTCACTTTCGTGGCTGCCTCCTGATGAGCTTTATCCGTAACCTCTGACATCACCCGGCTGACGCTTTGAAGCACGTCGATGGCCGGAAAATGATTTTTGTTGGCAAGCGACCGTTCGAGCACAAAGTGGCCGTCGAGAATACCGCGTACGGCATCGGCAATCGGCTCGTTCATGTCGTCCCCGTCCACAAGCACCGTATAAAATGCGGTAATCGAGCCTTCGTTGCTTGTGCCGGTCCGCTCAAGCAGCCCCGGCAGGAGGGCGAATACTGACGGCGGGTATCCTTTTGTCGTAGGAGGCTCGCCAATCGCAAGGCCGATTTCTCTTCGTGCCATCGCAAACCGGGTGATGGAGTCCATCATGAAATTGACCTTTTTTCCTTTGGAACGAAAATATTCAGCAATAGCTGTGGCCGTGTAGGCTCCCTGGATCCGCATCGAAGCGGGCTGGTCGGAGGTCGCTACGATCAGCACTGATCTGGCCATCCCCTCTTCTCCGAGGTCGCGTTCGATAAAATCCCGGACCTCGCGCCCGCGCTCTCCGATAAGTGCGATTACGTTAATGTCGGCTTCCGTGTAACGCGTGATCATCGAAAGCAGGGTGCTTTTTCCGACACCGCTTCCGGCAAAGATGCCTATCCGCTGGCCTTCGCCCATCGTGAGCAGGCTGTCAATCACTCTCACGCCGGTCGGCATGACGTTTTTAATCCTCGGGCGGTCAAGCGGCGCCGGCGGTGCTGCCTCCGAAGAAACGCTGACCAGCCCTTCCGGAAGCTCCTGATGATCCATCGGCTCTCCCATGCCATTTAGTACGCGCCCGATCAGTCCTGCTCCTGCTTTGATTTTCAGTGGCTTGCCGGTGGCTTCGACCGTACAGCCCGGGCTGATGTTTTTTAACGACTCCAGCGGCATCAGCAGCACGTATTCCTGCCGGAAACCAACTACTTCAGCGGCCGTGGAACTGTCGCTTCCGACACCATATATGTAGCAGATGTCACCGACGTTTGTTTTCGGCCCGCGCGACTCCACCATTAATCCAATCACTCGTTCCACACTTCCATAGGAACGGTACAGAGACATCTGTTTCACCTGTTTCGCTGCATGCTCTGCTCTCATACCGGTATGCCCTCTTTAACAACAGCCTGGAGCTGTTTTTTTAATTCCTGGAGCTGAGTGTCAAGGGAGACGTCGAGCTTTCCGAAGTCCGTTTCGAGCACGCACTGCCGATCTTTCATCTGCGCGTCGGGATAAATGGTCACCTTCTGGTCACTCCCCGCCGCGCTCTGCAGCTCCTCTTTATACATTCGTAAATCTTCATAATCTTCCGCGCTGACGAGCACGCGGATGTTTCCCTGCTCACGCAGAGACCCAATCGCAGTCGACAGCTGCATCCGCCAGTGTTCATCCGGAAGCCATTCCGGGCCGAGCATTTTTTCAAGCGCCTGCACTGCAATATCGATTACCGTCGGTTCGGCTTCATTCAGGCGTTCATGAAAGGCCTGTTCAGCAGATTCTATGATCCGTCCGGCGTGGCTGATTTGTTCCTGCCACGCTTCGAAGCCTTTCTCCTCCCCGCTCTTAAAACCTTCGGCATATCCTTGCTGCTTGGCCTCTTCGGCCCATGCAGCAATACGATCCCCGGCGTCTTTTTCTTCCTGTCTGATTTTTTCCTGGGTTTCCTTCCAGGCCTGTTCGGCCCGCTCATGCAGCCGCCCCGCCTCTTCTTTTAACTGTTCGGCCTGACGCTGCTGGAGAAAATGCTCGTCTGCCTGTGGAGACGCTTCTTCAAACACGATTTTTCTGGGCGCAATGGTTCGATGCTCTGCGCTGACGTGCGTGCGAAATACGTTAGACAATAACATCATCTCCTCCGCCGCGGGCAATGACGATTTCCCCCGTTTCTTCGAGTCTGCGTATAATACCGACAATTCTCGACTGTGCTTCTTCTACATCACGCAGCCGTACCGGCCCCATAAATTCCATTTCCTCCTGGAACGTTTCGGCCATCCGCTGGGACATGTTCTGGAAAACGACTTCTTTCACCTGCTCGCTTGCCACCTTAAGGGCAAGCTGCAAATCATCATTATTGACGTCACGTACAACCCGCTGAATGGAGCGGTTATCAAGCGCCACCACGTCTTCAAACACAAACATCCGCTTTTTGATTTCTTCAGCCAGCTCCGGATCCTCCTGTTCCAGGGATTCAAGAATAATCTTTTCTGTGCTGCGATCCACCCCGTTCAGCACCTCCACGACAGATTCAATGCCTCCTGCTTCGGTGAAATCCTGGGTGACGGATGTGGAAAGCTTTTGTTCAAGCACTGCTTCCACTTCGCTTACGATCTCCGGTGAAGTCCGGTCCATTTTCGCAATGCGCCGGGCTACATCAGTCTGCTGCGTTTCAGGCAGCTCCGACAAAATCTGTCCTGCCTGGCCCGGTTCCAGGTAGGAAAGCACAAGGGCGATGGTCTGCGGGTGCTCATTTTGAATGAAGTTCAGCACCTGGGAGGGCTCAGCCTTGCGGGCAAAATCAAACGGCTTTACCTGCAGCGATGATGTGAGGCGGTTGATCATATGCATCGCTTCCTCTTCGCCAAGCGCTTTTTCAAGCACGCTTTTGGCGTAGCCGATGCCTCCCTGGGAAATGTAATCCTGGGCAATCGCTATCTGATGAAATTCATTCATCACTTCTTCTTTTTTTGAGCTTTCTACCTTTCGGACGTTCGCAATTTCAAGCGTCAGCTTTTCAATCTCTTCTTCCCGTAAATGCTTATATACTTCGGCTGAAACGTCCGGGCCCAGTGAAATGAGCAGCACAGCTGCCTTTTGTTTCCCGGTCAGCGTTTCTTTTCTTTTCTGCAATTGCTGCTCCCCCTTTTAATCATCGGACAGCCAGGAACGAAGCAGCTTTGAAAATTCCTCCGGCTTTTCCTTTGCTAACTTCTCGAGCTGGTTTCGTTTCTTTTCTTCCTCGGTCATTTCCCTGCCGCTCTCGAGATCAGGTACCTCGCGCTGTTCAAATTCCGCAGCCTGGAAGGTTTCTTCTTTGGCTTCGGCTGGTTTTTTCCGACGGACGAGCCATACCACTAAAATGATGAGGCCCACAGCGCCGACAGCCATTAATGCATATGCCCACCACGGCAGGCCGCCTGCTTCCTGATCGATTTCTTCTGCGCCGAGGAATGTCTGGGAGGAGATAGAGACTTTTTCTTCTACATCCATCTCCTCGCCTTCCACTTCAAGGTATTCTTTATCGATGCTCGTACTGATAACTGTTTCAAGCATCGCCTGCATGTTATCCATCGTTTCCGGCTCTAAAGAATTCGGGTCTTCCGGATCCGGCGGCTCCACCATAACCTGAATACCAAGGTCTCGCAGCTTGTACGGGCTTTCCTGAATTTCTTTATGAATACGGTTCACTTCATAATTAATCCGTTCTTCGGTCCGCTCTGAGTCGCCTGCTGCTTCTGTACCGGCCGGATAATTGGCTACGTCTTCCTCCCCTGCACCGACTTCTCCTTCTTCGAGCGGATCAACACCTTCATAGGCTTCAGCAATTTCTTCCGCGCTGACGGCGATGCCTTCCATTGTTTCTTCATCCACGGGCTCCACCAGGTCTTCCTCCCGGTTTTCCTTCGTAAAGTCGATGTCTGTCGTTACCGATACCATGACTTTATTCTGCCCCGCCACAGTGCCGAGCATCTGCTGGACTTCACGGCGGATGTCCTTTTCGATGTCCTGCTGCACCGCACGCTGGTCCTCGTATTGATCCATGGCAGAGCCGGACGCACCATTTTCTTCATATGTATAATAGTTCATGCTTGTATCACTGATATCGATGTTTTCCACCGGCAGATCAGGCACACTTTTGGACACCAGGTTGTACAGGGTTTTCACCTGCTCCTGATCGAGCTCTCCGGTACCGCCTAAATCAACGTTCACCGATGCTGTCGCTGCTTCAGCTTCTTCGGCCACCCACGTAGACTCCTCCGGCATATTGATCATTACATCGGCACTTGACACTGCATCCATATTGGAAATTAACGCTTCAAGTTCAGTCTGCAGCGCTGCCCGTTCCATGACGGAAAATTCGTTGTCTGTCATTCCGAAGCCGGTCTGATCCTCAATAAAACTGTAGTCAATCGCCCCGTCCTGTGGAAGCCCTTCGGCTGCCAGGTCAACCTTTAACGCATCCACCTGATCCTTCGGTACGCTGATGGTAGTTCCCTCATTCGATATTTCATATTTCACTCCGCGGGTGTCCAGCGTTTCTTTGATGCTGCCTGCTGTTTCCGGTGCCAGATCGGTGTAAAGAGGCTCAAAGTTTGTCCGCGAAAACAGCAGCATGCTGATGAGGAGAAAAAGAAAGATCGCCGTCGTGCCAAAAATATATATTCTTTTTTGTTTTTTACTGCGGCTGCTCCAATACGTTTTCGCCTTTTGGCTGTACTCTTTCCATTTTTCTTTCATAATTCCGCTTCATACCTTCCTCTTTACGATTACACCTGCATCCGCATCATTTCTTTGTAGGCTTCCACCGCCTTGTTTCTCACCTCGGTGGCCGTCTGCATGTAGACACTTCCTTTTTCCGCGGCAATCATCACATCATGCAGGTTGTCCGCTTCTCCGGTCACAAGCTTTTCCGTCATCCGGTCCGATTCAAGCTGGGCTTCATTGACTTTACTCATCGCCTCACTCATCGCTTTTTGAAATGAATCGCCGGTTTCCTTTACTGTCGCCTGGCCTGCCTCATTTGCTGTTTTCATTACCGGAGCCTGGCTATTCGTAATTTCCATTTGTCATCCTCCTTCCGTTATTAGTTTTTACCGATTTCAAGTGCTTTCATCATCATATTTTTATTGGCATTGAGTGCCGTGACGTTTGCCTCATACGAGCGTGAGGCCGAGGTCAAATCCGTCATTTCTTTTAAAGGATCCACATTTGGCATCTGTACGTAGCCTTCTTCATTGGCATCGGGATGCTCAGGCTGGTAAACCTCATCAAAAGGGGCATCATCCACCCCGATTTCCGACACCCGCACGCCGCCCTGGTCATTTAATGCTTTCGTTAAATTCGACTGAAAGGAATTGTCCTGCTTCGGACTCATGGAAACGGTTTTGCGCTGGTACGGCTGCCATTCCCCGTCAACGAGCCGCCCTCTCGTGGAATCCGCATTCGCAAGGTTGGAGCTTACGACATCCATTCTTAGGCGCTGAGCCGTCAAGGCCGAGCCGGAGGCTTGAATTCCATTAAAAATAGACATGCTTATGACCCTCCCCGGATAGCTGATTTAATGCCGCCAAATTTTCCATTAATACGATCAATAATGGCGTTATAATGCAACTGGTTTTCCGAAAGCTCGGTCATTTCTTTGTCAATGTCTACGTTGTTTCCATTATTGTTATATGTATTGCCCTTCTGCTCGTATACGCTCGGAGTATTTTGATTATTCTGAAAAGAAAAGTGTTTTGCGTCTGTCCGTACAGCTTCCATCTGACTGCTGCTTTCTTCTTTCAGCATGTCCTGAAAGGAAACTTCCTTCGCTTTGTAGTTCGGGGTGTCAATATTGGCAATATTATCCGTGATTGCCTTCTGTCTAAGCGATGCCCCTTCGACACCCGCCTGTAATTTCTGCCACGTCCCTGATTGGAACAGTTCCATTTTCTCACCTCTGGCTTTTTAATTGATACTAAAGGTTTAGTTATTTACTTTTATATGAGCATTACTTCCTAAATTGTATAGAAAAAATGTACATTTGTCTAATCAATATCGCGGTTTTTGCATTTCAGTAACTTCCGTCTAAGAAGTTAAACTACTTTTTAATAGTTCTTTTATCCTCAATGTGCTTATTTATTGGATAGTATTCAATTTTCACCGGAATGCTGTCTTTCCTTCACGCCTCATGTTTTAGTTTAAGAGCAAAAAAAAGCGACCCCCGTGAAGGGATCGCCCGAAAGCCGTTAGTCATTATTTTTAATTTTCTCGAGTTCATACAGGAACTTGTTGTTTAATACTTTAATATAGGTTCCCTTCATGCCAAGGGATCTTGATTCGATCACGCCGGCGCTTTCAAGCTTACGCAGGGCGTTGACGATCACGGAGCGGGTGATACCGACACGGTCGGCAATTTTACTCGCTACAAGCAGCCCTTCCTTGCCGTCGAGCTCCTCGAAAATATGCTCTACCGCTTCGAGTTCGCTGTAGGAAAGGGAGCTGATAGCCATCTGAACAACGGCTTTACTTCTCGCTTCCTCTTCAATTTCCTGCGTTTTTTCATGGAGGATTTCCATGCCGACAACAGTCGCCCCGTACTCGGCGAGGATCAGATCATCATCATCAAACGTTTCGCTTAACCGGGCCAGAACGAGCGTGCCAAGACGCTGGCCGCCGCCGACAATCGGTACAATCGTTGTCAGGCCGGACGCAAATAATTCAGCGCTTTCCTGCGGAAATGCCGTGTATTCACTCTGCACATCCAGATTCGGGGAGGTTTCATTAATGCCGAACAGCCCCGAGGTATACTCCTGCGGGAACTGACGCTCCTCTAAAATCCGCTGCATTTTTTCGTGCTCGATTTCCTGCTCGATCGAGTAGCCGAGCAGCTTCCCGCGGCGGCTGACTACAAACACATTAGCCCCGATAATTTCCTGAAGGGTTTCGGCCATGTCTTTAAAATTGACGTGGTCCCCCTGTGTTTTCTGTAACATTTCATTAATTCTTCTGCTTCTTGTTAACAAATCCATGCTGATTCTCCTCCTGATTTATGCTACAAAATGTACCGGCTGACGTCCCGGTCCCTGGCGATCGTGGCCAGTTTATCATTGACGTACTCCGGCGTAATGGTAATAGCGTCCATAGTAATTTCCGGCGCCTCGAAGGACAGATCTTCGAGCAGTCTTTCAAGCAGCGTATGCAGCCGTCTCGCACCGATATTTTCTGTCTGCTGATTGACCGCTTCCGCTAATTCTGCAATAGTGTCGACCGCTTCATCTGTAAACGTTACTTCAATGCCTTCGGTACGGATGAGAGCCTGATACTGCTTCGTAAGAGCCTGGTCCGGCTCCCGCAGAATCCGGGCAAAATCTGCTGCCCCTAAGTTATCTAATTCGACACGCACCGGAAATCTTCCTTGCAGCTCAGGAATTAAATCGGAAGGCTTAGCCGTATGAAAAGCACCGGCGGCGATAAACAGCATGTGATCGGTACGCACCGGCCCGTACTTCGTATTAACCGTTGATCCTTCCACAATCGGCAGAATGTCCCGCTGTACGCCTTCACGTGAAACGTCCGCACTGCTGCTTTCCTTTTTACCGGTTACTTTATCAATTTCATCCAGGAACACAATTCCCAGCTGCTCCGCGCGATAAACAGCTTCTGTACTGACTTCGTCCATATCGATCATTTTCTGGGCTTCCTGCTCGGTCAGCACCTTGCGTGCTTCGCTCACAGGGAGGGTACGGCTGCTCGTTTTCTTTGGCATCATGTTCCCGAGCATCTCCTGCATGTTCATGCCCATCTGCTCCATGCCGCCGCCCTGAAACATGTCGCCCATGGAGCCGGACTGCTGTTCGACCTCTATGGTCACTTTGCGGTCTTCAAGCTCGCCCATCTCCAGCTGCTTCTGCAGCTGACGGCGCTGCTCACGCAGATCACTGTTGTCCGAAGTGTCTGTCTCTTCCTCTTCATCATTGTCCTCATTCTGCTGAAAAAGCATCCCGAACGGATTGCCGGAGTTGTTATCCGCCTGACGATTTTTGCGTTTTCTCGGAGCAAGCAGCCGGACAATTTTTTTATTCGCGGCTTTTTCTGCTTTTTCCTGTACGGAGGCTGTTTTTTCTTCCTTTACAATACGTACGGCGACCTCCACCAGATCCCGGATCATCGATTCCACGTCACGGCCGACATAGCCGACTTCCGTGAATTTCGTGGCTTCCACCTTCGAAAACGGGGCGCCGACAAGCTTCGCAATCCGGCGGGCAATCTCTGTTTTACCTACGCCCGTCGGTCCGATCATCAAAATATTTTTCGGCGTTACTTCCTCCTGAAGCTGTTCGGGCAGTTTGCTTCTGCGATACCGGTTGCGAAGAGCTACCGCAACAGACCGTTTCGCTTCATTCTGGCCGATAATATATTGATCGAGCCGTTCTACAATCTGTTTGGGTGTCATCGAAATTTCCATTAATAAGCCCCCTTAGCGGACTATGTTTTAAGATTCCAAATCTTCAATTATGATTTCATGGTTGGTGAAAACACATATATCTGCTGCTGTCTGCAGCGAAGCCTCGGCCATTTCCCGGGCGGTCAGGTGCGTGGCATGCTTTTTGAGTGCCCGTCCGGCGCTGAGCGCAAAATTGCCCCCGGAGCCGATCGCAAGCATATTATCATCAGGCTCGATTACCTCTCCTGTGCCCGCGACCAAAAGCATGGTGGATTTATCCATAACTATGAGCATCGCTTCCAGACGCCGCAGCGTTTTATCGCTGCGCCAGTCCTTGGCAAGCTCGACGGCAGCACGCTGCAGATTGCCGCTCCACTGCTCGAGTTTTTCTTCAAATAAGTCAAACAGTGTAAACGCGTCAGCTACCGATCCGGCAAAGCCGGCGAGAACTTTCCCGTTGTACAGCCGTCTCACCTTTCGTGCCGTATGCTTCATGACCACCTGCTGGCCGAGCGTCACCTGGCCGTCGCCGGCCATCGCTCCTTCACCGTCGTGATGGACAGCGTATATTGTTGTGGCGTGAAAGGATGGTTCCATAGTTATTCACGCTTCCTTTCTGCTCTTGGATGCGCATGTCGATACACATCCTGTAGCCGTTCTTTCGTGACATGGGTATAAATCTGGGTTGTTGATAAATTGGCATGGCCGAGAAGATCCTGCACGACCCGCAGGTCCGCCCCGTGATTGAGCAGATGTGTCGCAAACGTATGCCTCAGATCATGAGGAGAAATACGAAGCGTGCTTGAGACCTTTTTCACCCGTTCGTTGATGACATGGCGGAATCCACGGTCGGTCAGCGGACCGCCCCGGGCATTTAAAAACAGCTGGCCGGTCGGCACGCTGCTTTTGGCTGCCAGCTCCGGCCGCAC
Source organism: Marinococcus sp. LNHM4E3-1 (assembly GCF_056034405.1). NCBI lineage: Bacteria > Bacillati > Bacillota > Bacilli > Caryophanales > Bacillaceae > Marinococcus > Marinococcus sp. LNHM4E3-1. The sequence goes on along the minus strand of NZ_JBQLID010000001.1, from coordinate 100,979 downwards.
CTCCGTTTTGTACAGCTCCACGGCTTCCTGGGCAAAGCTTCCTACCGGCACGTACCTCTCCTTCCGGCCCTTTCCCTTCACCAGAATGGTGCCAAGGTAGTCATCGAGGTCATCGGCCTGCAGCTGCTGGCATTCGCTGATGCGCATGCCTGTCGCATAAAGCAGCTCCATAATGGCTTTATCCCTGATATCAAGCGGCTTGCTCATATCAAATGAAGCAAACAGCGATTCGATCTCTTCTTCATATAAAAAGTGGGGAAGCGGCCGCTCTTTTTTCGGATGGCTCGCCCCGATGAACGGATTCTGTTCAATATATTCTTCACGCTGCAGATAGCGGAAATACGCACGCAGCGCGGAGATTTTCCGCGCTACTGTCGCCCTTGCATACGAGCGGTCGTACATGCTGCTGTAGTAGAGGCGGACGAGCGTTGGATCAACATCCTCCACGTGCTTCCAGCCCTCCTGCTGCATAAAAGCTTCAAATTCAATCAAGTCCTGTTCGTAAGCTGTTTTTGTATAAGAGGAAATGTTTTTTTCAAGCTCCAGATAGCGGAAAAATTCTTCCCTCCAGGTTAATAGCGGGTTCATCAGCTTTTTGCTCCTTTGCACTTTCGGCTTCCCTCTGCGGGTCTGTTGCCGCCCTATGAAGACAAAAGCTAGTAAATCGTATCATAAACCCTGCAGCCTAGCAATCATATTTGGACTTTTTTCTTAAAATTCTGAATGGCATCCAGAGCCCGTTCTGCGTAGTATTCATTGCGTTCCCGCTTGTTTTTGATTTTCTGCTCCGGGGCGGGCAGCAGGCCGAAGTTGGCGTTCATCGGCTGAAAGTTTTTGGCGCCGGCCGTCGTAATATAGTGACTCATGGCACCGATCACCGTTTCCTTCGGGAAGGTGTCCGTTTCTTCCTGCAAATATTGTTTTGCCGCATTCCATCCGGCGACCAGCCCGGAAGCAGCTGATTCCACGTAGCCTTCCACACCGGTAATCTGTCCGGCGAAGAACAAATCACTGCGGGCCTTCGTCTGATAGGTCGGATTCAGGAAGTTCGGGGAATTCAAAAATGTATTGCGGTGCATCACGCCGTAGCGGACGATGTCGGCATTTTCAAGCCCCGGGATTAAACGGATTACTTCCTTCTGAGGTCCCCATTTGAGATGCGTCTGGAAGCCGACAATGTTAAAGAGCGTGCCTTCCTGGTTGTCCTGGCGCAGCTGCACGACGGCGTGCGGGCGCTCCCCTGTTTCCGGGTGCTCCAGACCGACCGGCTTCATCGGGCCGAACAGCAGGGTCTTTTTGCCTCTGCGGGCAATTTCCTCGACCGGCATACAGCCTTCAAAAAAGATGTTTTTTTCAAATTCGCGCAGCGGAACAACTTCTGCTTCCACCAGTGCATCGTAGAAGCGGTCAAATTCCTCTTCTGTCATCGGACAGTTGATGTACGCAGCTTCTCCTTTATCGTACCTGGATTTTACATACGCTTTGTCCATATCGATGCTGTCTGTTTCCACAATCGGCGCCGCTGCATCGTAAAAGTACAAATGCTCTTCGCCGGTCAGGTTAAAAATATCCTCAGAGAGCGACTCAGTGGTCAGCGGACCCGTGGCAATAATTGCCGGTTCATCCGGTATATGGGTCACTTCCTCCGATACCACTTCCACGAGCGGATGATTTTTTACTTTTTCCGTGACCTTCGCGGCAAATTCATGCCGGTCTACAGCAAGGGCGCCGCCTGCCGGTACCGAAGCTGCGTCTGCTGCCTCGATAATCACGCTGTCGAGGTGCCTCATTTCTTCCTTTAATACGCCGACAGCATTTGTAAGGTTGTTGGCCCGAAGGGAATTACTGCAGACCAGCTCCGCAAATTTATCGGTATGGTGGGCGGCCGTCTGTTTGTTTGGACGCATTTCGTGAAGCCTGACCGGCACGCCCTGTTTTGCAAGCTGCCATGCCGCTTCGCTTCCGGCTAGCCCTGCACCGACGATATGAACAGGTGTACTTTTCATGATAAAAACTCCTTTCCCTTTTGAAAGCGCAGGCAACTATTCCTTTCGGAAGCAGTCAGACCTGCGCTGTAACCAGTCATTTTTAATTTGGTTCTTCCTTATAATCACATTCAGAGCACTGGACGTGTACGCCTTTTTTCGTCTTTTTCTCCACAAGCATATTTTCACATTTCGGACACGGTCGGGCAATCGGTTTATCCCAGGAAACAAATTCGCAGTCCGGGTACCGGTCGCAGCCGTAAAAGATCCGCTTTTTCTTACTTCGGCGTTCAACGACATTTCCCTCTTTACATTTCGGGCATTTCACGCCAATATCTTTGACAATCGCTTTCGTATTACGGCATTCCGGAAAATTGGAGCAGGCCATAAACTTTCCGTAACGGCCCATTTTATATACCATCGGATGGCCGCACTGCTCGCAGTCTTCGCCTGCCGGCTCATCTTTGATTTCGACTTCTTCCATTTCTTCCTCGGCTTTTTTCAGCCTTGGCTCAAATCCCTGGTAAAATTCATCGATAATCTCGATCCAATTTTGTTTTCCTTCTTCAATATAGTCAAGATCGTTCTCCATCTTTGCGGTAAATTCCACATCAAGAATTTCCGGGAAGAATTCCACGACCAGATCCATGACGATTTCACCGAGCTCCGTTGGCACGAAACGTTTTTCTTCAAGTGCTACGTAGTTACGGCGCTGCACTGTATCGAGCGTCGGCGCATATGTGGATGGCCGGCCGATGCCCATTTCCTCCATCGTCCGAACGAGCCGGGCTTCTGTGTAACGCGGCGGCGGCTGGGTGAAATGCTGATTTTCTTCCATATCCGTCCGGGTGACCATCTGGCCCTCCTGAAGATCCGGAAGCATTTTATCCTCTTCTTTTTTTCCGTCATCTTGGCCTTCCACGTACACCTTCATAAAGCCGGGGAATTTCACTTTAGAGCCGGTCGCCCGGAACAGCACGCCTTCATTATCAAGGTCCACCGACATAGTGTCCATAACAGCCGGGGCCATTTCACTCGCCACCAGACGTTCCCAGATGAGCTTGTACAGCCGGTACTGGTCTCTTGAGAGCGAGCTTTTCACCTGTTTTGGTTCATACATGATCGATGTCGGCCGGATCGCCTCGTGGGCATCCTGGCTGTTGCTGCTTTTAGCATTCTTGCGCTCGCCATGGCGGATGTATTCTTCGCCGTACTTTTCCGTAATAAACGTCCGGGCTTCTTCCTTGGCGGTTTGGGAGACCCTGGTGGAGTCTGTCCGCATATAGGTGATTAAACCGACAGTGCCAGCCGGTTTACCCAGATCAATACCTTCATACAGCTGCTGGGCCACCATCATCGTCTTTTTCGCACGGAAATTCAGCTTTCGCGCTGCCTCCTGCTGCAGGGACGAGGTCGTGAACGGCTGTACCGGATTTCGTTTACGTTCTTTTCTCGTGACCTTTGTTACTTCAAACTGATCGCCTTTCATCTTTTGAAGCACGCCGTCAACGTCTTCCCGGGAGGCAAGCGCCTGCTTTTCTTTCGCTGTGCCGTGAAATTTCGCTTCAAATTCCGCGTCCCCGTCCGAGAACGTTCCATTAATACTCCAGTATTCTTCCGGAATAAACGCCTTGATTTCTTTTTCCCGGTCAATAATCATTTTTACAGCAATCGACTGTACCCGTCCGGCACTCAATCCTTTTTTCACTTTCTTCCATAGTAATGGACTAATGTTGTAGCCGACGAGGCGGTCAAGTATCCGGCGGGCCTGCTGGGCGTCCACAAGATCCATATTGATGGATCGGGGATGCTTAAATGCATCCTTCACCGCCGTTTTTGTAATTTCGTTAAAAACAACCCGGCATTCCGAATCCTCATCAATGTTTAAGCTGTGCGCCAGATGCCAGGCAATAGCTTCACCCTCTCTGTCAGGGTCGGCTGCGAGATATACTTTTTTCGCTTTTTTTGCAGCCGTTTTTAATTCTTTTAAAACTGGACCTTTCCCGCGTATCGTTATATATTTCGGGTCATAATTGTTTTCAGTGTCGACTCCCATTTGGCTTTTCGGCAGATCTCTTACGTGCCCCATTGAAGCTTTCACCGCATATTTTTTCCCTAAATACTTTTCGATTGTTTTTGCTTTTGCGGGAGATTCCACGATGACTAAATAGTCGGCCATTCCTCTTCTCCCCTTTGTCTCAATGAAATATTACCATTATTAACTCGAATAAATTACTCTGTCAAATAGTGATGCTTTTATGATCTTACTCGTTTCAGTGCGTTTTGTGCTTGAAATCACAATTATTCTTTCACAGTTTACCGAACGTGTCTAGCATAACATACGGAAAATTTAAAATTCCGTTTCAATTCCGTCAGCTGTTATGAGACGCTGTCCACCTGCCGGATATGCTTAAATCCTCCGGCTGGATAACCGGGAGAGCACCGTCATAAATCAGCTGATTTGTACCCGCACTCTGCCTGGAAAACACGGATCCCGGCAATGCGCAGACCTCCCTGCCCTGTTCAAGCGCAAGCGATGCCGTAATGAGGGAACCGCTGTTTACATCCGCTTCCACCACAAATATTTTATCAGACAGACCGCTGATAATGCGGTTTCTGGCCGGGAAGTGCCATTTTTTCGGTGATCTGTCCGGAGGATATTCGCTCAAAAGCAGCCCCGCGGCAGCAATATTTTTTGCCAGAGCGAGATGCTCCTTCGGATAAATACGGCCAAATCCGGAGCCTAGCACCGCAATAGCCGGCGCTCCCATTGTTAATGCCTGCCGGTGGGCGTGCCCGTCCACGCCTCTTGCCAGTCCGCTGACAATCTGCACCTGCCCAGGAGGAAGAAATGCTTCCACAGCTGTTTTGCCGTAGGAAGTCATGCTCCGGGAGCCGACTACCGCCAGCCGGGGGCTGTCTTGAAGCAGCTCTTTGTTCCCTTTCGTGTAAAGCACCCACGGCGCATCGTATATTGACTTTAAAGACGACGGATAGCGTTCGTCAAAATATGTAATCCATCCGATACCCTGCTCCCGGTACCAAGCGAGCCTCCGCTGCACGGCAAGCTGGGACATATATTCCCGCCAGGCAGTCAAATGGGCGCTGTTTACAGGCAGAAGATGAGGGTGCGTAAAAGGTAAAAGTAATTCACGGTCACGGCGCAGCAGCTCTGCTACGTGCTTCCATTGAAAATAGGGAAATTCGTGGACAGCCAGAAGCCGTTCATTAAAGGAGAGATTTTGCATGAGGAGTAGTCCTTTCATGGGGGAATAATGGTTTTAGGGGGAACACGGGGAAGAAAAAGAAAACCTCCGCCTGCCCGAAAGAGGCAGCGGAGGGCGGTTATTTTATACTTGCGGTTCGTGGGTGAGGCATTTTTCGTGCAGACCGCGTTCTTTCAGAACGTTGATCATCGTATCACCGATTTCTGCCGGTGTCGCTGCTACCTGCACGCCGCTTTCGTTTAACGTTTTAATTTTTTCCTCTGCGGTGCCTTTACCGCCGGAAATAATCGCGCCGGCGTGGCCCATCCGTTTTCCTGGAGGGGCTGTCGCACCGCCGATGAAGCCGACTACTGGCTTGGTCATATTCTGCTTGACCCATTCAGCTGCTTCTTCCTCAGCTGTGCCGCCGATTTCACCGATCATGATCACGGCTTCTGTATCCGGATCGTCATTAAAGGCCTGCAGCACGTCGGTAAAGCTTGTGCCGTTTACCGGGTCGCCGCCGATACCGACAGCTGTCGACTGGCCGATGCCTGCTTTGGTAAGCTGGTCTACGGCTTCATACGTCAGTGTACCCGAACGGGAAACAACACCTACGTGTCCTTTTTTATGAATGTAGCCCGGCATAATGCCGATTTTGCACTCGTCCGGTGTAATAACGCCCGGGCAGTTTGGACCGACAAGGCGGGTGCGCTTGCCTTCCATAAAACGCTTCACTTTAATCATATCAAGAACCGGGATGCCTTCAGTGATGCAGATGGCAAGATCAAGGTCTGCGTCCACTGCTTCAATGATCGCGTCCGCTGCGAAAGCAGGCGGAACGTAAATAACCGACACGGTAGCACCGGTTGCTTCCACTGCATCATCAAGCGTGTTGAAAACCGGCACGCCTTCAACTTCCGTGCCGCCTTTACCCGGCGTAACGCCGCCGACGATTTTCGTACCGTACTCTAACGCCTGCTGAGTGTGAAAGAGGCCGGTAGATCCTGTAATTCCCTGAACAACTACTTTTGTATCCTGATTAATATAAATGCTCATAGGTCGATGGTCCCTGCCTTTCTATTGAACTAACGAAACAATTTTTTGCGCACCGTCTGCCATAGAGTCCGCTGCTGTAATATTCAATCCGGATTTTTCCAGAATTTCTTTGCCTTTTTCTACGTTCGTGCCTTCCAAACGTACAACAAGCGGAATCTCCAGTCCAGTCTGCTTCGTAGCTTCCACTACCCCGTCAGCGATGACGTCGCACTTCATGATTCCACCGAAGATGTTAACGTAAATGCCTTTAACAGCATCATCTTCAAGGATAATTTTAAATGCTTCCGTTACTTTTTCAGCCGTCGCACCGCCGCCAACATCCAGGAAGTTCGCCGGATCGCCGCTGTAGTGCTTAATGATATCCATTGTAGCCATCGCAAGACCGGCACCATTGACCATGCAGCCGATATTGCCGTCGAGGGCAATGTAGCTTAAGTCGTATTTGGAAGCTTCGATTTCCTTAGGATCCTCTTCATCGAGGTCACGGTAATCAAGTATTTCTTTTTGACGATAAAGGGCGTTTGAATCAAAATTGAATTTCGCATCAAGCGCCATTACTTTCCCGTCCCCGGTCGTTACGAGCGGGTTAATTTCTGCGATAGAGCAGTCGTTGTCGATAAATACTTTGGACAGGCCAAGCATGAACTTCACTGCTTCTTTCAGAAGGTCTGTCGGTATATTCATGTTAAATGCCATACGACGGGCCTGATAAGGCTGCATACCGATAGCTGGATCAATGTATTCGCGGAATATTTTTTCCGGATTTTCTTCAGCTACTTCTTCGATCTCTGTTCCGCCTTCTTCAGAGCCCATCATCACAATGCGGGACGATACACGGTCGAGCACAACACCTAAGTAGTATTCCTTCTTGATGTCGCTTCCCTCTTCGATGTAAAGACGTTTCACTTCTTTACCTTCCGGTCCGGTCTGATGGGTAACCAGTGTTTTGCCGAGGATTTCGTCAGCATATTTGCGGACGTCATCGAGGTTTTTAGCGAGCTTGACCCCGCCGGCTTTCCCTCTTCCACCTGCGTGGATCTGGGCTTTTACCACCGTTACGTCAGAACCCAGTTCTTTTGCGGCTGCTTCTGCTTCATCTACCGTAAATGCAACTTTTCCGTTAGGGACTGCCACTCCGTATTTACGAAGGAGCTCTTTTCCCTGGTACTCATGAATATTCATGCTTTTTCCCCCTCACCGTTACAATACGAATCCTTCTATCGACTGTGTAAGTGATTACAAAATCGAATCTGGGCAGAACGAAAGCCTCTAAATAGCCTCGCTCTCTCCCACACATCCTTTATCGTATAGAAATTTAGAAAAAAATTCAACATTTCCGTGAAAGTTTCTGCTGCGCGGTTTAGTTTTCATTTTTACCGGCTGTTTTTTTATCCATCCGGTAGATAAAGGCGAAGATTTCCGCCACCACTTCATACAGCTCTTCCGGAATTTCTTCATTCCATTCAAGCTCATGAAGCATATGTACAAGCCCGGCATCTTTATGCACCGGGACGTCCTGTTCAGCGGCCGCTTCGATAATTCGTTCCGCGGTCCATCCCCGCCCCTTCGCTTTGACTGCCGGCGCCTGTGAAGTGCCCTGCTTATAATTAAGTGCCACTGCTTTTTTCGTGGTCCAGTTCTGGTTGGAGGTCATATCCGAATATCAAATGCTCCTTTCCGTCCGGGCTCCCGGCCGTGCGGCCCGGCCGGAAGGGCTTCTTCTTCGTGCCACTGAAGCGACACCAGCTGGTAGTTCAGCGAAGCCATTGCCGTTTTCAGCATGGGCTGAAAAAGATGCAGCGGCTGTTCCGGGCGCGGGTTTTCACTGCTGATATTTACCGTCACGTTTCGTTTATAAATCTGCACATCAGCGATTAAAACGCCGAGCCGGTCCATCTCGAGCTGAAATAAAATATGGCACGTATCCGGATCGAGTTTTCCGTCTTCAGTACGTTTTCCCTCCCAGTGAACAACAGCATCCGAAAGCATCTCCCCCCATTTCGCCGGAAGATGGGAGAGCTGCTGCAGCCACGCCTCCTGATCGGTCTGCTGCATGAGCTGCTGCCCGGCCACATGGGCGACGGTCCGTTCGTGCTGGGGTGAGAGTTCAGCTCTCGACATAATATGCACCTGAGCCTGCTCTAAATGCCTGTAAGACGTCTGCATCGCTTCTTTGCTCCCGCTTTCCGCCCAGGAAGACCAGCTCGAGTTGCCGGTATAACTTTTCAGCCATTCCACCATCTGCGGCGTATTGGCAAGCACCGTCACTGCTTCCGGGACCAGCGCGTGCCAGGCTCTCATCAGAGCCTTTGCGCTCAGCTGCGGTGAACTGCCCGGCTGCTGGATCGTCTGATGCAGCTTTGCCGCGTCTTCCACCTGGGACTGAAGCCATTTTTCCACGGACCCGCTGCTTACGGCGCCCTGACCGACATACTGCAGAAAGGCTTCAGCGTTCAATGGAGGCTGAAGGCCCGCAAATAGCCGGTGGATCAGCTGGGCAGCCTGACCGTTTTTGTCAATGACAGCCGCCGCGGCTGCTGCGGCGAACAGCTGCATCGGCTTTGTCGGTGCTTCGATGTCTCCTTTAAAGCTTCCCGGGGTGAGCACGGCGCTGCTGATGGACTGATGAACAGCGTCAGACGTTTTGTGCTGCGCAAGCAGCACAGTTAAATCCTGTGCCGGCGAGGGGCCGTGCAGCACCTGGTGGGCACTTTGAAAGATGGATGCTTTTAAAGGGGCACCTGCGCCGAGCATCCATTGAATCGTCTGCATCCCCTGCTTATTTACGGCGCCTTCCCCTTTTAGCAGTTGCACGCTTTTCTGGAGCGTTTCCCTCGTTACAGGCAGCTGCATCTGTTCAAACATGCGGAATATGTACTGCTCCTGCTTTCCGGAAGGCAGGCCGAGCTGCTTCAGGAGCGCATGGCCCTTATCACCAGAAGAAGTGGCAGCCTCGTTTGCTGCCACCTGCCACACCTGCCGGCCGTGTTCATTTTTCACCTGAAAATAATATGACTTTCCGGCTTCAACCGGTGCCTCCAGGGAAGCGTGATACACCCTCCCGTGCACAGTAACTGCCGCCCGTTGGCCTGGATAAAGCTGTTTGACAGTACCTTTAATAATCTGCCCGGCTTTAATTTCTTCATTTCCGGCTTGTCCTGTACGGTTTCCGGCAAACGTGGACGGCAGCGACAGCTTCATCGATTTTCTCTCCTTTTACGAACGGCGGTACCCGGATACCGGCTGAAACGAATACCGGTGGATGGCACACCCTCCGAGACGATTTAAGCCGTCCAGGTGATTCTGGGTACCGTAGCCCTTGTTGCTGGCAAAATCATAGTCCGGATAAAGCGTATGATAGTACTGCATATAACGGTCCCGTTCCACCTTCGCCAGAATAGAGGCAGCCGCAATCGACACGCTCCGGCTGTCCCCCTGCACGAGCGACTGCTGTTCAATATGTAATGGAAGGGTCATCGCATCTACCAGCAGGGCATCCGGAGCAGGTTTAAGATCCGCCACAGCCGTCCGCATAGCCTTTTTGGTTGCCTGGTAAATATTCAGACGATCGATTTCGTCCGCCTCGATATGAACAACGCTCCAGGCGACCGCCACCTCTTTAATTTTTATTTCAAGCTCTTCACGTTTTTTGGCGGAGAGCATTTTGGAGTCATTTACTTCTATCAGGCTGACGTCCTTTGGCAGCACAACAGCAGCCGTAGTCACCGGCCCGGCCAGCGGCCCGCGCCCGACTTCATCCACTCCAGCCACCGCCTCGAAACCCCGGTCCCAATAATCCTGTTCAAACGAAAGCCGGCTGCGGAAGTCCTCGTACTTTTCCTGCTTCTGTTTCTTTCGTTTAGCATACCGCTGCAGCTCCTTCTGGACGCCGGCCCGAGAGTCCTCCTTCCAGGCCTCCAGAAGCTCTGCATCCGGTTCCTCATGTGTCTGCAAATATTCTTTTACAGCTGTTATCGTCCATTTCTCCAATATTTTCACCTCTGCTGCACAATTATTCGCTCACGTCATCGTCCGGGCGTTCGAGACTGATGCGGCCGAGCAGCCCGCCGCGGAACTCGCGTACGACCATTTCACCTGCTTTTTCGTAATCGATTTCCGCTCCTGCAAGCAGCGCTCCCCGCTTACGTCCAATGTCTTCAAACCACTCCAGCGACGTCTCCCTCGGCTTATCCTCAAGGCTAAAACGCTGAAGCAGCTTTTCGGGGTAATACTCCTGGCAGATCCCGATAATAAAATAAGCAATATCCTGCAGATCCAACAGCTCGTCTTTAATAGCACCTGTCGCTGCGAGACGTTCCCCGACGTAAGGGTCTTCGAACTTCGGCCAGAGAATGCCCGGGGTGTCGAGCAGATCCATTTCCTTGCCCATTTTCAGCCACTGCTGGTTTTTCGTAATTCCCGGACGGTCACCGATTTTAGCTGTTTTTTTTCCGATCCACTGATTGATGAGCGTCGATTTGCCGACGTTCGGGATGCCGATAATCATTGCCCGTATAGCCCTTGGCTTAATGCCTTTTCTTTTCCACCTGGCCTGGAGCCGTTCCGTCTGCTGAAGTGCCGCTTCTTTAATCACATGCAGGCCCTTCTTGTGCTTGGAATCCACGTCCACCGCCTCAATTCCCTGGTCGCGGTAATACTGCTTCCATTCCTCGGTTACTTTCGGATCAGCCAGATCGGCTTTGGTTAATACGATCACCGATGGCTTATCCTGAATAATCGTTTCAAGCAGCGGATTCCGTGAGGACCGGGGGATTCTTGCATCTGCGAGCTCGATAACCACATCCACCTGCTTTAATTTGCTCTGCACTTCCTTTTGCGCCTTGTCCATATGTCCGGGATACCATTGAATGTCCATATCTCTGCCTCCTTTCAAATTAAAATGGCGATGGCCACATATGAGTAAGCGGCCAGAATGTTATTACCGCTTCCCCGACAATCTCCTCTTCTTCTACGAGTCCGATCGCCCGGGAGTCATAGCTGTTCGGACGGTTGTCGCCCATCACAAACACCTGCCCTTCAGGAATACGGCTCCGGCCCGTTTTCTCCTTCAGGGTGAAATCGGTTGTCGCCGGGATAGGGCCTGCTGCCAGGGTCTTTTTATCAAGAAACGGCTCATCCACCTGCTCCCCATTAATAAAAAGCTTATCGTTCCTGTATTCGAGCGTATCGCCCGGCAGTCCGATGATCCTTTTAATGTAATCATCTTTATTATTGGCGTGGAAAACGACCACATCAAACCGGTCCCACTCGTGCAGCCATTTGCTTGATTTATTCAACAGCATCCGGTCTTCGTCATGAATGGTCGGCTCCATTGATTCGCCTTTCACAACGACTGGAGCTACAAACAGCCAGCGTGCTGCCAATGCAATAAGTAATGCAATCATAATCACTGTCAGAAGATGCAGCCAATTGATGGGAAAGCGGCGTTCATTCATGCGGTCGATTCCTTTCTTTATATAGTTTATCCGTATGAAAAAAGCTGCAGACGGAATACTCCGCTGCAGCTTTTTCTCCTGTGTCTTATCGAAGTTCTTTGATACGCGCAGCTTTTCCACGCAGGTTACGGAGATAGTACAATCTAGCTTGACGTACTTTACCGCGGCGTTTCACTTCAATCTTGTCGATTCTTGGGGAATGAAGCGGAAGAGTTCTCTCCACACCAATTCCGTAGGAAACCTTACGCACGGTGAAAGACTCGCTGATGCCTCCGCCGCGACGTTTAATAACGACGCCCTGAAACACCTGTACACGTTCACGGGAGCCCTCGACAACTTTCAAGTGCACTGCTACAGTGTCACCTGGGCGAAAGTCCGGGAGATCCGATTTTAACTGTTCCTTCGTTATGTCGCGAATAAGTTGTTGCATTTGTATTCGCCTCCTTCTCTCGCATGCTCTTGTCCACGATGAAAACAGCGGAGCACCGTAATTGATGACTATTCAGTCACAAAATGAATCATAGCACATTCCACGGGTGGAATCAACCGCCGGATTTACGTCTAATCGGTATATTTTTCCCAAAGATCCGGCCGACGTTCTTTTGTTCTCTTTATTGCCTGGCTTTGCCGCCATTCAGCGATTTTTCCGTGGTCGCCGGACAGCAGAATATCCGGCACCGTCATGCCGCGGAAGTCCGCCGGACGGGTATACTGCGGATACTCCAGCAGCCCGTCCTCAAATGAATCTGTATGGGCGGACTGTTCATTGCCGAGCACTCCGGGCAAAAGGCGCGTAATGCTGTCTGCCATAACCATCGCGCCTAGTTCACCGCCGGTCAGCACAAAATCGCCGATCGAGTATTCATCCGTAATTAAATGCTCGCGGATCCGTTCGTCATAGCCTTCATAATGACCGCATATAAACATCAGCCGGTCTTCGCCGGCAAGCTCCCGGGCGTCCTCCTGCTTAAACGGCTTTCCCTGCGGGCAGAGAAGAATAACCCGGTCCGGCGGAGCATCACCTGCGCTTTTGACCTCGGCAGCAGCGTCAAATACCGGCTGCGGCTTCAATACGAGACCGGCGCCCCCGCCGTACGGGTAATCATCCACCTTGTTATGCTTGTCGTCTGTATAGTCCCTTATGTCATGGGTGTGAAAGGAGACGTGCCCTCTCTCAGCGGCACGGGCAAGAATGGAGTGGCCGAACACACTTTCAAACATACCCGGAAACAAGGTTAAAAAATCCATTCTCATTCCGGCAGCATTCCCTTCATTACCCTTACGGTAATACGTTTTTCGGCAACGTCCACATGCCGGACGACTTCTTCAATATAAGGAAGCAGAATGTCCTGCCGCCCTTCTGCCGGCTCCACCACCCACACGTCATTGGCTCCCGGGGTCAGGATTTCTTTCACATAACCGAGGCGGGTGCCTTCTTCCGTATAGACGTCTGCATCGATGATTTCATGAAAATAATATTCCGTTTCTTCAAGCGGGGCAAGCGCCGTTTCCGGTACAAAAAGCGCCGCATTTTTCATCCAGTCCACATCATCAATCGAATGAAACCCTTCGAATGTGAGCAGAATAAACTGCTTATGCGGACGGGAGCTTTTAATGACCAGCGGTTCATGGCCTGCTTCTGCCTCCGGCTTCTCCACGTATACCTCCTGCCCGGGCTGAAAACGCTCCTCCTCAAAGTCGCTGACGGATTTTACCCTGACTTCCCCACGTACGCCGTGCGTATTTACAATCGTGCCTATATTAAACCATTCCATCTTCGTCACTCGCTTTATGTTTTGATCTGATTTCTTTTACAATGCCCTCTTCCACTACAATGGTCCCCCAGTGCTCGCCTTCATGCCACGCGCTCCCCACCTCGATATCAAACATCACTTCCGTCGTGCCAAATGAAAGCTCCGAGCCGATCGGAAGATGCTCGAGCTGGTTCTGCAAAAAATAGAGCTGCTGCAGCTCTTCCTTTCGTTTTTCAATTTCCTTGTTGAATTTATCCATGGCCGACCAGCGGCCGTTCTCGGTCTCCCGTTCCTTGTTCTGCTTCTGCTTTTGAAAACGAAGCTGCTCCGTTTCCTCCAGCAGCCGGGATTTCTGCTGCTCGTATTTTTCCTGCAGCTCCTCTTTCAATGTTTCCGTCAGAATATGGTGAACGTTCATTTTTTTCATTACACGCACTTTATCACCTCTTCAAGGGCCCCGAAGCGGCAGCTAAACAGGGAGCTATTTTTGATCGTTCAACAGGGTAAGACGGACGTTTTTTCCTTCAGTCGAGGCTTTCGCCTGCAGGAGCGTTCTCACCGCCTGAATCGTTTTGCCCTGCCTGCCGATTACTTTTCCCGCGTCCTCCGGATGAACCCTCACTTCAATAAGCACCCGTCCGTTCTCTTCCGATTCCGTCATCTTTATATCATCCGGATAATCCACGATCCGCTCCAATATTATGTAGGCAAAAGATTTCATCCACTCATCCTTTCCTGATATGTATTATTTTATCACAAACAAGCGGCCCCCGGGTCTTTCTCCGCAGACAGAGGGTATAAAGGCATGCTGTTGCATAAAAAAAGACCGCCTCGCCCTCTTCATTCCCTAAGGAAATGACGGGCACAGACGATCTTTTTAGCTTATTACTTTGCGTGCTTTTCGTTGTGCAGACGGGTCATAAGACCTTCCTGCGAAAACAGGTTACGAACAGTATCCGATGGTTTAGCACCGTCGAGCATCCACTTAAGAGCCTTCTCTTCGTTCACGTGGAACTCGGCAGGGTTAGTCAGCGGGTTGTACGTACCGATTTCTTCGATAAAACGTCCATCACGTGGTGCCCGGGAATCCGCTACTACCAAACGGTAGAAAGGACGCTTGTTCGAGCCCATGCGCTTTAATCTGATGCGCGTTGCCATATGCAAACACCTCCATTTTTTTCTCACATTTGCTTATTATAATAGCTTCTTTACGTGCTGTAAAGTGTTTTTCCTTGCCATACAAAAATTTTACATGAATGGCATCGAGAAATTGCCTTTTTTCTTGCCCTTCTGCTGCGAAGTCATCTGCTTCATCATTTTTTTCATGTCCTCAAACTGCTTGAGCAGACGGTTTACGTCCTGGATCGTCGTGCCGCTACCTTTGGCAATCCGGCGCTTACGGCTTGCGTTCATCAAAGATGGATGCTGGCGTTCCTCTCTGGTCATGGAACGGACGATTGCCTCCACCCGTGTAATCTGATTGTCATCCATCTGGACATTTTTAAGGCCTTTCATTTTGCCGGCGCCAGGGATCATGCTCATAATATCTTCCATCGATCCCATGTTACGCACCTGGCCGAGCTGTTCGAGAAAGTCGTCGAACGTAAGATCCTGCGACCGCATTTTCTTTTCAAGCTCTTTGGCTTTGTCTTCATCCACATTGGTTTGTGCTTTTTCAATCAGGGAGAGCATATCGCCCATGCCGAGAATTCTTGAAGCCATCCGTTCCGGGTGAAACGGTTCAATGGCGTCAATTTTCTCTCCGGTACCGGCGAATTTGATCGGTTTATCCGTCACCGATTTAACCGACAGCGCTGCCCCGCCGCGGGTGTCCCCGTCAAGCTTCGTCAGCGTCACGCCGGTAATGCCGAGCTGTTCATTAAAGCTTTCTGCCACGTTGACAGCGTCCTGCCCGGTCATTGAGTCCACCACGAGCATGATTTCATCCGGATTGACTGCTTCTTTCATACGCTGCAGCTCGTCCATCAAAGAATCATCCACGTGCAGACGGCCGGCTGTATCAATAAACAGATAATCGTAATGCTCTTCTTTAGCTTTTGCGAGCGACTGTTTGGCAATATCAACCGGGTCTGCTTCGGTTCCGAGAGAGAAGACGGGCATGTTCAGCTGCCGGCCCAGCGTCTCGAGCTGATCAATCGCTGCCGGACGGTAGACGTCCGCTGCCGCCATCAGAGGCTGGCGGTTTTTGTTTTTCCGCAAATAATTCGCAATTTTTGCGGATGTCGTCGTTTTCCCGGCGCCCTGCAGCCCTACCATCATTACTACCGTCGGACCTTTAGCCGCTTTTGCAATTTCCGCCTGTTCACCGCCCATCAGCTGGGTCAGCTCTTCGCTGACCACTTTGACCACCTGCTGGCCGGGCGTTAAGCTTTTCATCACTTCCTGGCCGGTCGCACGATCTTTTACGCTGTTGACGAACTGCTTTACGACTTTGTAGTTGACGTCTGCTTCAAGCAGCGCGAGCCGTACTTCGCGCATCATTGCTTTAACGTCTTCATCCGTAACTTTCCCACGGCTCTTCATATGGTCAAACGTGGACTGCAGACGTTCGCCTAATCCTTCAAATGCCATTACGAAACCCCTTCCTCTTCTAAATTTTCCAGCGTCTCTACCGCTTCAAGCAGCTGCGTTTTTTCCGGGAAATCGTCCGGAGCCAGCGCCTTTAACTGCTCGTACAGCGCCAGGCGCTTCTGGTATTTTTTATATAATCCAAGTTTTTCCTCATATTCCTCAAGCATCGTCTCGGTGCGCCGGATATTGTCGTACACCGCCTGACGGCTGACGTTAAATTCCTCCGAAATTTCACCCAGCGAAAAGTCGTCTAAATAATACCTTTCCAAATAGAGCCGCTGCTTGTTTGTCAGCAGCGGCTGGTAAAAATCAAACAGTGAATTCATCCGAACTGTTTTTTCGAGCATGCATACCACCTCTGGCGTTAAGTGCAATTACTTTACAGTTCATCTTACGAACCACAGCGGTTCTTGTCAAGAAATTGCGTAACCCGGATGCTACCGCTCCTCTGCATCGGCCGGCGTCTGTTCAATCATATCCTTAAACAGCCCGTAAACGAAATCCTCCGCTTCGAATGGCTGCAGATCATCCAGCTTTTCCCCGAGCCCGACCATTTTTACCGGAATGTTCAATTCGTTGCGGATCGCCATTACAATACCGCCCTTCGCGGTCCCGTCAAGCTTCGTTAAGATGATGCCGGAAACCTCCGTTGCCTCCCGGAAGGTTTTTGCCTGACTCATGGCATTCTGGCCGGTGGTAGCGTCCAGAACGAGAAGCACTTCGTGAGGTGCCTCGGGAATTTCCCGCGTGATGACACGCTTTACTTTCGCAAGCTCATTCATTAGATTGACCTTGTTCTGCAGACGGCCTGCCGTATCACAGAGAAGCACATCTGCCTGTCTCGATTTTGCTGACTTGATCGCATCGTAAATGACCGCCGCCGGGTCACTGCCGGCCTGCTGCTTGATAACGTCCACTCCGGCACGCTCTCCCCAGCCCTCGAGCTGCTCAATTGCCCCGGCACGAAACGTGTCCCCGGCTGCGAGAACAACTTTTTTTCCTTCTGCTTTCATTTGATGGGCCATTTTCCCGATCGTTGTCGTTTTCCCGACACCGTTCACGCCGACAAAAAGCATGACAGTCATACCGTCCGGATTCATGTTCAGCTTGGAATCTTCTCCGGTGCGGTCCAGCTTTTCCGCCATTTTTTCCGTAATCAGCGGAGTGAGCTTTTCCGTCGTCCGGATATTTTTCAGGAGCGATTCGTTTCGCAGCTCGTCGATGATTTCCATCACAGTTTCCACACCGACGTCTGAGCTGATCAAAATTTCTTCGAGTTCTTCAAAGAAATCTTCATTTACTTCGCGGTACTGGGCAAACAGTTCATTCATCGCTTCGGAGAAAGAAGATCTTGTTTTTGCCAGCCCTTCACGGAAACGGCTCGAAAGTGAGACACGCCGTTCTTCTTCGGGTTCTTCTTTACCTGATTCCTGTGCTTCCTGCTTCGCTTCTTCCCTGGCTTCTTCTTCCGCCGCTTCGCCGGCCATTCGTTTTTTTAATCGTTGAAAAAGACTCATGCTTTTCACTCCTTACACTTCCAGTAGTTCATCCGCTTCTTCCAGGCGGACAGATACCATTTTTGATACGCCTGATTCTTCCATTGTAATTCCGTAAAGTACGTCGGCTTCCTCCATGGTAGCCTTGCGGTGGCTGATCACAATAAACTGAGTCGTTTCACTGAACGAGCGCAGGTATTTCGCAAAGCGTACGAGGTTCGCTTCATCAAGAGCGGCTTCCACTTCGTCCAGTACGCAGAATGGAGCCGGTTTTACTTTAATAATGGCAAACAACAGCGCGATGGCTGTCAGCGCCTTCTCCCCGCCGGATAGAAGAGACAGGTGCTGCCTTTTTTTACCGGGCGGCCGGGCGGAAATATCCACTCCCGTATGAAGCAGATTCTCCGGAGCTGTAAGCACCAGATCCGCTTCCCCGCCACCAAACAGCTTCGCAAAGACGTGCTGAAATTCTTCGCGGATCGCATGATACGTAGCGGCAAAACGCTCCGTCACTTCTGTGTCCATTTCATCGATCACATCCTGCAGCGACTGTCTTGCCTCCATCAGATCCTCCTGCTGGCTGCTTAAAAAGCGGTGACGCTCCGTGACCCGTTCGCATTCTTCAATCGCCCCGAGATTCACAGTTCCGAGCTCTTCGATGCCAAGCTGAAGCAGGTGCACTTCGTCTTTTGCCTGCTCCGGGCTTACGGACAGCGTATGCTTCTGTTTCGCCCGTTCAAACGATAATTCATATTCTGACTGCAGGTAGGTGATTTTATTTTCGAGCGTCACATCGAGACGGTTCATGCGCACCGTTGTTTCATGAAGACGGTCCCGGCTTTCCTGAAAGCGGTCATTCTGAACTGAGGCTGTTGCTTCGATTTGTTCTGCAGCACGGGCTGCACGATTCTTTTGTTCATTCAGCCGCTCCTGCAGCCGCTCAATCTTTTCCTTAGCAGCTTTCGCTTCTTCGACCAATTCATCCCAGTCCTGGCTGCTATGGTCGTTATTTAAATGTTCCTCCCAGGCAGCCGCCCGCTCTTTACGCGCGGAGACGACCTGTTCAAGTTCTTCTTTTTCCCTGTGCAGCCGTTCTTTTTCTTTATGCTGGGCAGAAACATTTTCCCGGAGAGCTGCCGTCTGCACTTTTCTTTCTGTCTCCTGCTCCCGGAGCAACGCTTCTTCCTCATCCCGCCTGGAATATTCCTGTTCGAGCGCGTCGATCGATGCTTTCAGCTCTGTAATGGCTTTTTCGACTCTTGCCCGGTTTTCTTCAAGCACCTGCAGACGCTCATCAAGACGTTCTTTCTCTTCCTCTAGCGAGGAATATTCCCGGTCAAACATGCCGAGACGGGAATCAAGGCGGTCGTGCTCCTGCTCGCTTTTACGGCGTGCTTCCTTTTTCTCCTCAAGCTGCCCGTTATACTCCCGGGCTCTCTGCTGCTTATCGCTCGCAGCCGCTTTCTGCTTTTTCACAGCCTGCTTCGTCTGATCAACTGTTTTCTCCCAGGCTGCAGTCTTTTCTTCTATTTCCGTTAAATTATTTCTTAACTCGCGAAGCTCACGCTGTTTTTCGAGAAGCGTGCCCTTCTGGTTCTGCATTTTTCCTCCGCTCATCGAGCCCCCGGGGTTTACGACATCTCCTTCAAGAGTGACGATGCGGATTTTATAGCTGCACGCTGCCGCCAGGCGGTTAGCCGTTTCCAGCTGGTCCACTACAAAAATATGGCCGAGCAGCTGGTCACGGACATGCTCATATCCCTGGCGGACATGCACAAGCTCTCCGGCCGTGCCGACAAAACCGATAAACGTCTGTGCTTTTTCATAGCTGGACCGGTCGGCCCGTCTCGGACGCACCGTTTCGGAGGGGAGCAGCGTCGCCCGCCCCTTCTGATGCTTGCGCAAATACGCAATTGCCTCGCGTGCGTCTTTTTCGGTCTGCGTCACAATATGCTGGAGGGAAGCGCCAAGCGCCGTTTCCATCGCCTCCACATATTCTCCCGGCACATCCATCAGCTCAGCCACCGAGCCGATAATGCCTGAAAGCTTTTGTTCCCGGGCCTTTAAAATTTCTTTGGCCCCCTGGTAATAGCCGGCATACTCCTCCTGCATTTCTTCAAGCATACGGATTTTTGATTTTTTTTCGTCAACGTACCGGTACGCTTTATACAGTTTGTCTTCCTGCTCTTTTAGTTTTTCTTCCAGGCGCTCTTCTTCTCTGGTGGCTGCTTCAGCTTCCGAGCGCGCGTTTTCCGTTTGGCGGGAGAGCGCTTCCTCTTCTTTTTTCTGCTCCTTAACGAGCTGCGCGGAATTTCCGCGCTCTTCAAGAAACGATTGATTATCCTCTTTCAATGCTCTCATACGCCGCTCGAGAGAAGCTTTCTGGTCTGTCACGTATCGGGTTTCGTTTCCTACAGACGCCTGTTCATTGAGTTTTTCAATGTATTCGCTTTTTTCTTCTTCAAGGTCTTTTCCGTTCATTTCCTGGTAGGAGCGCAGCTGCTTTTGAACCGAACGCAGTTCATTCATCCCGCTCGTGAGAGCTTCATTTTCTTTTTCATACCGTTCTTTTTGCTCCCGGTAAGCGTTTGTTACGCTGCTCAGCTTTGCCTCGTCTTCCTCGAGTGCTTTTTTTTCTGCTTCTAGCTTTTCGGCTGCATGTTTTCCCTGTTCATTTGAAAGGTTACGGTCCCCTTCACGTTTTTCGAGATTTCTGGCCGCTTCCACATAGCCGCTCTGCACCTGCTGGTGGAACCGGGCAAGCAGCGCTTCGAAAGCCCGGGCTTGGCGGGCGGCCGCTTCCGTCTGTTCTTTTTTCTGCTTCCAGCGTCTGTTGTGCTGCTCTTCTTTTTTCTCCTGCTCCTGGGCTGCTTTCCAATCGGAATGCAGTTCTTCAATTTCATGCACGAGCAGAGCCGATTCCAGCGCTTCAAGCTCTTCACGCTTGGCGAGGTAGTCCTTCGCTTCGGATGCCTGTATCTGCAGCGGCTCCATCTGCTCATTCAATTCATGCAGAATGTCTTTTACCCGGTGCAGGTTCGCCTCTGTTGATTCAAATTTTCTTTCAGCTTCCTGCTTGCGCTGCTTGTATTTCAATACCCCGGAAGCTTCTTCAAACATCGCCCGCCGCTCTTCCGGCCGGCTGTTTAACACCTCTTCGACCCGGCCCTGGCCAATAATCGAAAAAGATTCTTTTCCCATGCCGGAATCCATAAACAGATCAATAATATCTTTGCGGCGGCATTTTGTCCGGTTCAGCAGATACTCGCTTTCTCCGGAGCGGTACAAACGGCGTGTCACGCTTATTTCACTGTATTCATATGGAAGGCTTCCGTCTTCATTATCAAGCACGAGCGTAACTTCCGCAATATTCAGCCCACGCCGGGTATCGCTTCCGGAAAATATCACGTCTTCCATACGGGCGCCGCGCAGCGACCGGGCCGACTGTTCCCCGAGTACCCACCGGATGCTGTCGGAAATATTACTTTTGCCGCTGCCGTTCGGGCCGACGACGGTCGTAATGCCGGGGTTAAAATCAATATGTAAACGGTCGGCAAACGATTTAAACCCTTTAATTTCTATTCGTTTCAGGAACAAAGGTATGCCCCCTCTTATTTTATAGTATGTACTGACAGCGCCGGGCGCTGTCCTCTGCTGTTTATATTTTATCACAACACGCACGCCGGCAGAACTCGACCTAAATCCCCCTTTGTCAAACGCGGGAAAAACCACTACAATAATATTAACGTTGTCATTAAAACACCGCGGAAGCTTTTTAAAGAGATGAACCGCGGGTTTTTAAACTGGACGGAGTGGAGGAGAAGAAATTCGCATGAGTTTAGAACAAGCAAGCCGTGATAACCTGGATTACATGATTACCGAACTGCAGAAAAAATTACAGATCGTCAATGTTTCTGTAATGCAGCCGGAGCATTATGACGTCGATCAATACCATGAGATTAAAGAAATCTACGACATGGTGGATTCCAAAAATAATATCAGCGTCAGCGAGATGCAGGCCATCGTTTCCGAGCTCGGCCATCTGCGCAAAGGCTGATCCGCACATTTAAACAACCGCCAGCGTTTGGCGGTTGTTTTTTTAATTTCGTTTATTCACGGCGCTGCAGCTGTTCAAGGGTAGCCTGGGCTGCCCGCTGCTCCGCTTCTTTTTTTGACCGTCCGCGGCCGGCACCGGCGCGCGCGTCGTTTAAGGAGACCGCCGAATGAAATTCCCTGTTATGGGCCGGCCCCTGCTCATCGGTGATTTCATAGGAAATCACGCCCAGGTTTTCCTTCTGGACGAATTCCTGCAGCTGGCTTTTGTAATCAGCTGTCACAGAAAACGCCCCTTCATCGAGCTTAGGAAAGACAAATCGTTCCAAAAACTGCTCGACGTTTGAAAGTCCCTGATCAAGATACATTGCTCCGACAAACGATTCGAATACGTCTGCGAGCAGCGCGGGCCGGGTGCGGCCGCCGGTCATTTCTTCGCCCTTGCCCATCAGGACCACATTTCCAAATTGCAATTCCTCGGCCAAGCTAGCTAGCGATGCTTCACATACCATTGCGGCGCGGAGTTTTGTCATATCGCCTTCCGTCATGGAAGGGAATTCGCGGAACAAATGATTGGAAACCGCCAGCTCCAATACAGCATCGCCGAGAAATTCCAAACGTTCGTTATCCCTTACGTGCTTCATACGATGTTCATTCACATAGGAAGAGTGCGTGAAAGCCTGTCGCAGCAGCTGCTCGTCTGCAAATGAAACCTGCAGCTCCTGGAGGATGGACTGCATAAGTTCATGCTGTCTGGCTGTAAATACTGCTTTCTCCCTGGACTGGCTTTTGGACGATGTAGGTTTTGGCAAAAATGAACCTCCCTTAAAATAATTTCGGGGTATTACATAGAAAAGCCCAGCCCGCTTGCACAGGACGTGGGCTTGCTTTCTACTACTGCTTCTCTATGTAATTGATTACATCACCGACTGTTTGAATTTTTTCTGCTTCTTCATCAGAAATTTCCAGATCAAATTCGTCTTCCAGTTCCATGACTAATTCTACTACATCCAGAGAATCCGCGCCGAGATCTTCCTTAAAGGTCGCGTCTTTATTGACGTTCGCCTCATCCACCCCGAGGTGGTCTGCAACGATTTTTTTCACACGTTCGAGTGTTTCTGCCATTCCTTTCACCTCCTTTAAAGAATCGTTTCGGCTTCATTCCATTCTTTCCACTTCTGAGCGCGAATGAAACCGCTGTGTCACCGATATTTTATGGCATTACCATGCCGCCGTCAACATGCAGCGTCTGCCCGGTCATATATTTGGCGCTGTCTGAAGCGAGAAACAACACCGTATTGGCCACGTCTTCCGTCTCCCCGAGCTTTTGAAGCGGAATCTGCTGCATCATCTGCTCCTTCGTGTCTTCTTCGAGCTCGTCGGTCATTTCCGTGGAGATAAACCCTGGTGCGACAGCGTTCACCCGGATATTTCTCGAAGCAAGCTCACGGGCGAGCGTTTTCGTGAGCCCGACTACTCCTGCTTTTGATGCCGTATAGTTCGCCTGTCCGGGGTTGCCGGTCGTTCCCACGACAGAAGCCATATTGATGATCGTTCCGCCCCGTTTTTTCATCATCGGACGGGCCGCTGCCCGGGATGTTAAAAACACGCTTTTTAAATTTGTATCAATGACGTCATCCCATTCGTCTTCTTTCATGCGCATTAACAGGTTATCCTTCGTGATACCGGCGTTATTTACAAGCACGTCAATACCGCCGAATTCCTCTGTCACCTGCTTAAGCATTTCTTTGACATCCGATTCATTCGATACATCCGCCTGGATCACAAGCGTTTTCACGCCGTGCTCTTTGCACTCCGAAGCGGTTTCCTCGGCTTTTTCCCTGCTGCCGGCGTAGTTGATCGCAACGTTCGCTCCCTGAGCGGCAAAGCCGAGGGCGATGGCTTTGCCGATACCTCTTGACGCCCCGGTTACAAGCACGCTTTGTCCTTCGAAATTCATGACGATGCACTCCTTTTTTCAAGCCATTTATCCAGCGATGCTTCGTCCTGTACTGCATGTACATCCAGGCCGCGGCGCTGAATCCTCCGGATCATTCCACTCAGGACGCTGCCAGGACCAATTTCTACAAATTCCGTTACACCAAGGTCAATCAGGCGGCGCACCGAATCTTCCCAGTGAACTGGGGAGGTTACCTGCGCAATCAGCTGCTGACGGATGGCGGATGGGTCCGAGGTTTCCTTGGCATCCACATTCGCTATGAGCGGGCGGCGCGGCCCGCGGATCTCAACGTTTTGCAGAGCATCCGCCAGCTTTTCCTCCGCCGGCTTCATAAACGAGGAATGAAAGGGACCGCTCACCTGCAGCGGCACCACTTTCTTCGCCCCGCGGTCCGGAGCGTGCTCCTCCACATAGCGCACGCCTTCCCGGCTTCCGGAGATAACAATCTGTCCGGGGGCGTTCAGGTTGGCCAGCTGTACTTTATCAGCGGCTTCTGTCGCTTCATCCACAAGCTCCTGCAGATCTTCACGTTCCATGCCCATAACTGCGGCCATCGTTCCTTTACCCTCGGGGTCCGCTTCAGCCATCCATTTTCCCCGTTTGGCCACAACAGCAGCGGCTTCTGCGAATTTGAGCGCGCCATTGGCCACCAGCGCCGAATACTCTCCGAGGCTGTGGCCGGCGGTGTAATCGGCCTGCACGCCCTTTTCCTCCACAAGCGCATGAAGGGCGGAGCTCATCGTAATCAGTGCCGGCTGCGTGTATTCTGTCTGGGTTAATGTTTCTTCCGGGCCGTTAAACATAATATCGGTCAGGCTGTATCCAAGCGCTTCATCTGCTTCCTGAAAGACGGTACGGGCCGTCGGAGCGTTGTCATATAATTCTTTTCCCATTCCAACAAACTGGGATCCCTGACCAGGAAAAATAAAAGCCGTTTTTCCCATTGTAATGCCTCCTACTCTTCTAAGTGCTTCTGCATAAGGTGTGTCACGTTTTCCTGGGCCATCTGCCGGGCCTGGCGGATCGAATGATAGACGGAAATATGGTCGGATGACCCGTGACATTTAATCAGCGGCGCCTGCAGGCCCACAAGCGTAGCGCCGCCGTGATTGGAGTAATTCATTTTCTCACGTAGATGCGTCAGGCCTGTTTTCATCATGGCAGCAGCCAGCTTTGTCCGCAGACTTGCCATAAATTCTTTTTTCAGAAGCGAAAACAGAGTGGATGCAGTGCCTTCGATGGATTTTAACACGAGGTTTCCGGAGAAGCCGTCGCAGACCGCTACGTCACAGACACCATCGAGCAGATCCCTTGATTCCACGTTTCCGACGAAATTCACCGGAGCATGCTCGAGCAATTCATACGTCTCTTTCATTAAATTATTGCCCTTGCCCTTTTCTGTGCCAATATTAACAAGTCCGACCCGAGGGTTTTCAATGCCCCGTACCAGCTGCATATATGTACTGCCTAAAATCGCATGCTGGTACAGATGATTCGCCTTTGCATCCATATTCGCTCCGGCATCAAGCAGCAAAAAGCCTGTGCCGTCCACCGTCGGGAGTGTCGGAGCAAGTGCCGGCCGCTCCACGCCGTGTATTCTCCCAATATGCAGGAGCCCAGCCGTCATAAAAGCCCCGGTATTGCCGCAAGAAATACCTGCTGCTGCCCGGCCCTCTTTCACTTCCTGTACGGAAAGAACCATCGAGGACTGCTTTTTGCGACGGATGGCTTTGGTCGGGGACTCGTCCCCATCAATCACTTCATCGGTATGCAAAATATCAATACGTTCCGTCTTGGATAAATGTTTTTTGATTTGAGGCTCAGAACCCACCAGTGTAATCTCGATATCTTTAAAAGCTTGAACAGCAGCCATTGCTCCAGCCACCTGGGCTTTAGGAGAATGATCGCCGCCCATCGCATCGACTACAATTCTCATTTTTTTAGTCTCCTTATTCGCTCACCGAAGCAGCGTGGGAACGGTACATGACGAATTCGCCCTGAAACACTTCTTCCCCCTGCACGCGGCTTGTTACCGTAACATATGTTTTTCTTTCGGTCTTTTTCGTAACGACCGCTTTGGCAATAATTCGTTCTCCGAGAAGCACCTGCCGGTTAAATTCAAGCGAGGAGCGCATCGTAAGCGCCAGTTCATCGTTAATCACGGCTACAGCAAGGGAGTTCGCCTGCGCAAACAGATAATGCCCGCGCGCAATGCCGTTCCTTGAGAATACGTGATCCTCCGTAATTTCAAGCATGCTGATCGCCTCGTGGTCCAGATGGAGGTCAATAACCTCCCCGATCACTTCTTCGAGCGGGAGCGCCTTGACTTCGTCAAGCCTTTCTTTAGCAACGTGCTTGATTCTCTCCCGGTGCTCCGGGATCGAGAGCTCCAGGCGGTCCAGACGGACAGTCTGGACGCTCACCTGAAATGACCGGGCCAGTGCTTCGTCGGTAATAAAAGGATTAGAGGCAATAACAGTCTGAAGTTCTTCCTGCCTTGCCTTTTTATTTTTTCGGGCCATAATAATCATCCACTTCTATGAGTAGGTACTAATAGTAGTATATAGACCGATTTCTTTCATTTCAACCACTAATCCAGTTTATCTTTTTGAAAGGCCCCGGCTTCTTCAAGATATTCACGGAGGGGCCGGTATTTTTCATCCTTCCAGAACACTTCGCTTCGTATTAATTTCGCCGCATCGTCCCGGGCGGTCTCGAGCGCTTTGAAGTCATGGACCACGTCCGCAATTTTAAAATCAGGCAGTCCGCTCTGCTTTTTCCCAAAAAAATCTCCCGGCCCGCGCAGCTCCAGGTCTTTTTCCGAAAGGACAAATCCATCCTCGGTTTCCTGCATGATATTCATCCGCTCCTGGCCGGTTTCGGATTTCGGGTCGGCCAAAAGCACACAATAGGACTGATGCTCTCCGCGTCCAACACGGCCCCGCAGCTGATGCAGCTGGGAAAGGCCGAAGCGTTCTGCGTCATAAATCACCATCATCGTGGCGTTTGGCACGTTCACACCGACCTCTACGACCGTCGTCGAAACGAGAATATCAAGCTCATGGCTGGCAAACCGCTGCATGACGTCCTCCTTTTCCTCTGCCGGAAGACGTCCATGCATCAGGCCGACCTGATATCCCGGGAAGAACTGCATCAGCTGGGCATGCACGTCAATCGCGTTTTGAACATCGAGCGCTTCTGACTCTTCAATGAGCGGACAGATGACATAGGCCTGCCGGCCCTGATCGATTTCTTTCTGCACAAAACGAAGCACCCGCTCAAGCATCTGCGGCTTCGCCCAGTAGGTTTCAATCGGTTTCCGGCCCGGCGGCATTTCGTCAATCACTGACACGTCCATATCCCCATAGACGCTGATAGCAAGCGTACGGGGGATCGGGGTCGCAGTCATAAACAATACGTCCGGGTCCTCCCCTTTTTCTTTAAGAATCCGGCGCTGGCCGACCCCAAACCGGTGCTGCTCATCAGTGATGACAAGCTTCAGGTTATTAAACTGCACCGGCTCCTGGATGAGGGCATGAGTGCCGATGATAATATCGATGGTGCCGTCGGTAATGCGTTCATAGACGTTCCGCTTTTCCTTCTGACGCATCGAACCGGTCAGCAGACCCACAGTCACCTCTGTTCCTGCAAACAGCTCCTGAAGAGACTCATAGTGCTGCTCGGCAAGAATTTCTGTCGGCACCATCAGAGCCGACTGGGCGTTTCCGGTAAATACGGCCTGCATGGCAATCGAGGCCACCACTGTTTTTCCGGAGCCCACATCCCCCTGCAAAAGCCGGTTCATCCGGATGGGAGCCTCAATATCCTCAAGGATTTCCTGCACTACTCTTTTCTGCGCATTCGTGAGCGGAAACGGCAGCTGCTTTTCAAAATCCGCCGTCGCCTCTGCATCATACACAAATGGCACCGCTGAGGCTGACTGGCGCTCCATTCGTTTAAACATCTGCATCTTCAACTGAAAAAACAGCAGTTCTTCATAGACGTAGCGCCTTCTTGCGTGCTTCAGCTGTTCCCGGCTCTCTGGCTGGTGAAGCCCCTGAAATGTTTCGGGTTTTCCCGGCAGGCGGTACCGTTCGCGGATTTCTTCCGGCAGGTTTTCAGGGACTACCTGCGAGACGTGTTTTACGGCTTCTGCCTGAATACGCTGCATCTGCTTGACCGTCAGACTCCCGGTCACGCTGTAGATTGGCTCAAGCTGCTTCGCCGGGTCGGGGGCGCCGGCCCGAAAATCCTGCACTGAGATGGTGAGTCGGTGCTTGTCCCACTTTCCGGTGATAGTTACCTGCCTGCCGACTTCTATCTGCTTTTTTAAAAACGCCCGGTTAAAAAACACCGCCGTTACCAGTAAATGATCAATTAATATCCGCACGGTCATCCGGGATTTTTTTTTGCCAAAAAAACGCACAGACGGCTCCGACTGCACTTCGCCGGTAATCGTTACTTTTTCCTGGTGCTTCAATTCTTCTATAGGAACCACTTCGTGGTTTTCATATCGATAAGGGAAATGATGAAGCAGGTCGTCAATCGTTGTAATACCAAGCTGCTCGAGCTCCCGCTGCTTTTCTTCTCCTACACCTTTTAAGTCAGAGACCGGTGATTGAAGCGTCGAATTCATAAACCGTCCCTTCCTTCCTGCTTTTGCTGTATTATACGAACGGTTGTTCACCTTTCATTATATACGTTTCCTTTTTCGCGCGAAAGAGTTACTCCTGCGCGTGAAACAAAAAAATAAGCCGCCCGGGGCAGCTTATTCCACAGAAACGATATATTGATACAGCGGCTGTCCGCCCGTGTGCATTTCTATTTCCACATCCGGGTATGCCTGCTCAAGCTCTGCGGCAAGTTCATCCGCCAGCTCTTCGCTCACATCCTCACCGCTGATCAGCGTAATAATTTCGCTCTCGCTGTCGACCATCCGTGCAAGCAGTTCCTGAAAAGCCTGTTTCATTTCCCCATGAACGGTAACAATATCTTTTTCCCAGATGCCCATAAAATCGCCTTCCTGAATCTTTTTTCCTTCGATGCTGGTTTCTCTTACGGCATGGGTGATCTGGCCGGATTTAACGTACCGGGTGGCTTCTTTCATTGCTTCTTCATTTTCCTCAGCCTCTTTTGTTTCGTCAAACGCAAGCATGCCGGCGAGACCCTGCGGAACCGTTTTCGTCGGAATAACCGTTACCTGCTTGTCACTGATGTCTGCTGCCTGCTCCGCAGCCATTACAATGTTGCCGTTATTCGGCAGTATAAACACATGCTCCGCCTGCACCCGGCTGATAGCCTCGAGAAGGTCCTCGGTGCTCGGATTCATTGACTGTCCGCCGTGGACAACCTCCTGAACTCCAAGGCTTTCAAAGAGCGAGGCTACTCCGTCACCAGTCGTCACGGTCACAAAGCCGTAGGGTACAAGAGATGCGGAAGTCTCAGGCCTTTCTGACGTTCCTTCCTGCTGCAGGGCACGATTCTGCTCACGCATATTTTCAATTTTTATATGAATCAGCTCTCCGTACCGCTGGGATTTTTCCAGAATTTTCCCTGGTTCTTCGGCGTGAATATGAACCTTCAGCAGTTCTTCATCACAGACTACCAAAAGAGAATCCCCGTGGGCCGACAGCTCTTCCCGGAATGCTTCTTCCTGAAAGGAAGGATCACTGTCTGCAAAGCGGACCATTACTTCGGTACAGTATCCGTACGTAATAGCTTCGGCTCCGCCCTGGGCGGCCGGATCCTTATGGTGCTCGAGCTTCACAAGCTGGTCAAGCGAAGGCACAGATTCTCCTTCTTCTTCCTCCTGCCCGGTTAGCGCGTGCAGCATCCCCTCATATATGTGCACAAGCCCCTGGCCGCCCGAGTCGACTACACCAACCTCCTTCAGGACTGGCAGCTGCTCGGGCGTATAAGCAAGCGCTTCTTTAGCCGCCTTCAAAAACCGCCGCATCCATTCCTCCAGCGCAAGCTCACTGGCGTTATGTTCATTTTTCATAGCAAGAGACGCTTCCCTGGCCACTGTGAGAATCGTTCCTTCCACCGGCTTCATCACTGCCCGGTAGGCAGCATCCACTCCCTGTTCAAAAGCTTCTGCTACGTCAGGAGTACGGAGCTCAGACTTTTTCTCCATAGATTTGGCAAAGCCGCGAAACAGCTGCGACAAAATAACGCCGGAGTTTCCACGCGCTCCCATTAACAATCCTTTGGAAAAGTGTTTGGCCGTCTCTCCGGCATGCTGGTTCTCCTTGAGCTGTTCGACGCCGGAACGGATCGTCAAACTCATATTGGTGCCTGTGTCCCCGTCCGGAACTGGAAACACATTCAATGCGTCTACCTCTTTGCTGTGTTTTTGCAGTGCGGAAGCTCCCTGCTTCAGCATCCTTCCCAGTTCAGGACCGCGTACTAATTGATCCATTTTTCTCTCTCCTTCATCCGTCTCTTCCTATGGTGAGGCCGATTCAATTTGAACGCCCTGAACATATACATTCACAGCGGACACGTCCAGCCCAAGCATTTTCTGCAGCTGATACTTCACTTTTCGCTGCACATTGTGCGCCACTTCAGAAATTTTCGTACCATAGCTTACAATAATATACATATCAATATGGATAAGACCGTCCTCTTCCCGGACGACTACCCCACGGGAATAATTTTCTCTTCGCAGCAGTTCCGACAGGTTGTCCTTAAAATGTTTCCTCGACGCCATGCCTACGATTCCGTAGCAGTCCATGGCTGCCGCTCCCACGGCAGTGGCAAGCACTTCGAGTGTAATATCGACCGTGCCGTTTGACGAATATATTTCGAAACTCATGTCTCGATTCCTTCCTTTCCGGACGCCGGCTGTCTCCGGACGCTCCAGCTTCTTTTCAAAGTAACTATGCCATTATCACTATAACCACGTTTTCCTTAAATGAAAAGCATAATTGTATTTTTGGCGAATCAACATTGCGTGTGTACAGGCTCTGTGCTAATATATTTGAGTATGGGTAATTTTGTTTGATATTAATAAGGAGGTGCCGCATATGTCCCGCAAGTGCTATGTAACTGGGAAAGGCCCTAAAGCCGGAAATAACCGTTCTCACGCCAACAATGCAACGAAACGCCGTTGGGGAGCTAACGTGCAAAAAGTCCGCATTCTTGTAAACGGTAAGCCAAAACGCGTATACGTTTCCGCTAGAGCATTAAAATCTGGTAAAGTCACACGCGTATAAAGCAAAAAGCGGCCATAGAGCCGCTTTTTTTATGAGTGTTTTTAGTTTACATAATAATATTATTCACTGCTTTAATTCTTCGATCGCCTTCGCTTTATCCTCCTGCTTGAACAGGGCAGAGCCCGACACAAGAACATTCGCCCCGGCTTCGAGACAGTCTTTGGCTGTTTCCCGGCTGACCCCGCCGTCCACTTCAATCTCGAGCTCCGGATTAACGACATCCGCCGCTTTTTTCACTGCTCTGATTTTGTCGAGGACGTTCGGAATAAACGCCTGGCCGCCAAAGCCCGGGTTTACAGTCATTAAAAGCACAAGGTCAACATCCGGCAGAATATGAGTGATCATTTCCACCGGGGTCGCCGGATTTAACACTACGCCCGCCCGGCAGCCGGCTTCTTTAATCTGCTGGATCGTACGGTGCACATGAGGACACGCTTCTACATGCACCGAAATAATGTCGGCACCCGCCCGGGCAAAATCTTCAATGTAGCGTTCCGGCTTTTCAATCATC
This sequence comes from Marinococcus sp. LNHM4E3-1, assembly GCF_056034405.1. Taxonomy (NCBI): domain Bacteria; kingdom Bacillati; phylum Bacillota; class Bacilli; order Caryophanales; family Bacillaceae; genus Marinococcus; species Marinococcus sp. LNHM4E3-1. The sequence goes on along the minus strand of NZ_JBQLID010000001.1, from coordinate 69,690 downwards.
AAGTGCACGTCAAACGGTTTATCGCTGTACGGACGAATGGACTCGATGACCGGAAGCCCGAACGTGATATTCGGAACGAAGTGGCCGTCCATGACATCGATATGTATATAATCCGCCCCGGCTTCGTCAATTTCCTTCACCGCCCGGCCCAATTCCGCAAAATCAGCTGCCAGGATGGAAGGTGCTATTTTTATCATCGTTAATACCTCCTCGGAGTGGATGCAATTTCTTCGTGGAACTGCTTGTAATGCTCGTAGCGGTGGGACGGGATCCGTCCTTCCTCCACGTCGAGCCTTATGGCACAGCCCGGCTCCTGCCGGTGGGAGCATCCGCGGAATTTGCAGTCAGGCATTCTTGCCCGCATTTCCGGAAAACAGATATCAAGATCTTCGGCTGTAATTGAACCAAAATCAAGCGAGCTGAACCCGGGCGTGTCTGCCACCCATCCGCCGTTAACCCGCAGGAACTCTACGTGCCTTGTCGTATGCTTCCCCCGACCGAGAGCCCCCGAAATGTTCGCTGTCTCGAGATCAAGATCAGGAGCCACCGCATTCAGGAGCGAGGATTTCCCCACTCCCGACTGTCCTGATAAAAGAGAATACTTCTCCGGAAAATAAGCAGCGGCCTCTTCGATGCCTTCGCCTGTTTTCGTCGAGTAAAAGTGGAACGGATAGCCGATATCCTCATAGTCCTTCTGAATGACGCGCAGCATCTCTCTTTTTTCCTCGTCTGCCTTGTCCCATTTACTTACTAAAATCACCGGCTTGATTTCCTCGTTTTCCACATGCACAAGAAAACGGTCGAGCAGCCAGGTGGAAAAATCAGGCTCGACAGCGGAAAATATGAGCAGCGCCTGGTCAATATTTGCGACCGGCGGGCGCACCAGTTCATTGCTTCGTTCTTTAATTTCTAGTACGTATCCGTCTGTATGATTTTCTGCTTCAAACCGCACAAAGTCACCTACAAGCGGTTTGATTTTCTGTTTGCGGAACAGTCCCCGGCCCCGGCACTGAAAATATCCTTCTTCACTGTCCACATAGTAGAACCCGCTGACTGCTTTTACAATTCGACCTGTTGCCATACCTTCGCCCCTTCTTGTAATATTGGGCTCTCTCCTGCCCAGTTCGCATCCCACACAGCTGTCTGCGCTGCGGGAAAGACGTGCGGAATTAATTCCGTTGAGCCACTCACAACAAACATTTCTGGAAGCAGCCAGTAAAAAAATGCCGCTCCTGAAAATACGAGTATACAGGCCACAACATACGGCCATTTTTTAGTTTTCTCCGGCTGCCGGTCGGCCTTTGTTTCCAGGGCGGAATCCTGCTGCTCATCTTCCTGAACAGCCGGCGCTGCTACCATCGTGTCTTCTTCGGCCACCTGGGGGTCCGACCATTCCCGCTCCCGGGCATTGGTGTGGCCCTCCTGGATGAAATAAGGGCGTTCGTTTCTTCTCTCCTCCGACAGCGCGGAACGGATGTCCTCATACATTTCTTCGGCGCTCGCGTAACGGTCATCCGGACTTTTGGCCGCAGCTTTTAGGATAACGTTCGACAGACTCTGCGGGAGGCCCTGCCGCAGCTGCATCGGGTCCGGAAGCGGCTCCTGAATATGCTTTAAAGCAATACTTACAGCGGATTCTGCATCGTAGGGAATCGCCCCGGTCACCATTTCAAACAAAACGATACCGGCAGCATAAATATCTGAGCGTGCACTTACCACTCCGCCTCTCGCCTGCTCCGGCGAAATATAATGGACGGAGCCCATCATCGTATTGGTCTGTGTGATCGTGGAAGCAGACGCAGCACGGGCAATGCCGAAATCAGCTACTTTTACTTCCCCGCGGTCGTTGGAAAGAAGATTGTGGGGCTTGATGTCCCGGTGGATGATGCCGTGACTGTGCGCCTGCATCAGCGCCTCAAGCAGCTGCCTGGTCATATGTACCGCCTGTGCAAGCGGCAGCGGTCCATGCAGGCGGATCATTTCCTTCACCGTCTGGCCCTCCACGTATTCCATAACGATATAATGCAGCTCCCGCTCTTCGCCAACGTCATAAATATTGACCGTGTTTCTATGGCCCAAAATAGTGGCTGCCCGGGACTCGCGGCGGAACCGCTGCAAAAATTCCTCGTCGCCGTTAAACTGCGGCTGAAGAATTTTAATTGCCACCAGCCGTTCCAGAATCATATCCTCTCCGAGATACACGTACGCCATACCGCCGCTTCCAAGGAGGCGTTTAATATGATAACGGTCACTGATACGGCGTCCGATCAGTTGGTCCATACCTCTTCCTCCCGCATTACCACCGCAATCGTAATATTATCTTCGCCTCCGCGGTCGTTGGCTGCCTGCACCATCGCTTCCACACCTTCGCGAAGGTGCTTGTGAGAAGCAAGCATCCCGGCCATATCTTCAGCGCCAAGCTTATTCGTCAGCCCGTCGGTACAAAGAAGCACGCCGTCCCCTTCGCCCCATTCATACGTATAGATGTCAGGGGAAAGGCCGCGGTCCGTGCCGAGTGCTTTCGTTAATATATTTTTCTGCGGATGCGACTCCGCTTCGAGTGCTGAAATCTGTCCTTTATTATACAGCTCCTGCACAAGGGAATGGTCTTCACTCTGCTGCTGAACCGTACGGTCCGTCCAGATATAGCTGCGGCTGTCACCGATATTTCCGGTAACGGTAAACGACGGGTGGCAGATGGCTGCGACAAGGGTCGTTCCCATTCCCGCATGCTCCGGATAATGATGGGCGTGGCGGATGATGGCTTCATTTGCTTTCATCATGTTGTCAGTCAGCCACTCCGACGCCTCTTCAATTGAATTGACAGACGGATTTTCCTCCCACGCGTCCTTTAACGTCTGATAAGCCATGGCGCTTGCCACGTCTCCGGCCGAATGTCCGCCCATTCCATCGGCAACGACGGCTAAAATAATGCCGGAAGCATGCGTGACGATGCCTCCGGTATCTTCATTATGAGGACGGATTTTGCCCCGGTCTGTTAAAAACATATGGTTCACTGGGAATTAGCCTCCGTTTCTTCTTTCCGCTGGTTGGCACGCAGCTGTCCGCAGGCTGCATCGATATCGTGTCCCTGCTCACGCCGGATCGTTACGTTCACCCCGCGGTCTTTTAATGCTTTTTCAAACGCAAAAATGTCGTTTCTTGTGGTACGCACGTAGTTTCTTTCCGGCACATCGTTCACAGGAATCAGATTGACGTGGCATTTCAAATCACCGATCAGGTCGGCGAGCTCTTCCGCGTCCTCTTTCTGGTCATTTACCTGGCCGAACAGGCCGTATTCAAATGTGACTCTTCGGTTCGTTTTCTTCTGGTAGTAGCGGATGGAATCCATCAGCTCCGAAACATCCCAAGCGCGGTTAATCGGCATCAGCCGGCTGCGGGTCTCTGTGTTTGCTGCGTGGAGAGATACTGCGAAATTAATCTGCATGTTTTCATTGGCAAAGTCATAAATGCGCGGCACGACCCCGCTTGTAGAAACGGTAATATGGCGTGCACCGATGTTTAAGCCGTCATCGTGATTGACTACGCGCAGAAAATTCATCAGTCCGTCGTAGTTATCGAACGGCTCGCCGATGCCCATAACCACGATAGAGCTTACACGTTCGTCTCTTTCATCAAGCAGACGCTGGGATTCGAGCACCTGGGCGGTAATTTCGCCACCTTCAAGGTTTCTTTTCAGGCCGCCAAGTGTGGAAGCACAGAAGGTACAGCCGAGCCGGCAGCCTACCTGGGTGGTTACACAAACACTGTAGCCGTAGTCATGCTTCATCAGTACGGTTTCGATCGTATAGCCGTCCTGCAGTTCAAACAAAATCTTAATGGTGCCGTCCTGGGACTGCTGATGGATGACCTCTTTTAACGTTGTCAGTGTAAACGTGCTTTCGAGCTTTTCGCGAAGCGTTTTCGGGATGTTGGTCATTTCCTCAAATGAGGTCACGCGCTTTTGATACATCCATTCAAACAGCTGCTTTGCACGGAAGGCCGGCTCCCCGTTTTCTTTTAACCATTGTTGAAGTTCCTCGTATTCCAAGCTGTACATGGAGGGGCTGTCCGTTTGCGGGGCAGGCGCCTCCTTTTTTAAAATCTGCATGCTTATGCTCCTTCCGTTTCTTCCTGATTATTTTTTACCGCCGCGGCAATGAAAAATCCGTCTGTGCCGTATTCGTGGGGAAGAATCGTGCACCATCCGTATTCGCTGGAAAAATGCTCTATTTCTGAAAGTTTTAGTTTGTCGGTCAGTTCATGGTCTGGTGATAGTTCTGGATGCCGGTGCAAAAATGCTTCCCACACCTGTTCGTTCTCCTCTGGACGAATTGTACATGTGCTGTACACAATCCTTCCATTAAATCGTAACATACTTACAGCTTCATTCAATATTTCGTGCTGTATCTCCGGCAGGCGTTCAAAATCCTCTGCTTTTTTGGCCCATTTCTGCTCGGGCTTTTTCCGGATAACGCCAAGTCCGCTGCACGGTGCATCGACGAGCACCCGGTCAAATGTACGCGCCGGAAAAGTAGTTGTCAATTGACGTGCATCCCCGGCGGCGGTTTCAATATTTTCAAGCCCAAGTCTTGCCGCCTGTTCTTCAATCTGGACAAGCTTTTTTGCACTCAGGTCATGGGCTGCCACGCTTCCGCCCGGGCCGGTCCGTTCGGCAGCGTCCGTTGATTTTCCGCCCGGGGCAGCGCAGGCGTCGAGAACGTCCATATTTTCTTCAACCATAAGTGCTTCACCGGCTTTCATGGAGCTTTCGTCCTGCACCGTTATATAGCCGTTCTGATACGTTTCGGTAACGAGAACATTGCCTTTTTCTACAATTAATGCTTTCTCTGCAATAATGCCCCGGATTGTCTGAATCCCTTCCTGTTCGAGCATTTCCTGCACATCTTCGACTTCAGCCCCAGAGGCGACCCGCACGTTCGTTTTTGGCGTAACGTTATTTGCTTCGGCGATACGGAGCGCTGTTTCTTCCCCGTAGGCCGCCTGCCATTCCCGAAACATCCATGCCGGATGGCTGTAGTCGACGGCCAGACGTTCCTCTGTGTTTTTGATAGCGGTTGTGTCGGGAAATCCTTTGCGCTGCAGGGAGCGGAGCACTCCGTTCACAAAACCGCTCACTCCTTTATTGCCCCGCTGCTTTGCGATTTTTACCGCCTCATCCACAACGGCGTGGTCCGGCACCCGGTCAAGGTAACGCATCTGATACACGCTCATGCGCAGCAGCACGCGTACCCAGGCGTCAAGCTTCGTTATCGGTTTGTTCACAAAAACCCCAAGCACGTAGTCGAGGGTGTTCTGGCGGCGGAGGGTGCCGTAAACAATTTCGGTCAGTAGGGCGGCATCCTCTCTCGACCATGCTTTTCCGGCGAGCTCGTGATGAAGCAGCAGGTGGCTGAAGGCCTGGCCGGTCTCCACCCGCTCGAGCAGGGAAGCAGCTGTATACCGTAGGGAATAGGAAGGCTCCGTTTTATTCATTAAAACTCTCTCCTTTGGACCAGCCGTGGCTTCCCCGCAAAAATTCGGCTGTATTCATTCTTTTTTTGCCAGCCGGCTGAATCTCCCACAACCGGACCATCGTGCCGTCACCGGCTGCCACATCAATGTATTCATCTGTTATATCGGTAATAGTACCCGTTTCAGCACTGGCGGAAGCGTCCACCCATTCGGCCCGCCACAGCTTAATCGACTTTCCGTCTTTTTCTGCATAGGCCACCGGCCATGGATTCATCCCACGGATCTGGTTATAGATCGAACGGCCGCTCTGCTTCCAGTCGATTCTTTCCTGACCGCGCTGGATGTTGGATGCAAATGTTACTTTCTCTTCATTTTGCGGAGTCCGTTCCGCCGTGCCGTCGATTACTGCTGGCAGCGTTTCGATCAAAAGATCTGCTCCGACGGCGCTCAGTTTGTCATGCACATCTCCGACCGTATCCTCCCATTCAATAGGTACTTCCTGCTGCCGGATGATGTCACCGGCGTCCAGTTTTGCCACCATGTCCATGATCGTGACGCCTGTTTTTTCCCGGCCATCGATGACCGCCTGGTGAATCGGGGCGCCGCCGCGGTATTCAGGAAGCAGGGAAGCGTGCACATTCACCGCTGCAATGGAAGGGGCTTCGAGAAGCTTTTTCGGCAGAATCTGGCCGAACGCCGCTGTAATAATTAAATCCGGCTTCTCTGCCAGCACTTCGTTTAAGGAGGCTTCGTTTTTCAGCTTTTCCGGCTGCAGCACAGGAAGCTTCCAAGCTTCGGCTTCAACTTTGACCGGCGGCGGGGTCAGCTCTTTTTTTCTTCCCTTCGGGCGGTCAGGCTGAGTGACCACCGCCGTTACCGGATAGCCCTCTTCAAGCAGACGCCGCAGCATCGGGACCGAAAAGTCCGGCGTCCCCATAAATAAAATGTTCATATTTATCCCTCTTTTCACAATACACAGCCCCGTGCGTCGGTCACTATCGAGGCAGCGGGGCTGGTGTTTACCTTATAGAAACAACTGCGGGTACATATCAATCGTAATAAACAGCTTATCCTGAGCTGTCTCTTTTTGATAATGTACAGCAATATCATTCAGGATTTTCGTTAATTCAGGCTCATCCCTGTATTTTATCATGCATTGGTACCGATATCTATCCTTGATCCTTGCAATCGGAGAAACAGTTGGTCCGAGAATTTTCGCCTGCGGTGATAATTCCTCCCGCAGCCGGTTCGTCACTTTTTCAGCGGTTTTCAGCGCTACACCGATCTCTTCGTGAGAAACATTGACCATCGTTAAATAATAATACGGCGGATACCCGCCCCGCTTGCGCTGGCCCATTTCATGCCGGCTGAACGATGGATAGTCATGATTTTTAGCAAACTGGATGCTGTAATGATCTGGGCTGTAGGATTGAATCACTACTTCGCCCTGCAGCTTGTCCCGGCCGGCCCGCCCGCTCACCTGGGTAAGCAGCTGAAAGGTCCGCTCCGGCGCCCGAAAATCAGGCAGATGCAGCATCGTGTCCGCTGCCAGTACACCAACCAGCGTAATCATAGGGAAGTCCAGGCCTTTGGCAATCATCTGGGTGCCGAGCAGAATGTCCGCCTCTCCGTTTCCAAACCGGCGAAGCATCTGTTCGTGGGAGCCTTTTTTCGTCGTAGTGTCCATATCCATCCGGATAATCCTGGCCTCCGGCAGCACCTTCGTCAGCTCTTCTTCTACCTTCTGGGTGCCTGTGCCAAAGTAGCGGATCTGTTCGCTTTCGCAGGACGGGCACGTTGCAGGCATCGCTTCTTCATAGCCACAATAGTGGCACTTCAGCTGATGCTTTGTCTGGTGGTATGTGAGCGTGATTTCACAGTGCGGGCATTCAGCAGTATAGCCGCATGAACGGCACATGACAAACGAAGAGTAGCCTCGCCGGTTTAGAAACAAAATACTCTGCTCCCCTTTTTCCAGTCGGTCCTTCAGCTTTTCAAGCAGCGTTTCGGAAAATACGGAGCGGTTGCCTTTATGAAGCTCGTCCCTCATATCCACCACATCGATGGCGGGCAGCTGTTTCTGGTTGATTCTCTCCGGCATTTCAAGCAGCTGATAAACCTCCCGACCGGCACGGGCATATGATTCCAGCGACGGCGTGGCGCTCCCTAATACGACCGGAGCCCCGTGATACCTGCCTCTCCAGATCGCTACCTCCCGGGCGTGATACCGGGGGTGGTCCTCCTGCTTGTAGCTGCCTTCGTGCTCTTCATCAATGATAATCAGGCCGACATTTTTGAAGGGGGCAAAAACCGCCGACCGTGCTCCGACCGCTACTTTTGCGTCTCCGGCATGCACCCTGCGCCATTCGTCGTACCTCTCGCCTCTTGAGAGAGCGCTGTGCATTACCGCCACCTGGTCCCCGAACCGCCCTTTAAAGCGTTCCACCATTTGCGGGGTAAGTGAAATTTCCGGTACGAGCACAATCGCTTCCCGTCCCTGCTTCAGCACACGGTCAATGGCCTGCAGATACACTTCTGTCTTTCCGCTTCCGGTGACCCCGTGCAGCAAAAACGTATGATGCTCATGCCGCGACGTTTTTTCTGTAATCGGATCAAGTGCCCGCTGCTGGTCCGGGGTGAGCTCCTGCGGAGGAGTGGCTTCAAATGATCGGTCTTCAAATGGATCCCGGTACGACTCCTGGTCCCGCTCCATAAGAATGTTTTTCTCCACGAGGCCCTGAATAACCGCCCGGCTCGCCGTCTGCTCATGCAGCAGCTGAGCCGCAGGGACAGCCACTTCTTCGTCTCCGATCGAAAGAAACCAGTCGTACAGCTCCAGCTGTTTTTTCGCTTTCGCCGTAAGAGAAGCTGCATGCGTCCGGTGCTCCGGATGAAGCCGCAGCATCCGCTTCGTCTGTTTTTTCGTCTGGTCCTTCACCTGATAATCGATCCGGATCTGTTCACGACGGACAGCTTCCTGCACGTGCTGCATCACTGCTTTATCGTCCGGGAGGTCCTTCCAGTCGATCGTCGTCTGCTTCTGAAACACTGCCTGCAGTACCGGCGGCAGTGTCTCCGAGGGCACGAGCAGCTCAACCTTCTTTTTTGGTTTTGCCCGAATGGCTGCCGGAATCATCGACTGATAGGCCGTAATTAAAAAACAGACCGTTTCCACAGCCAAATACTCTCCGAGCTCAAGCAGCTCCTGCGTAAGCACCGGATGAGGATCGAGCACATCTGTAATCGGCTTAACCCGGGCAAGCTCTGTATTGTCTTCGATCCGCCAGATAAATCCCTGAATCTTCCGGGCACCAAACGGCACCGTCACTCTCGATCCAGGGCGCGCGAGCATTTCGAGTGAAGCCGGAATCTGATAATCAAAAGCCCGGTTCGTCTGGCCGGTCGCTATATCCACAATTACCTTGGCGTACATATTTACGCGTCTCCTATTCGTTTCTGCAGCCAGGACATAATTTCTGCCGCTGCCTCGTGCTTCGACTGGGTGGGAAAAGAAACAGCTCCGTTTTTATCCACGAAGGTAATAGTATTTTCATCGGCCCGAAAGCCCGAACCCGCTTTACCGATTTCATTGGCTACAATTAAATCGGCATTCTTACGCTGCCGCTTGCTTTCTGCATATTCCTCGAGGCGTTCCGATTCTGCAGCGAAGCCGATCAAAAGCTGATGCTTCTTTTTCTCTCCGAGCTCCTGGAGAATATCCGGTGTTTTCACCATCGGCACTTCAAGACCGTCGTCCTTTTTCTTCTGCTTTTTTTCATGCACGGTCTCCGGCCGGTAATCGGACACAGCAGCTGCTTTAATTACCACATCCGACGTATCGTAGTGGGTGAGCACGGCTTCGCGCATATCATCCACGCTTTCGACGTCGATTCTTGTCTGGACGCCGCCAGGCGTGGAGAGCGTCACCGGTCCTGCAACCAGCGTCACTTCTGCTCCCCGCCGGGCTGCTTCCTCAGCGATTGCAAACCCCATTTTTCCGCTGGACGGATTGGTAACGACCCGGAAGGGATCAATATGCTCATGCGTCGGACCGGCAGTCACAAGCACTCGTTTCCCGGCAAGCGGAGTGCCGACATCTTCGGCATCCTGGACAAACTGCATAATGTCCTCGGGCTCAGCCATCCGGCCTTTGCCAATCCAGCCGCAGGCAAGATAACCCTCTCCAGGTTCAATGAACCGGTAGCCGTCCTGCTTTAACGTTTCCTTATTGCGCTGAAAGCTCGGGTGATTATACATGTTTACGTTCATCGCCGGTGCAACGTATACGTTGGCCAGTGTCGCCATCATTGTGGTGGTGAGCATATCATCTGCGAGTCCGTTCGCAAGCTTTCCTAGTGTGTTGGCCGACGCAGGCGCTACGATAAATACGTCTGCCCAGTCCGCCACATCAATATGGGAAACGACTGAAGGGTCGGCTTCTGCAAACGTGTCGTCGTACACTCTTGATCGTGTCAGTGCCTGAAATGTGAGCGGGGTAATAAACTCTTTGGCTTCCGGCGTCATAATAATGCGCAGCTCTGCCCCCGCCTGGTACAGCTTACTTGCAAGCGCCGCGGCTTTAAAGGCAGCTATTCCTCCTGTGACACCGAGTACAATTTTTTTGCCTTTCACAGCTTTGTCCTCCTTTAACAGGCGCTTCCAGGCTAAAAAAAGCAACCTACGTAATCCCATAGGTTGCTTCTTCTTATCTGGTGCCCGTTCCTTTTCGGTTATTCTTCGTAGTCGTGTTCTTCGTAGTCACCCTGGCGGTAGCCGAGCACGCCTGCCTGGATTTCTTCGAGAGCGATGCCTACTGCCTTCACAGATTTTGCATTATCGATCATTGGGAGCGCCCCGTCGATTTCTTCGAGGTCTCTCGCGCGCCGTGCTGAGACGGATACTAGCGTATATTTGGAATTGATATGACCGAGCAGCTGGTCAATGGACGGATACAGCATTCCTTCGTCGTTTCTGTTTGAAGCCATTATTCCACCTCCGCTAATTCTTTATATTTTTCAATCAGGCGTTCCTGCTTGCAGTGTTCTGCAGTGACAATAGAGCGGATGCGGGAGACCGCTTTTTCAATTTCATCGTTTTCCACTACATAGTCATACATCTGCATCATGTCAATTTCATTTTTGGCCACAGTCATCCGTTTGTCAATCAACTCGGATGTTTCCGTCCCACGTCCGACGATCCTGCTGCGGAGCTCGGCAAGACTTGGGGGCATTAAGAAAATAAACGTGCCTTCCGGGTAACGCTCCTTCACCTTTTCTGCGCCCTGCACTTCAATCTCGAGAATAATGTCTTTGCCGCGTTCAATGGTTTCCTGAACGTAATCAAGCGGAGTCCCGTAGTAGTTGTCTACATACTGCGCCCACTCAAGCAGCCGGCCTTCCTCGATCATTTTTTCAAACTCTTCCTTCGAATGAAAGAAATAATTTACTCCGTGCTCCTCCCCGGGACGCGGAGCCCGGGTAGTAGCGGATACGGAATACTCAATATTCGTATCCTCTTCGCGCAGCGCTCCGCATACCGTACCTTTTCCTACACCGGCCGGGCCGGAAAGAACAATCAATAATCCTTTATCATCTTTCATAGGTTGACACGCCTCATTTCACAATCTTATTCGTCCGATGAATCATCATCTTTTGTATGCAGCCGCTGGGCGACTGTCTCCGGCTGAACCGCAGAAAGCACAACATGGTCGCTGTCTGCAATAATAACCGCTCTCGTCCTTCGGCCGTAGGTGGCATCAATCAGCATGTTACGGTCCCTGGCTTCCTGAATAATCCGTTTGATTGGTGCTGACTCCGGGCTGACGATAGAAATAATCCGATTTGCCGACACAATATTTCCAAATCCGATGTTGATTAGCTTAATGCTCAAAACTACCCCTCCTGGTCGGACCATCCCTCTAGCTGCTGCCTGAAAAAATGGTTCATATATGTTTTCTTCTGCGGTTCCTGACGAGTTGTTCTCCTGCTTCAGTATAGCACGATTATTTCAAGCGTCACAAACGATGCTTCGCGGCGAGGCCCGAACATTATGTACTTCTATATTGTAAACAATATCTCTTCAGCCCACAACCAATGTTTATTCAGCAGACAAGACGGCGCGCTTTTCATTATGCTATAATCCACCGTACAGAACGCAAGCAGCAGAAGAATTTCTCCTGCTTGTACGAGTAAAGGATGATCGAACGTGAGCTTTGACGGAATCATGACCCAGGCCGTTGTCCAGGAGGTCCAGCAGACACTCCAAAACGGCCGGATCACAAAAATACACCAGCCCTACAAAACCGACCTGGTCATTTCAGTGCGGGCGAACCGCAAAAACCACCTGCTGCTGCTGTCGGTGAACCCTTCCCTGTCAAGAATGCATCTGACAGACGAAAAGTACCAGAATCCCAAGGAGCCTTCCATGTTCTGCATGCTGCTGCGCAAGCACCTTGAAGGCGGTTTCGTGCGGGAAGTTTCGCAGCAGGGACTTGAGCGGATCGTTTCACTGCGCATTGAAAACAAAGATGAAATCGGTGATCTTACGGAACGGACCCTGGTTATGGAAATTATGGGTAAGCACAGTAATGTCGTGCTTCTTAATGAGGACCGTACGCATATTCTGGACAGCATGAAGCATATTTCCCCGGCCCAAAACACCGTCCGCACGATTCTTCCCGGTCAGGAATATGTTGGACCACCGTCCCAGCATAAGGCGAACCCCCTCGAAGCTGAAGCCGGTGACGTGCTGAGAGCACTCGACGCCAACCAGGGCAAGCTCGACCGCCAGCTGATGCAGGCATTTGAAGGAATTTCTCCCCAAAGCGCCAAAGAAGCCGCGCACCGCGCTGGTCTCGGTTCGCTCCAGAAGCTGGCCGATACGTTTACTTCGCTCATGAACGACGTTAATAATGGGAATTTTCAGCCGCAGATTGTGACCACCGAAGCCAATAAAGAATATTACAGCGCCATTGACCTTACTCATGTGAATGGTTCGAAGGAAAGTTTTGACTCGGTGAGCGCCATGCTCGACCGCTACCATAACGGCAAAGCCGAACGTGACCGGGTGCATCAGCAGGCCCATGATCTCGAACGTTTTCTGCAGAATGAGCGCGAAAAAAACGAGCGCAAGCTGAAAAAACTGCGCCAGACGATTACGCAGGCCGAAAACCGGCTCGTCTATCAAAACTACGGGGAGCTGTTAACCGCCCATATGCACCAGCTCCGCGGCGGTGAAAACGAAATCGAAGTAACGGATTACTACGATCCGGAAGGCGGCACGCTTACCATTGAGCTTGAGCCTGAACTCTCGCCGTCAGATAATGCCCAGCGGTATTTTAAACGCTACAACAAAGCTAAAACCTCACTATCCGAGGCGAAAAAACAGATTAAGCTGACCCGTCGCGAGATTGATTACCTCGACCGGCTGATTCAGCAGGTGGAAACGGCTGCGCCATCCGACATTGACGACATACGTGAAGAATTGTCGGACGGCGGCTATCTGAAAAAGCGTGTTCAAAAGAAAAAGCAGAAAAAAAGCACGAAACCGCAGGTTGAGCAGTACGTTTCCTCGTCCGGCACACTTCTGCTTGTCGGAAAAAACAACCGCCAGAACGAATACGTCACTAACCGGGTGGCAAACGCCGGAGACACCTGGCTGCACACGAAAGATATCCCCGGATCCCATGTGGTGATCCGCTCCACAGACGTAGACGAGGAAACGTTAAAGGAAGCGGCTGTCCTTGCCGCCTATTTCTCCAAAGCGCGCTCTTCGTCCTCGGTGCCGGTCGACCACACCCTGATCCGCCACGTACGAAAACCAAACGGCGCCAAGCCCGGGTTTGTGACCTACGATCAGCAGTCCACCCTGTTTGTCACTCCGGAGGAAAGCCTTGTCCTTGAAATGAAAAACCGGGCCAAAGCCCAGACCGCTGCAAAATAAAAAAGCTCCCTCCGACACAGCCCAGCTGTCCGGAGGGAGCTTTTTAATTCGTATTTACGCCCAGGAAGCCGGGGCCTGTTTCCATTCCTGCAGACGTTCGATATCGTTTTCCTGCACGTAGCCTTCCTCAGCAGCAATCTGAATCAGGGCGGAGTAATTAGTTAGTGTTTTCACCGGCAGCCGCGCTTCTTTAAGCTGCCTTCCGGCTTCCTCCAGCTCATACGTGAAAATCGCAGCCGCTCCGAGTACGTCGGATCCTGCGTCCAGAAGAGCCTGCTGGACCGCGATCATGCTTTGACCTGTGGAGATTAAATCCTCAACAATTACGACTTTATCCTCCGGAGTGACCCGGCCTTCAATCTGATTGCCTTTACCATGGGATTTGGAGGAACCGCGCACGTAGCACATCGGCAGGCCGAGCCTGTCTGCTGCAAGCGCCGCATGAGCTATCCCGGCCGTGGCGGTGCCGGCAACGATCGTAGCATCCGGGTAATTGCTCCGGATAAGCTCCGCCAATCCTTCTGCCACCCGGGTCCGTACGTCCGGATAAGAAAGCGTCAGCCGATTGTCGCAGTAAATCGGGGAGCGTATACCGGAAGACCAGGTAAACGGTTCATCCGGGCGCAGTGTCACTGCTTCAATGGTCAGCAGATCCCTGCTGAGAAGTTCTTCATTCTGCATTGGGCATTCTCCATTCCTGTTCCATTTGTTCGTAAGCCGAAGCCGGATCAGCAGCTTTTGTAATGCTGCGTCCGACGACGATCGCGTCACTGCCAAAATCTGCGGCGGCCTGCGGTGTCACTACCCGGGCCTGGTCCCCCGCCTCCTCACCTGCCCCGCGAATTCCCGGGGTCACGGTAATAAAAGAGCGGCTGCGGGTGCTTTTAATGAGCGGCACCTCCCCGGCAGCGCAGACAACGCCGTCCTGCCCCGACCGTTCGGCAAGATCCGCGTAAGCCGCCACTGCTTGATTCATCGAAAGTGGTATGCCAAGCTCCTCCTTCAGCATCGTTTCAGAGGTGCTCGTCAGCTGAGTGACCGCTATGCAGGCAGGTCTCTTCTGCCCGGACCGGGTGCCCTGCTCCAGGCCTTCTACAGCACCCGCCATCATCCGGCCTCCGCCAGCAGCATGAACCGTGACAAGATCTACCTGCAGCCGGGCAAGCTGAGCGGCTGCCCGCTGGACCGTATTGGGTATATCATGCAGCTTCAAGTCAAGAAATACCCGGTGTCCTTTTGCTTTCCATTCTTCCACAAGCGCTGGGCCTTCTTTATAAAATAATTCCATGCCGACTTTTAAAAACAGTGATTTCTGTCCGAATGAAGCGAGCAGAGCATCCGCCTCCGGTTTATCCGGCACGTCCATGGCAATGATCAGGGGACGGTCCTTCATGCTTTCACCCCGCCCCGCTTCCAGCCGGCCCAGTCCGCAGCCGTCTCAGAGCCGGCCCAGTCTGTCAGCTCCTGAATGATTTCCGGGCAGGCAAACGGGTTGCTGATGTTTGCTGTTCCGACAGCGACCGCATCAGCTCCAGCCATCATAAACTCCAGCACGTCCTCCATGCCCATAATGCCTCCCATGCCGATAATAGGCAGTTCTGTTACCTGCCGCACCTGATATACCATCCGGATGGCTACCGGCTTAATGGCCGGACCCGAAAGGCCTCCGATTTCATTAGCGAGCAGCGGCTTGCGCGTCACCGGATCAATTTTCATCCCCGATAATGTGTTAATCAGCGACAAACCGTCCGCGCCGGCATGCTCCACCGCTTTGGCAATTTCGGTAATATCCGTCACGTTGGGCGACAGCTTGACATAAACCGGCACATCAGACACGTGCTTCACCCTTTTCGTCAGCTCTGCTGCAAGCTTCGGATCGGTGCCAAACGTAATGCCGCCTTCTTTCACATTCGGACAGGAGATATTGAGCTCCAGCGCTGCCACCATACCGGATTCCGACAATCCGGCCGCCACCGCTTCGTAGTCCTCCATTTTTGTTCCCGCAACATTTGCAAGCACCGGTGTATCCAACTGCTGGAGCCACGGCAGCTCGTGTTCCGTTACTCCTTTAAGCCCCGGGTTCTGCAGACCAATAGCGTTCAGCATGCCTGCTTCTGTTTCTGCCACCCGCGGTGTTTCATTACCGAACCGCGCTTCTTCGGTGGTCGCTTTAATCGCAATGGCTCCGAGGTCATTGAGATCATACAGCTGGGAAAATTCTTTTCCAAAGCCAAAGCATCCGCTTGCCGGCATAACCGGGTTTTTCATTTCAAGCCCGGGCAGGCTTACATGCAGTTTCATGACAGCACCACCTCTCCCCACGGGAAGACCGGCCCGTCGCTGCAAACCTTCCGGTAGCTTGTCCCATCAGGGTCGTCTGTAGTGTGACACACACAGGCAAAACAGGCGCCGATGCCGCAGCCCATACGTTCCTCAAGGGAAAGCTTCCCTTTTGCGGTCGCATAGGAGCTGTCGAGCGCACGAAGCATTGGCAGCGGGCCACAGGCGTAAATAGCATCGTAGGAAAGCCCCTGGCGGTCAATCACATCTGTGACAAAGCCGGCCTCCCCTATACTTCCGTCAATGGTACTCACAAAGCAGTCCCCGAGCGCGCCGAACCTATCCCGGAAAAACGCACTGGATTCATCGGCAAAGCCGAGCACGGTCTGCACCCGGACGCCCTGACCAGTCAGCTGTTTAGCTAGACCGAGCAGCGGCGGAACGCCGACGCCGCCCCCGACAATCAGCGCCTTTTCTCCTTCGCCCACGTCACTCGTATCAAACCCGTTGCCGAGCGGCCCGAGCACATCCACTTCGTCGCCTTCACGCCAGGCCGCCATCCGGCTTGTACCTTCCCCTTCGGCCCGGAAAACAAGCGCCATCCGCCGCTGGTTAGGCCAGTATTCACTAATACTGACCGGACGGCGCAGAAGCGGAGCGACATGCGGGGACGTTTTCACATGCACAAATTGTCCCGGTGCCTGGATACGCCCCGGCATATCACCTTCGAGCACAACTTCAAAAATCGACGCTGCGATTTCGTCGATGGAAACGACGCTCATCCATTCTTTTTGAATCACGCCATCACCTCGTTTGTACGATCTTCTTTCATCGCAGGCATGGCTTCTGTGGAAAAGGTAATCATCTCAAGCACCTTCAACAAGGCTCCGGCCGTGTCGAGGGATGTGAGACATACTACTTCATTTTCCACCGCTTCCCGCCGGATCCGGAAGCCGTCCGCCGCCGCTTTTTTCTGTTTTTCCATCGTGTTAATGACAAACTGGGCTTTGCCTTCCCGGATAAAGTCCAGAATGTTTGGCGATTCTTCTTCCACCTTTGCGACCGAGGAAGCCGGAATGCCTTCCTTGTTCAGCCACGCAGCGGTTCCCTGGGTCGCTGTAATCGTATAGCCGATCGCATGAAACCTTCTGGCAAGCGCAAGCGCCTCCTTTTTCCATTCATCGGCAATAGTAAACAGCACGGTGCCGTGATTTGGAATTTTCATCCCGGAAGCGATCAGACCCTTATACAATGCTTTCTCGAGCGTCTGATCCCGGCCCATCACTTCACCGGTCGATTTCATTTCCGGGCCGAGAGATATTTCCACCTGGCGGAGCTTGGCGAAGGAAAAGACCGGCACCTTGACCGAAACGCCTTCCGCTTCCGGAAGCAGACCGCTTTCGTACCCAAGGGCAGCAAGGCTTTCACCGACCATGACCCGGGTGGCAAGCTTTGCAATCGGACATCCGGTAATTTTACTTAAAAACGGCAGGGTGCGGCTTGCCCGCGGGTTCACTTCAAGCACATACACTTCATCTTCGTGTATAACGAACTGAATGTTCAGCAGTCCTTTGATGTTCAGCCCTTTTCCGATAGCGATCGTCCGCTCGGCAAGTGTTTGCTTCGTCTGCTCTGAGAGCGTCTGCGATGGATAGACTGCAATCGAATCGCCCGAATGCACGCCGGCGCGTTCAATGTGCTCCATGATCCCCGGAATAAGCACCGTCTCTCCGTCTGAAATCGCGTCGACCTCCACTTCTTTTCCGACCATATAACGATCGATCAGCACCGGGTGCTTGCGGTTGACGCGTACGGCCCGCTCCATGTAATTAAGCAGTTCTTTTTCACTGCCGACGATCTCCATCGCCCGTCCGCCAAGGACATACGACGGGCGGACAAGAACCGGATAGCCGATATCAGCAGCCACCACCCGTGCCTCTTCGGTGCTGACCGCTGTACGGCCGAGCGGCTGAGGAATTTTCAACGACTGCAGCGCCGCTTCAAATTTATCCCGGTCCTCTGCCCGGTCCATGTCCTCAAGTGTAGTGCCAAGAATCTTCACGCCGTGCTCAGCGAGACCATCCGCCAGGTTAATGGCGGTCTGACCGCCGAATTGAACGATGACGCCCTCCGGCTGTTCTACATCGACTACGTGCATTACATCTTCCACTGTAAGCGGCTCAAAGTACAGCTTGTCTGACACGCTGAAGTCTGTCGACACCGTTTCCGGATTGTTGTTGATAATAATCGCCTCGTATCCCGCTTCCTGCAGCGCCCAGACGGTATGCACCGTCGCGTAGTCAAATTCAACTCCCTGCCCGATCCGTATCGGGCCGGAACCGAGGACGACGACAGACGGACGCCAGGTTTTGCTGCTTTCGTTTTCTTCTTCATAGGAGGAATAGTAATACGGCGTTTCGGACTCAAATTCCGCCGCACACGTGTCGACCATTTTATACACCGGCGTAATACCCAGCTCGAGGCGCTGGCTGCGCACCTGTTTCTCTGTCGTATTCCAGTAGGCCGCAAGTGTTTCGTCAGCCATGCCGGTTGTCTTTGCCATCCGCAGTATTTCTTCATCATTTGGATAGGAGCGTGCCATTTCCGCAACCTTGACAATACCGGCGAATTTTTCAAGGAAAAACAAATCAATTTTTGTCCATGTGTGCAGCTGTTCGAGCGAGTACCCGCGCTTCAGCGCTTCCCCGATGTAAAACAGCCGCTCATCGTCCGCGCGAATAAGTTTATCTATCAGTTTTTCCTCGGATGCCTCTGCGTAATCCGGATGCGTCAGAAAAGCACGTCCAAGTTCCAGTGACCGGATGCCTTTCAAAATGGACTCCTCAAATGAGCGTCCGATGGCCATCACTTCTCCGGTCGCTTTCATCTGCGTACCGAGCCGGCGGTTCGCTGCTTCAAATTTGTCAAACGGCCAGCGCGGGATTTTTGTTACCACATAGTCAAGGGCTGGCTCAAAGCTCGCATACGTCGTACCAGTGATCGGGTTCTTCAGTTCATCGAGCTTATATCCCGAGGCAATTTTGGCTGCAAGCTTGGCGATCGGGTAGCCGGTGGCTTTGGACGCAAGTGCCGACGAACGGCTCACCCTCGGGTTAACCTCAATGATATAGTATTCAAAGCTGTCCGGGGACAGCGCAAACTGCACGTTGCAGCCGCCTTCAATTTCAAGCGCCCGGATGATTTTCAAAGACGAGTCGCGGAGCATATGGTACTCCCGGTCGGCAAGTGTCTGACTCGGGGCGGTTACGATCGAATCCCCGGTATGAACACCGACTGCGTCAATATTTTCCATGTTACAGACAACAATTGCCTGCCCGGAGCTGTCGCGCATTACTTCGTATTCAAGCTCTTTAAATCCGGCAATGCTTTTTTCAAGCAGGCACTGGGTTACCGGGCTGTATTTGAGCCCGGAGCCGACGATTTCCACCAGCTCATCATGATTGTCCACCAGGCCGCCGCCGGTACCGCCGAGCGTATAGGCCGGCCGGACGATGACCGGATAGCCGATTTCCTCCACAAAGGCTTCTGCCTCCTGCAGGTTGTGCACGATGGTGCTTTCCGGCACCGGCTCGTTCAGCTCATACATCAGGTTCCGGAAGGACTCCCGGTCCTCTGCCTGCTCAATGGCAGACAGCTCGGTGCCAAGAAGGGAAATATCATACCGCTCGAGCAGCCCGTGGCGGTGCAGCTCCATCGCCATATTCAGGCCGGTCTGACCACCAAGGGTCGGCAGAATGGCGTCGGGCCGTTCTTTACGGATTACCCGGTCGACAAACTCGAGGGTGAGCGGCTCCATGTACACCTGATCGGCAATGTTGGTATCCGTCATGATGGTTGCCGGGTTGGAATTAATTAGAATGACCTCGTATCCTTCTTCCTTTAACGCCTGGCACGCCTGGGTGCCGGCATAGTCAAACTCCGCCGCCTGGCCGATTACTATAGGGCCGGAGCCAATCACTAATATTTTTTGAATATCTGTACGTTTTGGCATGGTGACTCCCCTTTTACATTCGAGTAGGTACTTTTTCGTAACGGTTCATTAGACGGACAAACTGGTCGAACAGGTCGTTGGCATCGCTCGGTCCCGGGCATGCTTCCGGATGGTACTGAACGCTGAATGCCGGATATTCCCGGTGTTCGACGCCTTCAACTGTGCCATCGTTGACGTTGACATGCGTCAGGATCAGGTCCGTTCCCATCAGCGAATCCCGGTCCACCGTATAGCCATGGTTCTGGGAAGTTATATCCACCCGCCCGGTTTTTACCTGCTTTACCGGATGGTTGCCTCCGCGGTGGCCGAATTTAAGCTTGGACGAGGTGGCCCCGCAGGCGAGACTCAGCAGCTGATGTCCGAGACATATCCCAAACACCGGTACTTCCCCGATCAGGTTACGGAGCGTCTCCACGGCCTCCGGCACGTCTTCAGGATCTCCGGGGCCGTTACTGAGCATTACTCCGTCCGGGTTCAGGGCAAGCACTTCTTTCGCCGTGGCGTTGTATGGGAGCACAAACACATCGCAGCCGCGGCTGAGCAGATTCCGGGTGATGCCGTGTTTAGCCCCGTAATCCATCAGAACCACCCGTTTGCCGTTGCCGGGTGCATGATAGGCATTTTTCGTACTGACCCGGGACACCTGATCCCGAGGGTCAATCCACTGCTGCAGCTCCCGGACGATTTCCTCTTCTTCCGCTTCTTCTGCGCACAGTCTGCCGCGCAGTGTACCGGCGGTCCGGATCATTTTCGTCAGGCGGCGTGTATCAATGCCGCACAGGCCGGGAATATCCTTTTCGTAAAGCCATTCGCTGAGCGTGCCGATGCTTCGGAAATTACTCGGGTGCGAAGCTGCTTCCTTGACGATCAGTCCGCCGGCAGAGGGATGCATCGTTTCGAAGTCATCCCGGTTAATACCGTAGTTGCCGATCAGCGGGTACGTCAGTGTCACCAGCTGATCGCAGTAGGACGGGTCGGATAAAATTTCCTGATAACCGGTCATCCCGGTGTTAAATACGACTTCCCCTACAGTTTCCCGTTCGCTTCCAATGCCCTCTCCGTGAAAAACTGCTCCATTTTCCAGTATTAATTTCCGCTTCATTGCTGCACCTCTTCCTTTTCATACACTGTCTTTCCGTCTACGATCGTGAGAACTGGCCAGCCCTTCAGCTTCCAGCCGGTAAATGGTGTGTTTTTTCCTTTTGACACAAATTGAGCAGGATCGACCGTTTCCTCGTGCTCCAGGTCTATGAGCGTCAGGTCTGCAGCAGCACCTGCGGCAAGCGTGCCGGCAGCGAGTCCGAACACTTTGGCCGGACGCCCTGTCATTGATGCGAGCAGATATTCCAGAGTACATACTCCGTTTAATACCAGTTCGTTATATAAAAGCGGAAAGGCCGTTTCAAACCCTGTAATGCCAAACGGAGCTTCGCTTATCGGCCGTGCCTTTTCTTCTGCAGCGTGAGGGGCGTGGTCGGTCGCTATAAAATCAATGGTCCCGTCGAGCCAGGCTTCAAGCAGCGCCTGCCGGTCGCCGCGGGAGCGAAGAGGCGGGTTCATTTTATAGTTCGTATCCACCTCCGGAATGTCGTCTTCGCTTAGCAGCAGATGATGCGGTGTGACTTCGGCTGTTACATGGATGCCGGCACGTTTTGCATCGCGGATCAGCCGCACAGATTCCTTCGTGCTCACGTGACATACGTGATAGTGGCAGCCGGCCGCTTCAGCAAGCAGAATGTCACGGGCGATATGAACGGATTCAGCTACCGCCGGTATGCCCTTGAGTCCGTTTTTTTCCGCAAACCTCCCGGCGTGCACGCTGCCGCCGTACACGAGCGTATTTTCTTCACAGTGCGCCACCACCGGCATATCGAGCGCTGCGGCGTCCTGCATGGCTTCGTACATGACAGAGGCATCCTGCACACCCACTCCGTCATCTGTAAAAGCAAAGGCCCCATGCTCTTTCAGAGCTTTCATGTTCGTACGTTCGGCCCCCTGCTGTTTTTCTGTGATGGAGGCGTAGGGAAGGACACGTACCACAGCCGTGGCTTCGATACGCTCATACAGCAGATCAAGCTTTCCTGCGGAGTCTGGCACCGGGTACGTGTTCGGCATTGGACAAACGGTAGTGAATCCGCCCTTCGCTGCCGCCTTTGTACCTGAATAAATCGTTTCTTTGTGCTCGCCTCCCGGCTCACGAAGATGCACATGCACGTCAACCAGGCCCGGACTGAGCAGCCTTCCTTTCGCATCGAGTACTACTTCAGCCTCCTCCGGCGCCCTGCCGATTTCCTGGATACGTCCATTTTCAATCAGTACATCCTGTGGTTCGATGGTTTCCCCGGAGGTGAACACCTGCGCATTGATAATCCATCCGTTCATTTCCAATCTCCTCCTTTAGCCTGTCTTAATACATGGTCAAGCACAGCCATCCGGATAAAAACACCGTTTGTCATCTGCTTGAATATTCTTGAGCGGCCGCCCTCCACGAGCTCGTCCGCGATCTCCACTCCCCGGTTGATCGGGGCCGGGTGCATAATAATGCTTTTATTGTTCATGCGCTGCGCACGCTCTATGGTGAGCCCGTATGCTTCGTGATAATCGTTCGGTCCGGCTATCAGCTGGACCGTATGCCGTTCATGCTGAATGCGGAGCATCATCATAACGTCCGCCACCTCCACCGCTTCATCCATTGGTATAAAGCGGCTGCTCATGGCTTCATCCATCCATTCTTTTGGTCCCGATACATATACCTTCGCTCCAAGACGCTCCAATACCTCCACGTTTGAACGGGCAACCCGGCTGTGCCGGATATCGCCGGCAATGACAACCTTCACGCCGGCAAACCGTCCAAATTCCTGCTGAATCGTCATTAAATCCAGAAACGACTGGGTCGGGTGGTGCCCACAGCCGTCCCCTCCATTAATAATGGGGATGCTGATAGAGTCCCGCAGTTCATCAAAGTACCGTTCCTGCTCGTGACGGATAACGACCACGTCAGCCCCAATGCTTTCGATTGTGCGCACCGTATCGTACAGACTCTCTCCCTTTTTTACGCTTGAGGTGGCAGCATCAAAGTGAAGAATTCCGAGACCGAGGTTCTGTTCGGCCGCTTCAAAGCTGAGCTTGGTCCGGGTGCTGGGCTCAAAAAATAAGTTCGCTGCGTACAACGGAAGGCTTTTCCGTTCCCGCTCCGTGTCTGCAAATGCATTCGCTCTCGCCAGCAGCTCATGGATCTGCCGCACATCCCATTCCTCCATCGTCAGCACGTGCTGGACTGCTGCTGTTTTTGAAGATTTCATATTCATCATCGTTTCCGCTCCTTTTTAAGCGCCTCGATCCTATATAAAAAACCCGGAGTCGGAAAGACTCCAGGTGTACGGGTATGAAGAAACGCCCCGCGCAGGATAGTCTGCTGACGGAAGTGTTTTCATGCCGTTCAACCTTGGATGTCTCTCTGTACTTCCTTAAAGGATGATCAAGCTGCCTTATTTTTTGAGGTAGATGTACTTACGGATTCAAAAATCGACCGGTTGCCGTAGGAATCTTCCTTTCCCGGCAGCACTGCGTGCAGCACCATCCCGATCACGGTAGCAAGCGCCATGCTTGATATTTCAAAGTATTCCCCGATTTCGATGAACGCTCCTCCGATCCCGGTCACCAGAATGACGGAGCTGATAATCAGGTTCCGCTTAATGCCGAGATCAATGTTGTTATCAATCAGCATTCGCAGGCCGTTCGAGGCGATGATACCAAACAGCAGGATCGAAACGCCTCCCATTACGGCTCCGGGGATGCTTGCGATAAAGGCCTCCACCTTTCCGATAAATCCAAAGCTGATGGCAAGCACGGCGGCCCCGCCGATCACGTACACACTGAATACGCGGGTGATGGCAAGCACTCCGATATTTTCCCCGTAGGTCGTGTTCGGCGGTCCCCCAAGCACGGCGGCAAACATGGTTGCCACCCCGTCGCCCATGATGGAACGGTGAAGCCCCGGGGACTTGAGGAAGTTTTTTTCCGCTACCTTGCTTAATACGAGCTGGTCGCCGATATGTTCAGCAATGGTCACCAGCGCAATCGGTGCCATGATCGCGATAACGCTCCAGCTCCAATCCGGGCTGTACGTGGCAAACGGCACGGAGAAATCCGGCACCTGAATCCAGGCAGCCTCTCCGATGGCGCCTGTATTTACCATTCCAGCAGCAAGCGCCGTCAAGTAGCCGCCTATAATGCCAAACAGCACGGGAATGATCCGGAAAAATCCCCGGAAGAATACCGAAGCGACAATGACAATTGCAAGTGTTACGGCGGCTACGCTCATATGGCGCATCGGTTCATTGTAGTTTCCGGTGTCTGCGTTGTAGTTCATCGACATTTCGATTGCTGTCGTCGCAAGGCCAAGGCCGATGACCATAATGACCGGGCCGACTACTACCGGCGGCAGAATGTTCATCAGCCAGCCTACACCGGCTTTTCGGATAACCAGCGCTGTAATGCCGTAAACAAGCCCTGCAGCTAGCGAGCCGAGCATAACGCCGCCTGGGCCGCCAATGGATAAAGCGGCAATGATTGGGAAAATAAATGCGAATGACGAGCCGAGATAAGCCGGTATCTGTCCTTTGGTGATTGCCAGATAGGCAAGTGTTCCAAGACCGCTGGATACAAGAGCTACGGCTGGGCTGAGTCCTGTAAGCGCCGGCACGAGTATTGTTGACCCGAACATGGCGAACAGGTGCTGCAGGCTCAGAATCAGCCACGTAGCCGGGGCCGGGCGGGTCTGGATATGGATATCTTCGTTATTTTTCATGATAAACCTCCATTAATATTGGCATGGAGGGAAGAAACGCTTTCGTCTCGTCCCTTTTTGAACTCACTGGTTCAAATTAAAGAGAAATCTTTTTACGCAGAATGGATACTCACCTGGTCTTCGCCGTCTTCTTCTGCCATGTTGACAGCGATAATTTCTTCCCGGGAGGTCGGTACGTTTTTGCCGATGTAGTCCGGTCGAACGGGAAGCTCCCGGTGCCCACGGTCCACGAGCACTGCCAGCTGAATTTGTGCCGGACGGCCGCTGTCCATCATGGCGTCCATGGCTGCACGCACGGTCCGGCCGGTATATAACACATCGTCCACCAGAATCACTGTCTTTCCGGTAATCTCTCCGGGAAGCACAGCCCCGTGCAGCTCCGGCTCCTGGCTGTTATTGTTGTGGGATAAATCATCGCGGTACATCGTAATGTCCACTTCGCCAATCGGAATCGCGTTTCCTTCAATCCGTTCGATACTTTCCGCTAGCCGGTTGGCAATGTAAATGCCCCGCGTTTTGATTCCAACCAGGATACAGTCTTCCACGCCTTTGTTTCGTTCAATAATTTCGTGCGATACCCTCGTCAGAGCTCTCCGGATTGCCTGTTCATCCAAAAGCACCCGTTCCATCTGCACCATCCTCCTTTACTTCATAAAAAAAGCCCCCATCCCGTAAGGATGAGAGCTTGCGGATCCGGGCACATTCCTCCGCAGGCCGGGTATTACACATACGCCGCCCTGGGTACTTCTGCGCTCAGTCACCACCTCTTCTCAGCCTCACGGGACTGTGTTAAAAAGGCATTCGTTTTTTTCGTTATTACGTAGTATGACAGTCTTTTATTGTGCGGTCAACTAGTTTTGTTAAGTTCATCAATAGCAGCCTGCATCTCCTCCGGCAGCTCCGCCTCCAATTCAATCCACTTTCCGCTTACAGGATGCTCAAAGCGGAGCCGGTACGCATGCAGCGCCTGCCCCGGAAGAGAAAGAGTCTTTCGGCGTCCGTACTTCGGATCAGCGGCCACCGGATGGCCGATCTCGGCAAAATGCACACGGATCTGGTGCATCCGTCCGGTTTCAAGCTCACACTCCACAAATGTGTATTTGTGCCACCATTGGAGCACCTGAAAGTGAGTCACTGCCGGCTTCGAGTTTTCGCGCACCGCCGCCATTTTCTGACGGTCATGGGGATCACGGCCGATCGGCATATCAATTTTCCCTGTTTCGTGCGGCACCTCTCCGTGCACAATTGCTTTATATTTCCGCTCTATTTTCCGCTCCTTCATCTGAGCGGATAACTGCTCGTAAGCCTCAGGATGCTTGGCTGCTATAAGGAGGCCGGACGTATCCTTATCCAGGCGATGAATCAGCCCTGCCCGGGCTTCGGGGTGGTTTTGCCATGCCGGATAACGGTGCAGCAGCCCGTTCATCAATGTTCCGCGGGTGTGCCCCGGTGCCGGATGCACAACCATCCCCCTCGGTTTGTAAATCACCACCACATCGTCATCCTCATAGCGTATGTCAAGATCGATCTCTTCCGGCGTCATTTCTTCATGATTTTCTTCAGGTACAGTGACGTCGATCCGGTCACCGGCCTGCAGCTTGTAATTATTTTTCACACGGCCGCCGTTGACTGTGACCCATCCCTCTTTCACCCATTGCTGAATGACTGAACGCGACTCTTCCAATTCGTCTGTCATCAAACGGTCGATTCTTGTTCCCTGTTCTTCTTCGTCAATAATTCGTGGATTCATGTGCTTCTTCCTTCTTTCGTGATCTTTCATCTAAAAACATACCGATAATCAACCAGATTACACCTACTGTCAGGGCAGCATCTGCAACGTTGAAAATAGGGTAATTATAAGCGAACAAGTAGACATCAACAAAATCTACAACTTCACCAAAAAGCATACGGTCAATGAAATTTCCAACAGCTCCTCCAAGAACGAGGGCCAGCGGGATGCCAAAAGTAAATGAGAGCGTACCATACTGCTGCATGTAATACACCACTACTGCTATCACGACGATCGTAATAATTAAGAAAAACCAGCGCTGCCCCTGCAGTATACCAAAGGCCGCTCCTGCGTTCCGGTGAGAGGTCAGATATAAAAAAGACGGGATCACTTCAATGCTTTCTCCAATACGCATGGAGGCAGCTACTATGTATTTGGTTACCTGATCGAAAATAATAATCAGCGCAGCCAGCAGGTAATGCCACTTAATGATTTTCATACGGACTCTTTCATCCTCTCTTGCGGTATGCGTTCCATCCTTAGCATTTTAGCATATATTCGCCGGTGCGAACAGCGCCCGGGTCGATCCTTCCGGGCTTTACGTTCCATAAAAAAAGAGCCCCTGCTGGAAAGGGGCTCCTCACATGCTATGACTGACTGACGTTCTCTTTTTGATGCATGACCGAGGCACAGCGGCTACAGAGATCCGGATACGCCGGGTCTTCTCCCACCGTTTCGGTCACTTCCCAGCAGCGTTCGCAGCGTTCACCTTCCGCTGCTCCTACAACAACGCTTACTTCGTCGAGCTTCGCTGCCTCCGCCGGGGCCTCTGACGCTGAACCGGCAATTTCTGCCTTCGAAACAATAAATAGCGTTTTTAAACGGGTTACGCTCTGCAGCATATCCTTTACTTCCCCGTCTGCGTAGATATCTACCGAGGCTTCAAGCGACTTGCCAATCACTTTTTCTCCTCTCGCTGTCTCAAGGGCCTTTAATACATCGTCCCGGACATCCATGAGACGATCCCACTTCCTGCGGAGCTCTTCATCCTCTGTCGAACGGTCCGCCTGCGGCATATCCGTCAGCTGTACGCTGTCAGCTTCTGTTTGAGGGATGAATTCCCATACCTCTTCGGCCGTATGCGGAATGATCGGTGCGATCATCTGTACAAGAGCTGTTAACGTGTCATACAGCACCGTCTGCACAGCCCGGCGGCGGACATCGTCTTCATGCTCGACGTAGAGGGTGTCCTTGGCGATATCAAGATAAAATGAACTCAGATCCACGGTGCAGAAGTTGTGGAACGTTTGATAAACGTTCACAAACTGGTATTCTTCATAGCCGGCACGGATTTTTGCAACCAAATCCTGCAGGCGCAGATGCATATATTGATCAAGCTCGCTCCAGTCCGACGGCTCAACCCGGTGCTTATCCGGATCAAAATCGCTCAGGTTTCCGAGCATGAACCGGAACGTGTTACGGATCTTGCGGTACGCTTCAGCAATCTGCTTTAAAATGTTGTCCGACAGCCGGTGATCCGCCTGATAGTCGACGCTCGACACCCAGAGCCTTAGAATATCTGCGCCGAGCTGCTTTGTGATGTCGTTTGGCGAAATTGTATTACCAAGCGATTTGCTCATTTTTTTGCCTTCTCCGTCCATCGTAAAGCCGTGGCTCAGTACGGAACGGTACGGCGCTTTTCCGGTAACCGCAACACTTGTTGTAAGAGAAGAGTTAAACCAGCCGCGGTACTGATCGGAGCCTTCAAGATACATATCAGCCGGACGCTGCAGAAGCGGAGATGCCTCAAGCACTGACTGATGGGACGAGCCGCTGTCGAACCAAACGTCCATAATATCCATTTCTCTTGTAAAAATGCCGTTTGGACTGTGTTCCGACGTAAAGCCTTCCGGCAGCAGATCGGCTGTCTCCCACTCAAACCATACGTTGGAGCCATGGCTGCGGAACAGCTCGGCTACGTGCTGGATGGTCTCATCGTTAATAAGCGCTTCGCCGTCCTCAGCATAAAAGACCGGAATTGGCACGCCCCAGGCACGCTGTCTTGAAATACACCAGTCGCCCCGGTCACG
The DNA here is from genome assembly GCF_056034405.1 of Marinococcus sp. LNHM4E3-1. NCBI lineage: Bacteria > Bacillati > Bacillota > Bacilli > Caryophanales > Bacillaceae > Marinococcus > Marinococcus sp. LNHM4E3-1. The sequence continues at coordinate 41,353 of NZ_JBQLID010000001.1, read as the reverse complement.
CACCATGTTGTACAGTCGCGTTTCTCCCCATGCCGGAGTCCATGTCACCTGGCTGATTTCGTCTAAAAGCTCGCCCCGGATGTTTTCGATCGATGCAAACCACTGGTCAGTCGCCCGGTAAATCACCGGCTTTTTCGTTCTCCAGTCATGCGGATAAGAGTGGCTGAAGAAGTTCAGCTGCAAAAGCGCCCCAAGCTGATCGAGGTTATCCGTAATCGCTTTATTCGCCTTATCGTAAAACAGTCCTTCAAAGCCCGGGGCTTCGTCGGTAAATACTCCTTTATCGTCGACGGGACAAAGTGTTTCCAGACCGTACTGCTGTCCTACCACAAAGTCTTCCTCCCCGTGGCCCGGAGCTGTGTGCACGCAGCCGGTACCTGCATCGAGCGTTACGTGATCGCCGAGAATGACGAGGGAATCCCGGCCGTAAATAGGGTGCTCGGCCATGACGTATTCCAGATCGCTGCCCTTCATGCGCTTTGTAATCTCATAGCCGTCCCACTCAAGCTTTTGTTCAAGCTCCTCGAGCAGTCCTTCGGCTACGACATACTTTTCTCCATTCGCCTTCACGACGACGTAGTCAAGCTCTGGATGAACAGTGATCGCCAGGTTTGCCGGGATCGTCCACGGAGTCGTCGTCCAGATGATAAATTTTTCATCGCCCTCGAGAACGTCCTTGCCGTCTTTAACCGCAAACGACACGTAAATCGACGGAGAGCGCATATCGTGGTATTCGATCTCTGCTTCTGCCAGGGCCGATTCCGAGGATGGCGACCAGTAGACCGGTTTTTTGCCTTTATAAATATGGCCGCGCTTGGCCATTTCGCCGAATACCTGAATCTGCTGGGCTTCGTATTCATGATGCATCGTCACATATGGGTTCTCCCAATCGCCTCTTACTCCGAGACGTTTAAACTGCTCCCGCTGCCGGTCAATTTGTTTTTCCGCATATTCTTCACACGCGGCACGGAACTCAGCTGTCGTCATTTTTTTCCGGTCGACTTTTTTGTTTTTCGAAAGCGCCGTTTCTATCGGAAGCCCGTGAACATCCCAGCCCGGCACGTACGGCGCATGGTAGCCTGTCATTGATTTATAGCGGACGATAAAGTCCTTGAGTACTTTATTCAGAGCGTGCCCCATATGGATATCCCCGTTGGCATAGGGAGGTCCGTCGTGCAGCACAAACAGCGGGCGGCCTTCCGTGCGGGCCTGCACCTGCTCATAGATGTCCTGCTCGTTCCACATTTTCTGGCGTTCCGGTTCTTTATTTGGTAGATTGCCGCGCATTGGAAATTTGGTTTTTGGCATTAACAGCGATTCTTTGTAACTCATTTCCGCATCCTCCTTTTTTTCTTACAACAAAAAGAGCCATTCGGAGCCCCTGTGCATAGGGGCGAGAATGACTCGCGGTACCACCCTGATGAGCGCAGGAGGCTATACGGCTCCCTGCCTGTCTCTTCATTGGCAATAACGGCTTTTTCAAAGCCGCCTTAACTTACTGCTTTGTTCAGTTAAGGAACTCCGGGGTGATAACAAAAATGCCCTGGTTCTGCGCTTACACCAACCGCAGATCGCTGAGACCGGTACATTACTGCCTGCTCCCCTTCAACGTTTATCGAATATGATAATGCAAAAGTATAATCTAGTTGCTGGTGTTAGTCAAGACGTTCGCCGTCGCCTGCATAAACGTCCGCCTCAGCCGGTTCTTCCTCGGAAAGATTCAGCCATTCATCCGAATGAAGCATTTCCATCTGAGCTTCGAGCAGCATTTTAAATTTGGTCTGGTAAACAGAAGCCTGCTTTTTCAATTCTTCAATTTCAAGCTCGATCCGGCGGGATTTGTTCAGGGCATCGTTGATAATCCGGTCCGCATTTTTCTCCGCTTCCTTCACCGTCAGCTGCCCTTCCTTCTCGGCATTTTTCCGTACTTCTTCTGCCGATTCCTGGGCTACATAAATCGACTTGTTCAGCGTTTCTTCAATGCTTGAAAAATGATTAATCCGGTCTTCGAGCTCTTTTGTACGGTCATACAGCTCGTCACGTTCACGAATCACATCTTCAAAATCCTTAATGAGCTGCTTTAAAAAATCGTTTACTTCATCTTCGTCGTATCCCCGGAAACCTCTTGTGAATTCCTTATTATGAATATCCAGTGGTGTTAAAGGCAAAGTCTTTCACCCTTTCTACAATTCAAGTATGTATACCGGCCCGAAAGCCTGCTGCCTTTTACTGCATTCGCGGCGAAAAAGGCAGTTCCTTCCTTCAAAAGAAAAAAAATTATTTCTTTCTTTTCTGCTCTTTAATTCCGTACACAATCCGCTGCTTATCTTTTTTCGTGCGTCCGAGCACCTCCATCAATTTGGAGCGGCCAAGCCCGCGTACCGAAACATAATCCCCGGGGCGCAGCATATAGGAGGACTGGTCGACCTTTTTCCAGTTCACGCGCACCTTCGCTTTTTCTATGAATGGGAGCGTTTTGCTTCTTGAAAGCCGGTATGCTTCTGCCATAAATGTATCAAGCCGAAGCGAAGAAACCGTCGTTTCGCGTTCCACCCACTGCTCTTCTATCGGCAGCATAGCGGAAAACGGTTTTTCCACCGGCGTTACGGAAACGTTGGCGATTTTGGGAAGGTTCAGCTCAATATAGCTGCGGACTTCGGCAGCTGCTACGAATTGAAAGCATCCTTCCCCTTCCAGAATATCACCGAACTTCTCCCGTTTTAACCCGATGCCCATCAGGGCCCCGAGAACATCCTTGTGTTCAAGAGAAGCGAATTTCTGCGGATAGGATATTTCAAACAATATCAGCTGAAAATCCTCCTGCTCCGGCTGTTCGTAAAACGGATAAATCAGCGCCCGCTTTCGCTCAGCATCATCGTTTCCCCCGGCAAAAGCATAATGGACAGTTTCATCTTTTCCGATGACTGACGCTAAAATATCCCGCTCCCGCGGATCAAGAAAATCGGTCAGCCGTCTTTCGAAGTTTGTTTCCACTGCTTCTTTCCAGTCTGATGCCTGTTCCACCCAGGCTCTTTCTTCCGGCCGGAAGTGTTCGAGCATATTCATGTTGTATTCACCTCAATTAGAACAACGCCCCGGCATTGAAAAACAGCGCCCGGATGCCGGATTCTGCAAAAAAGAGTACGATGATTGCCACAATCGGCGAAATATCAAGCGGGCCGAGCGGCGGAATAAATCGGCGGAATGGCTCCAAATACGGTTCACAGATCGAACCGATAAACTGGCCGATCGTAGATTCTCTCGCGTTCGGGAACCAGGACATGAAAATATATACAATTAACACAATCCGGTAAATACTGATTAAACTAATCAGCAAAGAACCTATAAGCTGCATAATCTCTCTCCTTTCTGTCTAATAATGTTCATCCCGTTCGGACATAATATCTGTAATAGCTCCAGAAATATCCACATTGTCAGGTGCGCAGAAAAAGATGTGGCTGCCAACCTTCTGAATGTCCCCGCCGATGGCATAGACAGTACCGCTTAAAAAATCAACGATACGCCGCCCCTGCTCCTTTGGCACCCGCTGCAGATTAATGATCACTGCTTTCCGGCTGCACAGGTGATCGGCGATATCCTGCACTTCTTCGTAGCTGCGCGGCTCTAAAAGCATCACCTTCGAGGACTTCTGTACACTCTGCAGGCTCACCACGTTGCTCGGCGCTGCCCCCTGCCTGTTTTCATACTGGGCATATTGTTCTTCTTCAGAAAGAGGAACCTCCTGTTCGACCACATCGTCGTCCATTTCAAAAAAACGCCGGAACTTCGAACGCAAACTCATCTTCTCCTCTCCTTTTTACACAGAGATACCAGCTGTTTTGTTACTTAACGCCGGATTCTTTTATTCACCTACAAGCGAAGTACCGAGACGAATATGAGTAGCGCCTTCCTCAACAGCTACCATATAATCGTTGGACATTCCCATGGACAAATAACCGCAGGGAGCATGCGCCCAGTTTTTTTCCTGGATACGCCTGCGCATCTCATTCATCTGCCGAAAAACCGGGCGGGTTTTTTCAGCGTCCTCTTCAAATGGAGCGAGTGTCATTAATCCTACGATCCGAAGGCCGGGAAGTTTCACCAGTGATTCGATAAACGGCTCCACTTCCTGAAGCCCAAGCCCTGCTTTGCTCTCTTCCCCGGAGACATTCACCTGCACAAAGCATTCGGTGACTGTTTCCCCAGAGCGTTTATTGATTTCCTCTGCCAGGCTCCAGCGGTCCAGCGAATGAATGTATGCACACTTGCCGATAATCTTTTTCGCTTTTTTTGACTGCAGGGTGCCGATAAAATGAATATCCGCCCGTCCGGAAACAGCTTCGTATTTTTCAAGAGCTCCTTCCACACGGTTTTCCCCCAAATTGGTTATTCCGGCTTCTACTGCCTCTACCGCCCGCTCCGGAGACACGTACTTTGTAACAGCAATGCATGTCACATCCTCCGGGTCCCGGCCGGATGTTTCACAGGCGAGGCTGATGTTACGCTTTATCACTTTCCAGTTGGATTCCACCGTGTTCAAAGTGCAGCATCCTCCCTGTCTATATAATATAGATATAACTCATCATTCGTCCAGTTTTCCCGTTCTCACGACGGTGGGAGAAAAACAGTTTTTCTTCAGCATAAGTACAGTAACCGCTGACAGCAATACGTTCAGGCGGCAGGCCTGCCTGTTCAAGCAGGAGTTTATTGGCTGTTTTTAAATCAAGCGCGTACCGCCCGTTTGCCTTTTGGACCCACGGCTTTCCGCTGGAAAAATCCTGTTGATTCTTAAGCGCTGAGAGAACTGTTTCATCCACTTCATAATTAGATCCGGATATAGCCGGCCCAATGGCCGCATATATTTGTTCAGGCGGGATGCCTTTATTTGCAAAAGCCCGTATCATTCCAGCTCCGATGCCAGCTGCAGTGCCTTTCCATCCTGCGTGGGCGAGCCCTGCAACCCCGGAGTTTTCTGCATAAAAGAACAGAGGAACGCAGTCAGCATAAAAACTGACAAGCGTTACTTCCTTTGATTGGGTAATCATGCCGTCAGCTTCTGCCACAGAGGTTTCCCTCTGCTCACTTCCTTTGCCGGCGTCATTGCGGCCGACTTCTACGATACGGCTGCCGTGCACCTGTTCTTCAGCAGTCCAGGTAGAAAGGGGCCGCCCGATATGTTCGGCAGTGATCATACGGTTGTTTATCGTTATATTCCTGTCTTCCCCTACATGAAAAGCTGTGTTACGACTCTCGTAGGGAGGCTTTCCCGAACCGTTTACTCTTGTGGTAAAGCCGGCGGCCACTGCTTTGCTGTTCATTTCCAGCTCGAGAATGCCGTTTGTTAAAAGGTGAAACGGCTCAGGCTGCATGCCATCACGACCCTTCTGCTTATTGATCAATTATACGGCTTCATATAGATTACCTCAGCCTTAGCGAAGAAAAGCGGGCCGTATCCGGCCCGCTTTTTTTCTTCTATCGCCTGCCCGCGCTTAACGACGGCGCCGGTTGCGCAGGAACGTTGGAATATCGAGTCCTTCATCTTCTTCCTGTCCATCTCTGGACGGTTCGTTTTCAGATACAGGCTCTTCCTTCCAATCCTGCTGAGGCGCAGGCTGTTGTGGCTGCTGCGGCGCCTGCTGTCTTGTCGGCTGCTGACGGGAAACAGTCTGGCGGCCTCCGCCGCGCGTCCCCTGCGCACTCCGCTGGTCCTCACTATCCTGAAACCCTGTAGCAATTACTGTAACTACGATTTCGTCTTTCAGGTTCTCGTTAATAACCGAGCCAAAGATCATATTAACATCCGTGTCCGACGCTTCAGATACGATCTCAGCTGCTTCGTGCACTTCAAACAGGCTCAGGTTGGATCCGCCGGTAATGTTCATCAGCACGCCCTGAGCGCCCTCCACGGACGTTTCAAGAAGCGGACTTGATATGGCTTTTTTCGCCGCTTCCACAGCACGGTTTTCTCCGGTGGATATACCAATACCCATCAACGCAGATCCTTTTTCGCTCATGATCGTTTTTACGTCGGCAAAGTCAAGGTTAATAAGCCCTGGTACCGCGATCAGGTCACTAATGCCCTGGACGCCCTGGCGAAGAACATTATCCGCTTCACGGAACGCTTCAAGCATCGGTGTGCTTTTATCCACAATTTCAAGCAGACGGTCGTTTGGAATAACAATCAGCGTATCCACTTTTTCCTTTAAAGAAGAAATTCCGTTGGAGGACTGCACCGCACGCTTTTTACCTTCAAATGTAAACGGGCGTGTAACGACGCCTACGGTAAGTGCCCCAATTTCTTTGGCTACTTCAGCAATAACGGGAGCAGCACCTGTGCCTGTGCCGCCGCCCATACCGGCTGTAATAAATACCATATCAGCACCGGTCAGCGCTTCTTCGAGCTGCTCTTTGCTTTCTTCTGCAGCTTTTTTACCAATTTCGGGGTTTGCTCCAGCCCCCAGGCCTCTTGTCAGCTTTCCGCCTAATTGAAGCTTTGTTTCTGCTTCTGATAATTTCAGCGCCTGGGCGTCTGTGTTTACCGCAATAAATTCTACTCCCTGTAAACCGTTCTCAATCATACGGTTCACAGCGTTCGAACCGCCACCGCCGACACCGATGACTTTAATCTGGGCTAGCTGGTCCATATCCATTTCAAATTCCAACATATGTGGTCCTCCTATATAGTCGTTTTATCCTTCGTTACTTATTCAAAGAAAGATTTAAATACGCTTCGCATACGCTCTTTAAATCCAGGCTCCTCCGGATCTTTTTCTTTCGTCCGGTTTTGCTGGCGCGTGTTTGAACCATTACGGTAATTAGCTTCTCCTGCTGAAGCCGGGCGGTCTGATTCTGCATACTTCTCAGAGCGGCCCGCTGCTACAACGGACTCCTCTCCACTATGAACCTTCATGCTTTTATATGCAAATTCAATCAAGCCAATACTGGCTGTATACGTAGGTTCACGTACGCCGATGTAGTCCGGCATTGCAAGACGGACGTGCTGCTTCCAAATGTCCTGGGCAAGCTCGAGCGTCCCCGGCATCATGACCGCACCTCCGGTTAATACATACCCGCCCGGAAGATCATGATAACCCATACGGTTGATTTCCTGCTGCACTAATGTAAGAATCTCTTCCATTCTCGGTTCAATAATTTCTGCCAGTTCGAGCTGCGTGAATTTTTTCTGATCATTATTTCCAAGCGTCTGAATGGAAAATGACAAATCATCAGAAGCATCATCAATAAAGGCATGGCCATGCTCGAGCTTCAGGCGCTCGGCCTCTTCAGCGGTCGTTCTGATACCGACAGAAATATCGTTTGATATATGACTGCCGCCAATCGGAAGAAAGGACATTGTCTGCAGCTGGCCTTCCTGGAATACAGAAACCGTCGTCGAGCCGCCGCCAATATCAATTAAGGCTACTCCAAGAGAACGCTCGTCCTTTGAAACAGCTACACTCCCTGAAGCCAACGGCTGAAGAACAATGTCTGCAATTTCCAGTCCTGCTCGCTCCACACAGCGTAGTAGGTTATGTAAAGCGGTTTTAGCTCCTGTAATAATAGTGCCTTCCATCTCCAGACGAGTACCGAGCATGCCGCGCGGATCTTTAATTCCATCCATTCCGTCTACAATAAACTGGGCTGGAATAATATCAATAATTTCTCTGTCGGGAGGAATACTCATCACATGTGCCGCATCGATTACTCTTTCTACATCCTCATCCTGAATTTCACGATCGGTGCTTGATACGGCCACTATTCCATTACACGCCCGCATTTCCACCTGATTACCATTAATTCCTACAATGACCTGCTTTACTTCTAAATCAACCATTCGTTCCGCCTGGTCCACGGCCTCTTTAATCGCTTTAACCGTTTCATCGATATCGACGATCGCACCTTTTCTCATGCCGATAGACGGCGCCCGGCCGACTCCGATAATTTTCAAGGCACCACCACTCATATCTCCGATAATCGCTCGGACAGACGATGTGCCGACATCAAGACTGACATACAAATTTTCACTGTTCAAGGTTGGGCACCCCCTTATAGATCTATTTTCGTTTCGGTTTTACAGTTGTTTTGCGCTTTATATTTCCATACGCACCAGAATTTTTCCGGTTGCGCTTCCATTAATAATATGCGGCAGTATTTTTGTTTAGGTTAAGAAAAATACGCCTTCTTTTCAGTCTACAACAACTATCTTCAATGGAAAAGGCAATTTTCAAACAATATTCATTCTTTTATTGGTCAGTTCCATTGGCGCTATCGTTTTCTTCTGTATCAGAAGTTCCGTTTTCTGCCCCTTCAGGAGTATCATTTCCTTCAATGAAGCTTTCCTCAGGCATTTCCTGCGTGCCTTCCATTTCTTCCCCAGAGCCTTCCTCCGGCTCTGCTGCTTCAAAATAAGGCGCCCTCATCATATAAAGCACCCCGTTTTGGCTGGGATCAATATTTCTTGCAATGGATGGATACGAGCCCATATACTCCGAGAATCCAGATACAGAACTGCGGACCTCAAGACCGTCGTTCATGTAAAGAGTGATATTATCCTCCTCATTTTCAGAAGGATCGAAATATACTTCTGAAATCCGGTTGGTCACCCCTTCACCTAAATTCCCAAGTTCCTCTGCGAACGCTTCAAGTCTTTCTTCTTTCTCAAAATTCTGCAGAAGCGGCGCATCTGCCGGAAGTTCGCTGCTTACGTTATCTGTAAGCTCATAGCCGTTCTCAAGCACCGGGGCATAAGCGCCTTCAACCTGCGTATAAGCAACTTTTTCATACTCAGTAACCTCAATGTTTACCGTCGCCGGCCACGACCTCGTCACCTCTGCTTCTTGAATTTCCGGCAGCTTCTCTACATTATTTTTAATCACGCTTCTGTCCATTTCCCAGATATTTGTTCCGATCTGGGCCCCGCTTTCTTCTTTAATAACCTGTTTTTCTGTGAATTGGGCTCCGCTCGCTTCAATACTGCGGATATGACTTAACGGAGATTGAAAATAGATTACCAGTCCGATCAATACAAAAAATACAGCCAGATAGATAAACAGCCGGCGCCGCGATTTTTGCCGGCGCTGCTCCTTTAAACTGGGGTGATGCTCTTCGAGCGAGACCAGTTTGCCATCATTCGGCTTTCTCACACCGCAGTCCTCCTCTGTTTCCCCGCTTATCAGCTGTCGGCTGATCTTTTGTTTACAATTTCCACTTCGGTTTCAAGCTCAATGCCGTAAGCTTCTTTCACGGAGGAACGGGCTTTTTCAATTAATGCCAGCACATCAGATGCTTTGGCTTCCCCTGTGTTAACAATAAAGTTTGCATGAAGCTCTGATATCTGCGCCCCGCCGATCACGTGACCTTTTAAGCCGAGGTTTTCTATAAGCTCACCGGCGTGGTCAGGCAGAGGATTCCGGAACACGCTGCCGGCACAGGGGTGCGCCCAGGGCTGCGTCTCTCTTCTGTACTGTTTGTATTCCTGCATTTCTTTAAAGATGACGTCTTTTTCCCCCTGCTCAAGCTTGAGCCTGGCAGCAACACATATCCCTTTATCCGACTGGAGCCTGGAGGTGCGGTAAGCAAATCCCATTTCTTCATTAAGAATCCATTCCATTGTTCCATCCGGAAATAAAATTAACGCTTCTATTAACACCTTTGACATGTCAGAGCCGTGGGCGCCTGCATTCATAAATACTGCGCCACCGACACTCCCCGGAATGCCCCCGGCAAACTCCATGCCTCCGTATCCGTCCCGGCTTAAAATCGTAGCGAGCCGGACTAATGGATAGCCCGCTTCCACCGTGACTATACCGTTATCGTTTTCCATATTGGCAAGCTTCGTGCCAAATTTTATTACTACGCCTTCAATCCCCTCATCATCCACCAGCAGATTTGATCCACGGCCGATGGCACGCCATGGAAGGTTTTCCTCCTGAATCCATTTCATGGCGTTTTCCAGTTCTTTCACGCTTGTCGGCTCCACCAGCCAGTCCGCCGGCCCACCGATTTTCCAAGTCGTATGCTTCGCCAGTGGTTCATCTTTCAGTACTTTGCCAAAGTCTTCGAAGTTCCATGCTGATTCCGCCTCTTGTCCCATACGATCCCCTCCTGTTTATTCAATTGTTTATTTCAGGCTCCCTGGATTCCATTACATTTTTTGTTTGTTTTTGTATACTTTCTTTTTAAAGAATGCATCATTCGATCCATTCCTGAAACCACCTTTTAAAGGTAGCTTCAGGAGTGTAGCAAAACTGCACCCCATATCATTTATACTTTTCTACATATTCCATAAACTTCCGGCCCCGTTCTTCAAACGTCCGGAACTGATCCCAGCTTGCACAGGCAGGAGAGAGCAGCAGCACATCCCCGCTTTCAGAAAGCTGAAAGCTTGTATCTACAGCATCTTCCAAAAATTCTGTGCGGTGGATTTCATTTACCCCTGCTTCCTGAGCAGATGCCGCCAGTTTGTCCCGCGTCTCGCCGTAAGCAACGAGGGCTTTGATTTTCCGAAAAGACTCAATCAAATCATCGAAGGTGTTTCCACGGTCAAGTCCTCCGGCCAAAAGCACCACCGGCTCTTCAAAAGCTTCGATCGCCTTTTGGGTGGAGAGCATGTTTGTCGCTTTTGAATCGTTGTAAATTTTGCGCCCGTTCACAATTCCGCTGAATTGAAGCCGGTGCTCGATGCCGTGGAAGTCGGATAATGCCAAATCGATGGCTTTGTTGGATGCGCCAAGTACTTTAGCTGCAGCAATCGCTGCCAGCATATTTTCCTTGTTATGCGCTCCGGGAAGAGAAGCACGCTCCACAGCCATCACCGGCTCTGTTTTATAATAAAACATGCCTTCCTTAATATAGGCGCCGTCTTCGCAGACAGACTCTGTGGAAAATGGCACAAGTGCGGCGTCTGAGCTTTCAGCAATTCGTTTTACCTCTTTTTGATCATAATTGTAGACGGCAGTATCTTCTGCGGTCATGTTTTGAAAAAGCTTTGCTTTTGAGTGCTCGTAGTCGTTCCGCGAGCCATGGTAATCCAGATGGGCATCGAAGAGGTTTAACAGCACCCCAACCTTCGGGCGGAACTGGCGTGTCCCTTTCAACTGAAAGCTCGAAACCTCTGTAACCATGATCTGGTCTTTTTTAATCTGAGGAGCTACTTCACATGCCACATTTCCAATATTACCAGCTACAGCGGCTTCTCTGTGGTCATTTTTGAAAATAGACTGTATCAATGAGGTAGTGGTGGTCTTACCGTTCGAGCCGGTGATAGCCATCATCGTCCCTTCACACAGTTCTGCGGCAAGCTCAATTTCCGTAATAATATTAAATTGTTTTTCCAGGGCTTTTTTGATAAAAGGATGGTGGTAGGGAATACCCGGATTTTTAACAATGACCGAAAACGATTCTTCGAGCAGGGAGACCGGATGGCTTCCTGTAATCAGCCGAATGCCGAGATTCTCAAGCTCCTGAATCTTTTCGTCTCCTTCTTCCGCTTCCGTTCCGTCATTCACGGTCACCTCCGCTCCAGAACGGTGCATCAGCTTCGCTGCCGCTAATCCACTTTTAGCCAAACCTACGATAAGTACTTTTTTTCCTTTATATTCTTCTAAGCGATCCATTATAAAAACACCTCTAATGCGACCCCGGACAGTCCGGCGGCGGCTCCTACCACCCAAAAAGCAGCAACGACCTGCCACTCCGACCAGCCTGACAGTTCAAAATGGTGATGAACCGGGCTCATTTTAAATACTTTTTTCCCTCTTAATTTGTAAGAAATCACCTGAATAATGACGCTCAGCGTCTCCAAAACAAATACGAGGCCAATCACAATCAACGTCAGTTCGGTTTTCGTTAAAATAGCTACAGCAGCAATTGCGCCCCCGAGCGCCAGGGAGCCCGTATCTCCCATGAAAATCTTGGCCGGGTATTTATTGAAGATTAAAAAGCCGAGCAGGCTGCCCACCACCGCAAAAGCAAACAGCCCGATGTCCATATACCCGAGCGAAAAAGCAACCAGGGCATAAGCGGCAAACGCCATTGTTCCCGTACCGGCCAGCAGTCCATCCAGGCCGTCCGTCAAATTCACCGCATTGGAAGCGCCGACGAGCATAACAATGATAAGAAAGAAATACGCCCATCCGAATTCGAGTGACCATTCCGTTCCCGGCACAGCTACACTCGTGTCAAATGTGCCATTATACAAAACAATAAAAAAGATAAATGCAATAACAATCTGACCAATCAGCTTCTGGATACTCGTAAGACCGAGATTTCGTTTCATGGCAATTTTAATGAAATCGTCCAAAAACCCAAGTATTCCGAAGCCTACTGTTACAAGCAGGAGCAGCCATATTTCCGTTGTGTAGCCGACAAAAAGCGGCAGTACGATGAGAGCAGTAATCAAAAGGCCGGCAATAATCATTACGCCCCCCATTGTTGGCGTACCGCCTTTTTTCTGATGCGATTCCGGCCCCGTTTCCCGGATACTCTGGCCAAATTTCAGCCGTTTCAAGGCTGGAATAAGAACCGGTGCTGAAATCGCACATAGAATAAATGAAACTATCGTTACTATTAAAGCTGCAAAACCCATCAAGGGAGCTCCTTTCAGTATGAAACACTAAGCCTGTTTATTATTTTTTTTCCTGACCGCCTCTTTTGCCACTTCGCGGTCATCGAATTCCAACGTTTGATCCCCTATTATCTGGTACGTCTCGTGGCCTTTGCCTGCAACAAGTACTGTGTCCCCGGCATCTGCAAGAAATACGGCACGCTCAATCGCCGTCCGGCGGTCCTCAATAATTTCGTATTTTGTCCCAGTAAAACCTGCTTCCATCTGCTCCAATATTTTGACCGGGTCTTCCGAGCGCGGGTTGTCGGAGGTGAGAATCACCAGATCACTGAACTTTTCTGCTGCAGCTGCCATTTTCGGCCTTTTTTCTTTGTCTCTGTCTCCGCCGCATCCTACCACGGTGTAGAGACGTCCTTCGGTCATATCAAAGGCTGTTTGAGCTACATTTTCCAGCCCGCCTGGAGTATGGGCGTAATCAACGACAATGGTGCTTTTCTGCCCTGCTTCTACAGCTTCAAATCTGCCGCTTACGACCGGAGCATTTTTTAGACCGTCAACGATGCTTGTGACAGAAACGTTTTCTGCAATGCAGGCCGTAATGGCTGCGAGCGCATTGTATACATTGAACCTTCCAAGCAGCGGATACTCCACCTCCGTGCTTCCCCACGGAGTATTCAGCGTAAACGATGTTTTGCCGCCGGTGGTTTTTATGTTTTCAGCATAGATGTCGTTATGGTCACTGATCCCATAAGTAAGTACCGGGGCTGTCGTTACAGCCTGAAAGTAATCGGAGGCTTCGTCGTCTCCATTTAAAACCGCAGTGCCCAGCTCTCCTGCAAAGCTGTTGCCCAGCTGGGAAAACAGGAGGCTTTTAGCGTTCCTGTAGCTTTCCATCGATCCATGATAGTCCAGATGATCCTGTGAAAGGTTCGTAAAGACTGCTGTACGGAACTGGACGCCCCGTACGCGCCCCATCTGCAGTGCGTGAGACGAAACCTCCATCACACAGCTTTTCACTTCTTTATCGCGCATATCCGCAAACAGCTGCTGCAGCTCCAGGGATTCAGGCGTTGTGTTATTAGTCTTTACGGATTCATTTCCGATTTTTGCATACATAGTGCCGATTAAGCCTGTCTTTGCCTGCTCTTCGTGCAGGATAGATTCAACTAAATGGCTGGTGGTGGTTTTACCATTTGTACCGGTAATACCGATTATACGAACATCCTTTGTGGGATGTTCGTAGAAATGATCCGCTGCGTAGGCCATTACCTTCTGCGTATCCTTCACGATCCACACAGGAGCTTCAACGTCCACGTGCCGTTCGGCTATCACAGCCGCCGCTCCGTTGCTTACTGCGTCGGCGGCAAAATCATGGCCGTCTACCTGGGTTCCTTCAATACAAAAAAACAGACCATTTGGGGTCACTCCCCTGGAATCCATATGTAAGCTTTCTATTTCTTTGTCTTCGCGCTCAAGCCGCACCATTATACTTGGAATGATGTCTGTTATATATTTCATTTCCGTGCCTCTTTTCTATCCGGAGCAAGTGTTTACCACTAATTATAGAAAAAAATATGCTTCGTCCTTCCCGGCTGTCTTTTAATGAACATGCACGCAGAGAACTATATTCACTCTCTGCGTACACCTCACTCATTCTAATGTGAACGATAAAACATGTCATGGGACAATCGTCATTAATTTTCTACCGGCGCTTCACTTTCTTCTGGCTGCTCTTCGCCAGAGCTTTCCTGGGTATCATTTTCCTGGGGTTCAGATTCCTCTGTTTCGGCCTCTTCCGGACGCTCTTCCCCATTTTCATTTTCCACGCTATTTTCTTCCGGTTCCTCCTGCTCTGCCTGAGTGTCCTGCAATTCGTCCGGTGCCACCAGCTCGACTTCCATATTGCCGGCAGCACTGACGGCTGTGCCGGGATCTACCGACTGGGAGCTGACATAGCCGGAGCCACTGGTGTCTATATCGATTTCAAGCAGCGCCTCGAGCCGCTGGATTTCCCGCAGGGACCATCCGCTGACGTCAGGAATACTTTTTTGTCCGTTCGTGAGGAAAATTACTTTTTCACCTACGATCAGCCGTTCCGTATTTGTAGGAATCTGACTTTCCACCTGATTGCCGCTGCCAATTTTCACTGGCTCCAGCCCCGCATTCTTAGCGGCGTTTTCAGCTTTATTCACTGATTTTCCGGTATAGTCTTCAAACTTAATACCCGACTCTTCATAGGCTTCTGTATCCTCAACATCTGAAGGCGTAAGATTCATGTATGAAAGGCTCTGCTGCATCACCGGATTAAAAATAGCGCTCACGGCATCGGAGCCTGTTTCTGTCGGCTCAAGCTCCGGCCGGTCCACGACAACGTAGACAATAATTTCCGGGTCATCCACCGGCGCCATGCCGATGAAAGAAAAGATATTCTGGTTTTCTCCGCTCAGATAGCCTCCCCCCTCCGGGTCAGAGATCTGAGCCGTTCCTGTTTTCCCTGCAACTTCCACACCGTCAATCTGATAAGGAGCGCCTGTACCGTTTTCTCCTTCAATAACGGTTTGAAGCTTTTCTCTTGTCTGGCGGGCGGCTTTCTTACTAATCGGCGTACCGGCCGACTTCGGCTCGGATTGGTACGTCGTTTCATTGTTATTCGGATTTTCAATACGGTCGATGACGTAAGGCTGCATCATTTCTCCGTCATTGGCAATCGCCGTAGCGCCCTGAATCATTTGAATAGGGGTGACCGTGGAAGCCTGGCCAAACGCGGTTATACCTACGTTTAACGGCGTTTCTTCTGCTAACGCCCCGTCCGCTTCATTCGGGAGATCAATACCGGTTTCCTGTCCGAATCCGAATTTCTCCAGGTAATCAAATAAAGCTCCTTCCGGCAGGATTTCCAGAGCTATTCTCATAAATGCTACGTTTGAGGAACGACGGAGGCCTTCATTGTACGTGATTTCTCCCCAGCCTTCTCCGTTGTTGTGGTCCCGGATCGTTTCCCCGGAGACCTCATAGGTGCCGGACTCATAAGTATCTTTGCCTTCATATACTCCTTCGTCGATCGCAGCAGCCAGAGTAAACATTTTAATCGTCGACCCGGGTTCAAACTGGTCGGAAACCGCATAGTTGGTATAGTTTTCAATTTCTTCATATTCATTCGGATTGAAGCTCGGCCGGTTGCTCATCCCGAGAATTTCCCCGCTGTCTGCGTCAGCCACAATACCCATCATTTTGTTCGGGCTGTAGCTTTCTTCCACCTCAGACATCGACTGCTCAAGCACGCTCTGAATATTACCGTCCAGGGTCAGATAAACGTCTTCACCGTCTTTGGCTGTGTTCGTTGTTGTTTCTTCTTCATCAAGAAGAGCGTTTTCTTCAGATTCTGTTTTTGTCCCGTCTTCGCCAGTTAATTCTTCATTCAAACCGGCTTCGAGTCCCATCTGTGCTTCTGACATGTCCCGGTTCGTGTAGCCAAGCACATGGCTTGCAAACGTCTGGTTCGGGTAATAGCGGCTCGGCTCCTCTCGAAAATGGATGCCTGCCAGATCAAGCTGTTCGATTTCTTCCCTTTCAGACAGCGTTAAGTATTTGCTGCCGGAACCGAGCTCCACCTGGTACTGGTCACGTTCGAGCATGTCCTCGAGGTCTGCCGCTTCCATTCCGATCAGCGGTCCAAGCTCTCTTGCTACCCTGCCCGGGTTTTTCACATGGTCATCGTAGGATTCATCAAGTACTGCATACACAGAATAGGAAGGCACCTGTTCTGCCAGCGGCTCTCCCTGCTTATCGTAAATAGTGCCCCGTTTTGCCTCAACGGTTTCGGTCGACGTATACCTTGAGTCTGCCATACTTGCAAGGTCATTGCCCTCTACTGATTTCCCTACCTGGATATACACCATGCGGCCGGTGAAAACGAGAAAAAAAACAGCTACAGCAATAACCAATAAAAGCGCCCGTACTTTCGTACTTTTCAATTTCTTCATGCTGAGAACGTTCACCACCTGGATTTTTACATGTAACGGGGCGTAGGTTAACTTGCAAGAAGGGAGCAGTACTACCGCGTTTCCACGGATTCCCCTCCCTTCTGCATCAGTTCTGTTCTGTTCCGTTTACGACTTGAATATTTTCATCCTTCATCTCCATACCCAGTTCATTTTTCGCGTAGTCCATGATACGCTCCGGTGAACTAAGTTCAGCCACCTGCAGCTCAAGGTTTTGATTCACCTGCTGCTGTTCCTGAATCTGTGTGGCAGTCTGGTCTATTTGCTGGTCCTGGGCGTGTATCGTAGCAAAGTTCGAAACGATGAAAAAGGATGCGATTAAAATCCCTATTATGACGGCCGTCATAATCAGTTTTTCACCCTTAGTAATACCACCACGAACATGGTACTGGACTTTTTTATGTACTATTTGCTTGTCTTCCTGCTGGCGTTTAATCTGCTGTGCCAAATTCTCCATTATTGTTTCCCCTCCTCGCGTTTTTCGATGATTCGAAGCTTCGCGGAAGCCGCCCTTGGATTTTGCGTCAGTTCATCTTCTGATGGCAGGATCGGTTTCTTTGTCACCAGGTTAAAATCTGGTTCTGCTTCATCGGGCACGACCGGGAGTCCCTTCGGAAGCGGAGGTGGAGAACTTTTCTGTTTAAACAACTTTTTACAAATTCTGTCTTCTAACGAATGAAATGTTATTACGCACAATCTTCCGCCCGGCGCTAACATTGTCAGCGCATCGTCGAGCGCTTCTTTGAACACATCAAGTTCATTATTTACAGCAATTCGCAAAGCCTGAAAAGTCCGCTTCGCCGGATGCCCGCCTTTTCTCCTGGCCGGTGCAGGTATTGCACTTTTGATGATTTCCACTAGTTCTTCCGTCGTTTCAATACGATGGTCTTCACGCGCTTTTTCGATTTTTCTGGCAATCTGCTTTGAAAAACGTTCTTCCCCGTATTCCGAAAGAATCTGCCAGATTTCCTGAAAAGGTGCTTCATTGACGATGTGTGCTGCTGTACGATCCTGCCGGTGCCTGTCCATTCTCATATCAAGAGGAGCATTGTAGCGGTAGCTGAACCCTCTTTCCGGACGATCAAACTGCGGCGATGAAACTCCAAGATCGAATAATAACCCGTTTACCTGCCCGGCTTGAAGCTCAAGCAGTTCTTCCTTTAAAAACTGGAAATTGCTATGTACGATCCTGAAATTTTCTCCATGAGCGCGAAGCCGCTGCTGGGCATGCTCAATCGCTTCCTCATCCTGGTCAAAGGCAATTAAAAAACCTTCAGCAGACAGCTGTTTCATAATTTCTTCACTGTGTCCGCCGCCGCCGAGGGTACAATCAACATACACACCGTGCGGCTGAATGTTTAGTCCCTGGACTGCTGCTTCCTTCAATACGGTTTCATGCTCAAATTGTGGCGGCACTTCTATTCCTCCGGCAAAAATGTGTTTGATGCTGCTTTAAAAATCCAAATCGGCCATGTTCTCTGCAATATCCGGAAATACTTCTTCTGATTCTGCGTAATATTCGTCCCATTTGTGTTTATCCCATATTTCTACTCGGCTGCTTACCCCGATGATCATACATTCTTTTTTTAATTCTGCATATTGGCGGAGGGTGGTAGGAATCATCGAACGTCCCTGCTTATCAAGTTCACATTCAGATGCTCCTGAAAAGAAAAAACGGGTGAATGCCCTTGCGTCTTTTTTTGTGAAAGGCAAAGCTTTTAATTTGGTTTCAATTCGTTCCCATTCGTCATACGGATAAACAAACAAGCATCCATCCAGACCACGGGTAACGACGAAAGAATCTCCCAACTTCTCCCGAAAACGGGATGGTATAATAATTCTTCCTTTGTCGTCCATATTATGTTGATATTCTCCCATAAACATATGGACCCAACCTTTCACCACTCCATACATTTAAGTTACCACATTCCCCCACTTTGTACCACTTTTTCCGGAAAATTTTTTTGACAAAAAAAACTTCCCGCTATTTCGGGAAGCTTTCAGCCGGATATCGTATAAATCAGCACGAAGATGCTACAGTAATATAATGTTCTGCCGGCCGCTTTTCCACTCTGTTCCAGCTAAAACCTGTGATGGAAGACAGCCGCCGAATTCATTCAGCATAAACAAAATGTTCACCTGCCGTTCCGCCGGCTCCCGGCGCGGGTAGAGCTGACCGATAATCAATTCGAGCCGCCGTACGTGAACCTGAACGGTACGCTCCTGTTCCGCATCCAGCCGGTCGCCTAGATAACGGACTTCTTTTTCAATCCTCCGCCAGTTCTCTTCTGCAAAACTTTCCTGTGAAGGAAACTGCCGAATCCATGCGTCAGCAAGAGCGGCATACGCTTCTTTCATTTCTTCCATTACCTGTTCCGCTTTGGCTTTGCCATCCACTTCAAGGGCAGCATGTTTCACCTTCTGAAGCCTTTGTTCGAGTGCCGGCAAATTCAGCAGCTCCCTGAAGGGAATATGTTCTTTTTCAGCTGCCTGCTGTACCTGCCGGGTGGCATAATGTATTTCCATGCGCTTTTGTACAATTGGCACCCGCAAACCCAATGCTTCAAACAATGGCTTTAAAAGAGACCAGTACTGTATTTCCCCCGGGCCTGCCACGAAATGAAGAACCGGAAGCATCTGCTCCTGCATCAGCGGCCGGGTGACTACATCAGTACTGAAACGAAAGGGGGCGTGTACTGCTTCTTCCAGTAATTCCCCCGTTTCGATTGTTTCTCCTGATCTCCGGCTCCGCCAGGCCCCGCCTTTATATTCAAGCAGGTGCCGCACATGATTTATATGAAAAAACAGGTGGCCGCTGTCAAAATTAATGCCTTCGACAGCTCCGTATCCCGCTGCCGCCCTTTCAGCTGAGCCCTGGTAAACAGCTTCATTTATTTTTTCCGGTACAGAGAGCAGGCTTTGAAACAATGGCGCTCCCAGTTCTCTCCATTCCGGCTGCTGCGGGTCCATCATAATGAGATCCGTATCTTTAAACAGCCAGCGCATCATTTCTGCGAAAAACTGGGACCAGGATGCTGAACCACGCACCAGTTCATTCACTTCGTTTCTTAATTCATTTGTAAGCGAAGTCTCCCGGAGCTTTGAAAAGGCATCTTCCACAAATGCTTGCGCTTCCTCTGGATCAAAAGGCTGTTCCGAGACAGGTACATTCGGCAGAAAATTACCCTCAAATCTTGTTTTGCCGAGATGTCCTTCGACCGGAAAATTGACATGGTTTACTTCCTCCCAGTCATGGTCCTCGCCCGCGATCCAAAACAAAGGAAGCACTGGGCGCTCCAGCCTCTTTTGCTCTTGCTCGGCCAGCTTAATTATCGATACAGCCTTGGATATAACCATAGACGGACCGGTAAGCATCCCGGCCTGCTGGCCGCCGGCTACAATGACGGTTTCTTCGTTTTCAAGTTTTTCGAGGGCTGTAACCGCCCTTCCCCCGTAGTGCAGGCTGTCATTATACTTCTGCAGAAGCTGCTTTAAACGCTGGCGTTCAAAAGACCGGCCGTCTAAATAACGAAGCCGGTCCTGCACCCCCTGTGTATTTCCAGCGTAATGAAAGAGCTGCCTGGCACTGGGTTGTCCTTTTTGATAGTCATGCAAAAAATGATTGTTATCTATTGGTTGATCGTACAGCACTTTCATATCAAACTACCATCCTTTATGCCTTGCTCCGTTCTATGCCGTGAACTGCAGATACACCCAGTATCCGGCTAACAGGACATACCCTGCCGTAAATATAAAAAAGCTGCATCTCCATATGCCCTTCAGCACCCGAAAAAATTCCAGCTCCTCCCGGGAATGATAATGAATGATGGATATCACTACGGCACTGGCCAGAATCACTAAATAAATAACCCACAGGTAGGATTCGTTCCACAGATCACTTGACCATCTGTGCACCGAAGCGATGAACAACAATGTAGTGGAATCACAGGCAGCCCGGAAGGCGTATGTTTTTCTTTTCGTTAATTTTGCCGTGACCAGATAGGCTATGTACCAAAAAGCCGGCGGAAAGGCCAGAGCTGCTTCCATTAACCATCCATATATCTGCTGTAGCATATTTGTCACTTTCCCTCATCCAGTTTGCTCGCATTTTCTTAACTCTATCACATTAAACATCAATATTATTGATGAATTTTAGATGTCTCAAGCATTTTAGCATATCTCTACTCTCCGGACTAGTAGCATTGGACGATCAGGGACACCGACTTTTCACTTTTCGATTTAAAACGTTTTCGTGTATAATGAAGTTGGAAGTTATTAGTGAAGGAGGCCAATCGCATGAGCGGAATAGAAGTTGTACCATTACTCATAAACTACAAGACATTAGAAGAATTTCAAAACTTTAAAGAAGTTGGCGCTCAGGAGCTTTCCATGCAGGAAGAGCTCGAAGAAAACATTATGGAAAACGACAGCCGTTCTCCATTTTACGGCATTTATTTTGGAGACCGGCTGGTTGCACGTATGTGTTTATATACAATTACCGGCAAATACGACCGCTTCTTTGACCCTCCCCAGGACTATCTTGAGCTTTGGAAACTCGAAGTACTCGAGCCTTACCGGGGACGCGGTTTTGGGGAAGAGCTTGTCAACTATGCAAAAAGCTTTGAACTGCCGGTGAAAACAAACGCACGTCAGCGTTCGGATGATTTCTGGCTGAAAATGGGCTTTGAACCCGCAGAATACAACCCGGTCAGAGATCGTGGTGAAAATCCATACGTATGGTATCCAAAAGGGGTACAGCCGCAAAAAGCAGAAGAATTAACTGCCGAACCACCTCTTTCCGATACTGAGTCGTAATATCCGATTCCTCAGTGCTTATATAAAAAAAGCAGGACGCCGTCTCCGGCTCCCTGCTTTTTTTATTACTTTTCTACAACTGTTTCGCCTTTGTAAGAACCGCAATTTCTGCACACGCGGTGAGATAGTTTCTGCTCTCCACATTGTTCACATTCTACCATACCTGGTACTGCTACTTTATGATGAGCTCTGCGCATACGTTTACGGGTCTTAGAAGTACGTCTAAAAGGTACTGCCATGATTCCCACCTCCTTATAAGATAAAGATTATTTCAACCAGTGAATGATTTTGGATCAGCTGGAGCCTTTATCGAAATACTTCGATAAATCAGCCATTCTCGGATCAACTTTAGGAGCTTCCTGCTCCCGTTCCTTTATTAATTCATCCTCCGAGATTACCCGCCAGTTATCTCCGCTCTGAGGAGCAAGCGGCTCACCGTCCCCCTCTTTCGCGAAGACTCTGAACGGCATTTCAAGGAAAATGTTTTCTTTAATATATGGGAGAAGATCGACAAAACCATCTTCTGGCTCGTGTTCATTAATGTTTTCTTCGTCCGCCGGCATTCCATCCAGCCGAAATGCTTCAAACATTTCAACATCAAACGGATGATGGACGTCCGCGAGCGTGCGCGCACATGGAAGTATCATCGTTCCTGTTAACCGCAGGTGTACTTGAAAGGTTTCTTCAACGATTGTCCCTTCGCCCTGCACATGCACAGCACTGATATCCCTTAACTCTTTATCGCGTTCAATCATCTCTGAAACATCTGCTTCATCTTCAATGTTAAACGCCTGTTCGTGCTTCTTTGAAAGTAACTGCTGGATACCCCATTTCATCGGATCCACCTCCAGACAACAAGAGTAATTATATCCATCGTAACGTTCTTTGTCAACATTTTTTCTTTACAGTAAACCCTTTTGAACTCTCGAAAAACATCGTATCATGAATAAAGAAACGTGAAAAGCGATATCTCCCGAAATACCCTACGTGAAAGGCGGACTTATAATGAATGTTCTAGGAGTGGTTGTCGAATACAATCCTTTTCATAACGGTCACCTGTATCATCTCAAACAGGCTGCGGTCCAGAGTAAGGCCGATGTGATCGTATGTATTATGAGCGGCCCTTTTCTTCAAAGGGGCGAACCTGCTCTCGTCCCTAAAAGAGAACGGGCTGAAATGGCGATCTCGAGCGGGGCTGATCTTGTTATCGAGCTTCCTTATATGTTTGCCTGCCAGCATGCTGACATATTTGCTGCCGGGGCTGTTTCCATCTGCAGAGAGCTCGGTGTTACCGATTTAAACTTCGGCAGCGAGCACGGAGAATCCGCTCCATTTATAAAGCTTGTCGATTTTCTTTACGCGCACCGGGACCATTTTGATGAACGCGTCCGCTTTCATATTCAGGGAGGATGCAGCTATGCTAAAGCTAACGAACTGGCCTACAGAGACTTGGAGGCTCCGGGCTCCCTGCCGGACTTAAGCCAGCCAAACAATATTCTCGGCTTCCATTATACAAAAGCTGCAGCAAAGGCTTACCCGGAGCTCCGGATCGACACCATCAAACGAAAGGGCGCTTCCTATCACGACGTTTCTCCACAGGACTCGTCTATCGCAAGCGCCACCACCCTCCGGCAGATGCTTCAGCGCAGGGAGAACATCAGTTCGTTTATCCCCGAAGCCTCCAGGCGCATTCTTACCCGACTCCCACGCCTGCGGTTTTGGGAGGATTATTTTGCTGTTCTGCAGGCCAAGGTGGTAGCTGCCTCCGATACAGAGCTCGCTTCCCACTATGATATGTCAGAAGGTCTTCATAACCGCATGAAAAGGCTGATGAAAGAAGCAGCCACTTTCGAACAGTGGCTGCACCTCGTAAAAACAAAGCGTTATACTTTGACACGCCTTCAGCGTACCGCTGTGCATATATTAACCGGCCTGACAAAAGATGAAGCCTCTGCCGCCTCTGATGGCCGAAATGTTGATCACATCCGGGTTCTGGGCATGAACGAGCAGGGAAGATTCTATTTAAACCAGGCAAAAAAACATATATCCGTTCCTCTTTATACGAAAATGAGCAGTAAAAAAACGCCGCAGCTGGCCATCGGCGAACGGGCCGATAATGCTTATGCGCTTTTACTTCCGCCTGCTGAAAGACAGAAAGAATGGCGGAAGGATTACGACCTCCCGCCCCTGCTGCTTTTTTAAGGTTTGCTTTCAGCTACTTTCAAATCGTTTTTCAGGTAGTTTAAAGCTTCGTCGAGCGTCTCCACTGGTACGATTTCCATATCTGACCCAATATTCTCCGCCGTCTGTCTGGCAATTTCATAATTGGACGGCGAAGCCATGTCTGATGCGGGCGCAAAAAAGACATCTATATCTTCTTTATCCGCCGCAACAATTTTTTTATCTATTCCGCCAATCGGGCCGACACCACCCTGTTCATCAATAGTGCCGGTGCCAGCAATTTTCTCGCCGCCTGTAAGATCTTCTTCTGTGAGCTGATTGTATACTTCAAGTGCAAACATCAGACCCGCGGAAGGTCCTCCGATAGATCCTGCGTCGATTGTAACCTCCGGATCAAGCGAAACAGTTCTTTCCGTATAGGGGTACAGTATTCCAAGACCGGAGTTTTCCTCCTCCCCGGTTGAAGCCGGAAACGATTCCACTGCAACCTCCGCCTCCATCTGCTTATTATTACGCTGGAAAGTGATGGTTGCTTTTTCTCCTGTTTCCACATTTGCAATCTCACTGTTTAATTCCTCAAGCGTCTGGATATCTGTGCCATTGACCGCCTGGATCAGGTCGCCCTTCTCCAGCTTTTCTGCCGCATCCATTCCGTCGATAAAGTCCGAAGCCCTTACTCCCTGGTACTCTACACTGACAGTCTTCCCGGCCGCTTCATACGCTGCTATTTCTGCAGATTCCTGGGAGCTTTCCATTACCTGACGCTGGCGTTCAAAAAACTCCTCCTCACTTTCATCTTCAAATTGGTAGGAGGTTTTTGGAGAAAGCTCTCGGTAAGGAGAAAATACTGACCATAAAGCAAGTGCAGGTGTAGCACCCTGTTGAAAAACAGTCGTTAAATACATTTCGCCGGATTCCTCCGCCTCCTGCTCCACTTCGACCACCGGGGACAAACTGGCTGCCGAGCCTGGCTGTATATAATAGTACGGGAGAGGCACCTGGGTTAATATAAGCACCACAGCTGCTATGACAGCTGCAGTAATAATCCGCCGCATTTTCCTGCTTCCGGTGCGATACATGTTCTTCATCCTTTATAAACAATTATTATTCATCATACGAAGGATGGAAGGGGAATTGCAATGAATCGCACTTCTACCCACGGTTTTTCTTCTCAAACTGTTTTCTGAGCGCATCTTCCACGTGCGCAGGCACAAGCCCGGATACATCCGCTCCGTATTCCGCTACTTCTTTTACAATACTCGAGCTTAGATAAGAGTACTGGTGATTTGTCATCATAAAAAATGTCTCCACGCCGGGCTCGAGTTTTCTATTTATTGACGCTGCCTGCATTTCATATTCAAAATCAGACACCGCCCGGAGGCCTCTTACGATCGTATCAGCTTTTATTTCTTTCACATAATCCACTAAAAGTCCGTGAAAAGCATCTACTTCCACCCCTGGCATATGCTTGACTGATTCTTCTATCAGCTTCACCCGCTGGTCAATGGAAAAGAACGGTTCTTTTTTCCGGTTATGCAGTACTGCCACTACCACATGGTCAAATACATTGTACGCCCGTTCGATAATATCCAGATGGCCGTTGGTGACCGGGTCAAAGCTTCCTGGATAAATTGCTTTATTCGCCATTCTTAGCGCCTCCTGTCAGCTGCAATATTGTAAGCGTGGTATCACCATAATTTTTTTCTGCAAATACAGACAGACGTCCGTCAAACGCTGCCGATTTCGCCGTGGCATGCTCCCATATAAGCATGCCGTCTTCTTTTAGCATAGAGCAGTCCAGTACTTTTTTCACCAGCTGCTCTGCTTTTTCTTCTGCGTAAGGAGGATCAAAAAAAATCAAATCGAACTGCCGCCCCCGGGCCTCAAGACGATCCAGGGCTTTAGACGCTTCTGAACGGTAAACCTCTGTCCGGGCACCAAGCGCAAAAGCGTCAATATTGGCCCGGATGGTCCTGACCGCGTTCTGGGCTTTGTCAACAAAAACAGCTGAACTGCAGCCTCTGCTGAGCGCCTCAATTCCGAGGTTCCCGGTTCCGGCGAACAGATCAAGGACCGTTTCCTCCTCAGAAAAAAAGGGGCCCAGCTTATGAAACAATGCCTCTTTTACTTTATCTGACGTCGGCCTTGTGCCGGTTCCCGGCACAGCTTTCAGCCTTCGTCCTTTAAGTTCCCCTGCTATCACTCTCATACGTTTCGCCTCACTCTATGATTCTGTGCGCTGCGCCAGCTTTGGAATCACTTTTGTATACATGACAAAGACAGCAGCCCCCAGTATTGCAGCGCTGATTAAAAACAAACCGCGCATACCAAGAGCGGCGCTGATCAGTCCTCCTGCGGCTGGTCCAAGCATGTTTCCAAGAAACAAAAAGCTGTTGGAAAAGCCGTACGCCCTGCTTTCCATTCCCTTCGGGGACAGCTGGCGTATTAACGTATTAGCCGCCGGCAGAAGACCGCCGAGACACAAACCAACAAAAAAACGCGCAGCAATCAGCTGCCAAAGGTTTGTTACGAAGGCCTGCGGTATAGAAAGGAGCACTGCACCTATTAACGAACCGAACAGCACATATTGCGCCCCCTTCGTATCGCTGAGTTTACCAAGCTTTGGCGAAGCAAGCATGTTCGCCACCCCCAGGGAGGCCACAGCCAGACCAGCGTAAAAAGCATTTTCCTCTCTGCCGCTCAGCTCGCCAACAAACACGGAAATGAGCGGATTCACTCCGATCAGCGCGAACTGCACAAGAAAAATAACGGTATACAGAGGGATCATAGGCTGTACGCCTGCAATCCTTTTGAAATCATCACTCGTTTTCGTTTTCTCCGCCTGCTCCGGCTTCTCGAAATCTTCCTTCACTAAAAACAAAACGGCAACCGCGGCCACGGCGATGCCTAGTCCGGTAATGTTAAATATAGCCCGGAAGCCAAACGCGTCTGCAAGCAGGCCGCCGATCAGCGGACCGCAGATCGTTCCTGCCACCGTGCCCGACTGCAGCATACCGAGCGCACGCCCCACATATTCCTTCGGTGTGTTCGTGGACACGAGCGCGATCGAAGCCGGAATAAAACCGCTGATGGTCCCGTTCAGCATTCTCAGAAAAAACAAACTCCACGGACCGGTGGCAAATCCCATCAGTACCATTACGATTGCCATACCGAAGCCGGAACGAAGCACCATCAGCTTACGGCCCTGTCTGTCTGCAATTTTACCCCAGAGCGGGGCAAATAAAAAAGCCGTTAAAAAATTGACGCCAAAAATAACACCTGACCAGATACTTATCTGCCCAGGGTCTGTCACTCCAAGTTCCTGCAGATACAGCGGCAGGAATGGAACGATCATCGTCATGGCTGCCATTACGAAAAATTGGGCAGCCATTAATATATATAAATTTTTTCTCCATCTTACCATGAGAGAGGTCCCTTCTTTCTGCCTCCCTTATTATAAAACAGCGTTTCCCTTCGAACAATAAAAGGTGGCTTATTTATATTCCTATGCTGTCATCCTGCGGTTGGCTTTCTTTTTCGACCTTGTGGTATTCTAGCGGAATAAATGGTTTTTCCGAACGCTCCACCCTTTCCACAAAACCGAGATTTCCAATTTGGCTTATAGCCGTATCCACATTTTCCTGATCCACATATATTACCGCGTATTTCATTTGTTTGGAAACGTAGTGCACTAATCCGTACTTTCTCAGCTGTCTCGCCTGTTTGACAGATTTAATCCAAACGGCTATGCCAATTCTCGGCTGATGCATGAAAGCACATCCTTTCGCGTGATTTTCGTTAAGTCTAGCATGTCAGGAGAAAAAAGGGCAATGCTGTCTAGGAGGAGTAACATGAACCGACCATCTGTAATTGTTATCGGAGGAGGCTTCGGCGGGCTTACAACAGCCGCCCTGCTCGCCCGCCACCACTGTGACGTCACTTTGTTTGAAGCTTCCAATGAATGGGGCGGCTGCGCCGGCAAGTTCACACACAAGCCGCACCTTTTTCCTGTCGGTGCCACTCTCGGCCTCGGTCTGCAGCAGCCGGACGGGCTTCATCACCGGGTTTTCAGCCACCTCGGAGAGCCAATTCCAAAACATGAGAGCCTAGAGACCATTATGCAGGTTCACGCTCCTTATTTTACTCTGCCTCTTTACTCTTCCCGGGAAAAGCATATCGATACTCTCTGCAGGTTGTTCCCATCCTCGGCAGCCAGTATTCGCTCGTTATACCGCTATATTTTCCGGGTTGGGGAGGAGCTCCGGAAGCTGATCCACCATCTTCCGGTTCTTCCAATGCAAAAGCCCGCTGATTTCATTCGTTCTGTGCGGGCACTGCGGCCCGGAATCCTCGGTGCTGTCCGATGGCTCGCTGCCTCCACCGAGGATGTGCTGCGGCACTACCGTCTGCACGACACCGAAGTGCATCGGTATATCGACGGGCAGCTCCTGGACAGCCTGCAGACAAGCAGCCGCCACGCCCCTGCCCTGCTTGGACTGTACGCCCTCGATTTATACCATCAGGGCGCTTCCTATGTATACGGCGGATTGTACCGTATGGCCGAACAGTTAAAAGAAGCCGGCGAACGTCACGGGGCTTCTATGCAAAAACGCCGCCGCATTCAGGCTGTAGAAAGGAATGACGACGGCACATGGACGGTTATTGACCACCGGGAGCGAAAGACACGAGCCGATCATCTGGTGCTGAACATCCCTGTTCAGGCCGCTCTCCCGCTGTTTCAGCCCGAAGAGCGAAAACAGTTCACCAGGCGCTGGCAGACCAAATCCGAAACGCCGATCTGGAGTACTTTTTCCATGTACGGTGTCTGTAAGCCGTCAGAGCCCCCCGCAGCACTGTTTCACCAGCTGCTCTGGGATCAGAAGCTTCCCGGCATTTCAAGCCATTTATTTTATTCATTATCATCGCCGGATGATCGTCTCCGGGCCCCCGAAGGTGAGCGTACGTTTACCGTCTCTACTCACACACCGCCCGAATACTGGGAGGATTTGTCCTTGTATGACGAAAAAAAGTCAGCAGCTGCCCTGGCGCTAGTGGAAAAAATTCAGGAAGCAGGCCTGCCTGTCGAGCCGGAGCGGGTCCTGCCCGGAGCTCCGCACGCCTGGGAACGCTATATTAAACGGCCCCGCGGCATGGTTGGCGGCTTCCCGCAGACGAGGAAAAACACGTTTTTTCAGCCGTTGTCCCACCGGAGCCCGCTTGAAAACGTATGGTTCTGCGGAGATTCCGTGTTCCCGGGGGCCAGTACGATGGCCGTTACAATGAGTGGCATTCATGTATTTGAATCGATCAGCGGCCTATCCTTTGCCGCTCTGGAACGACAGCAGTAATCATTTGCGGTGAAACTGCCTGCGTCCAATTTTTTCTA
The DNA here is from genome assembly GCF_056034405.1 of Marinococcus sp. LNHM4E3-1. Classification (NCBI taxonomy): domain Bacteria; kingdom Bacillati; phylum Bacillota; class Bacilli; order Caryophanales; family Bacillaceae; genus Marinococcus; species Marinococcus sp. LNHM4E3-1. Next base: position 12,405 of record NZ_JBQLID010000001.1, on the reverse strand, counting down.
CTGCTGACGGCCATAGCTGGTACAGTGTACTGAGGACTTTCATCCACCGGGGCATAAACACCGTGCGCTTCGGCTTCTCCAGCAGCTTCACCAGCTGCCCGGCTACTTTTTCGGAGGATAGGGCTATCTGTTCAACCGAACGCTTATACTTCCCGCTCGGATCTGCGCGGTCATGAAAATCAGTTCTCACCGGCCCGGTATTTAATACCGAAACCCGCACCCCCGTTCCGGCCGTCTCCAGGCGCAGCGCTTCGGCGAATCCAAGCACAGCACGTTTGCTTGCGGCGTAAACGGTCGCTTTGGGTGTGCCTATAATCCCTGCGGTTGAGCCTGTGAAAACGATATGTCCGCCCGTCTGTTTTAATTCAGGAAGCAGCGCCTGAGTAATGGCGATGTTTCCTTTTACATTTGTATCTATCATCTGCTCCCAGTCCTTTATGCTCAGCTGCTCCAGTTCCCCAAACTTCCCTGTACCGGCGTTATTAATGAGGACGTCCGGGCTTCCATATATACCAGTGATTTTTTTCATTTCTTTTGCCGCGTTTTCTGTTACCCCAACATCCATCGTCCAGGCTGCAAACTTCCCGGGATACCCCTTCCACTCTTCTTCTGCTGCCTGCAGCTGCTCCGTGTTCCTTCCGATACCTATTACCGTCTCTCCGTTTTGCACGAGCTTTTCTGCCGTTTTTCTGCCAATACCGCTGCTTGCTCCTGTTAATATAATTGTTTTCAACTAATCTTCCTCCCAGACGTATTAAAACTTGACAAACTACCTGGCACTTTACATAATAGTAATCACAAATAAGCTGAATAGTACAAAAGCTGTGAAACGGAAATAGTAGGACAAAGCACCGACAGAGAGCATAGCCACGAGCTGAAAGCTATGCCGGAATTTGTTTTGCCTGAACCTGTCCGTGAGCTTCCTTTAGGACGCGGTCCTGCGTTAATGGACATGAGCGGAAAAGACGCAGTCTTTTCAACTAAAGGTGGTACCGCGGATAACTCTTTCGTCCTTTTACAGGCGAAGGGGTTTTTTATATGCAATCAGAACGAATAAGACAGGTGGTTCCAATGAAAAAAGAACGGGTCGTAGTTAAAATCGGGAGCAGCTCTTTAACGAATCAGCAGGGAAGCTTAAGCAGGGAAAAGCTGAAGCAGTATGCAGATGAAATCATCCGGCTGCGGCAGGCAGGAAACGAAGTTATTTTGATCAGCTCCGGGGCCGTAGCTGCCGGCTTTTACGACCTTGGCTATCCGTCCCGTCCGGTTACGACTGCCGGTAAACAGGCGGCCGCTGCTGTCGGGCAGAGCCAGCTGATGCAGGCGTATAACGAAGAATTCAGCAGAGTAAATATCGCTTGCGGCCAGCTGCTTTTGACCCGTGAAAATTTTGCCAATCACAGCCAGTACCAGAATGCTCACTCTACTATTACCGAGCTCCTTCACCGCCAGGTGCTTCCCATTATTAACGAAAATGACTCTATCGCTGTCGATGAACTTACGTTTGGGGATAATGACATGCTGTCAGCACTTGTAGCTGGACTTGTGCATGCAGATACACTGCTGATATTAACAGATATCAACGGCATTTACGATAAGAACCCAAACGAAGATCCAGAAGCCAAAAAATATCATTTCATCCCGTCCATCACGAGCGACCTAATGGATCAGGCCGGTGAATCCAGCTCCTCTGTCGGTACCGGTGGTATGAGGTCCAAGCTAAAAGCAGCCGGCACAGCCATCCGCCTCGGCACCCGGGTATTTGTCGGCAGACTCGGCAGCGGCCACCGACTCGAAGACGTCCTCAGCGGCAAAGGGGACGGCACCTATATAGGGGTGCCCGGCGGCGATGTAATAAACAATAAAAAACAGTGGATCGGCCTCCACTCTGTTACTGCCGGCGCCTTAACAGTTGACGATGGAGCGGCAAAAGCGCTGCTTCGCTCGGGAAAAAGCCTGCTCCCTGCCGGCATCGTCGATGTCCAGGGCCACTTTTCCCCCGGAAATGTGGTCGATGTGTATGACCAGAAGGACCAGCTGCTCGGACGGGGACAGGTGAACATGAGTGCCAAGGAGCTGCAGGCTGTTAAAGGAAAATCCTCGGCCGAAGCAGCCTCGTTTACATTAACGTCAAAATCAGAAGTCATCCACCGGGATAACTGGATTACTACTGTAAGGGAGAGATAAACATGGAACAAACACAAATCAGCACCCAGATGCGGATGCAGGGAGAAGCAGCTAAAAAAGCAGCGAAACGTGTGGCTGTCGCTTCTACCGAAGAAAAAAACAAGGCACTTGCACTTATCGCCGACGAACTTGAAACGAGAGAACCTTTTATTCTTGAAGCGAACGCCCAGGACCTTGAAGCAGGCAGAAAGAATGGGTTATCCCCCGCCCTCCTTGACCGTCTAACGCTTGATTCGGGACGCATCGCAGGTATGGCTGATGGCTGCCGGCAGATCGCCTCTCTTGAAGATCCTATCGGTGAAACCATTGAATCCTGGACCCGGCCGAACGGCCTGAAAATGGAAAGCATCCGGGTGCCGCTCGGCGTGATCGGCATGATTTACGAAGCCCGTCCAAATGTGACGGCTGACGCAGCCGCTCTTGCTTTAAAAACCGGCAACGGCGTTCTTTTACGCGGAAGCTCTTCCGCTTTTCAGTCAAACCAGGCGGTCATGGACGCTATATGGGAGGCTCTGGCAAAAACCTCCCTTCCGAAGGAAGCGGTGCAGCTTGCCTCCGACACGTCAAGAGAAGCTGCCACGACAATGTTTCAGATGAATGATTATCTGGATGTGCTGATTCCACGCGGAGGTGCTAATTTAATAAAAACTGTAGTGAATCAGTCCACCGTGCCAGTGCTTGAAACCGGCGTCGGCAACTGTCACATTTTTATTGATGAAACCGCCGAAGCCGACAAAGCGGTGCAGATTGCCGTTAACGCCAAAACGCAGCGCCCTTCTGTCTGCAATGCAGCTGAAACCATTCTTGTTCACCAGTCCTGGCTTAACGCCCACGGTGAATCACTGATGCATGCACTGCTTGCACATGGAGTGACTATCCGCGGGGACGACGGCGTGCAAAAGCTGCACGGCGATGTGGAGCCCGCCACTGATGAGGATTGGAATACCGAATACCTGGATATGATCGTTTCGGTGAAAACCGTACAGAATACGGAAGAAGCCATCGAGCATATCAATACGTTCACGACGTATCACTCTGAGGCAATTGTTACAGAATCCGCGGAAAATAAACGGAAGTTTTTCCAGCAGATTGATGCGGCTGCTCTTTATCATAACGCGTCCACCCGCTTCACCGACGGATTTGAATTCGGGTTCGGGGCAGAGATTGGAGTGAGCACCCAGAAGCTGCATGCCCGCGGCCCAATGGGACTGAAGGCAATCACCTCCTACAAATATTTAATTCACGGAGATGGGCAGATCAAATGATGACAAAAACAAACCTACAGCAGAAAACCATTGCATTTATCGGCTCCGGCTCGATGGCAGAAGCTATATTTTCAGGTCTTCTGCGCCATGAGCTGGTCAAACCGGCGAACGTGCTTGGAACAGTGAAATCGTCTGTGGATAAGCAGAAGCGATTGCAGGAGCAGTACGGCATCCAGGTCAAAACTGATAATAAAGAAGCTGTGAAAGCGGCGGACATCGTCGTTCTTGCCGTCAAACCAAAAGACGCCGAAGCGGTCGTCCAGTCATTTGCCGGCGAACTGACAAAGGATAAGCTCCTGATCAGCGTCCTGGCCGGTATTTCTTTAAGTGATCTTGAATCCTTCGTCGAACAGGAGGTACCGGTAGTCCGTTCGATGCCAAACACTTCCGCTCACGTCGGCGCGTCAACAACGGCTATATGTGCAGGCACCTATGCCACTGACGAGGACCTTGACCTTGCAGAATCGCTGTTCCAGGTAGTTGGGAGCGTGCACACGATTTCCGAGCAGGACATCGACGGTTTCACCGCGATTGCCGGAAGCGGCCCTGCCTATTTTTACTATTTTTTGGAAGCGATGGAGGCGATGGCGGCTGAATCCGGCTTTGAGCCTGAGGAAGCAAAAAATATTATCGCTCACACAATGGAAGGGGCGGCTTTTCGCTACCTCGATGCTGACAAAAAACCGCATGAACTGTATCAGGAAGTACTAAGTCCTAATGGAGTGACGGAAGCGGCTTTCACCCATCTTGAAAAGCACAGAGTCCAGAAGCATTTTTTAGAAGCCATGAAAGAGGCTTCGAAGCGATCCGGCTCCATTGGAGATTAATGAAAGAAATGAAAGAAAAGCAGGAACCGGGCTCCGGCTCCTGTTTTTTTTATTGCAGCAGCGAAATAATTTTCCCTGCTGCATCCTTTCCGCTTAAAACAGCTCCTTCCACTTTCCCTTCTCCAAACGCGTCTCCTGCAAATGCAAGTGGATACGGCGAATCATAGCTCCTTGAACGGTCCGGATACATATGTACCGGCTTCGCGTAACGCCATCGCTTCGGATGAATCTTCATTATTTTTTTGCGGTCCAAAAGCGGCCCGGCAATACGGGTCAGTTCTTCGGCAAAAACTTCATCGGTGTCGTCCCAGTGCTCCCTTGACCATTCACCTTCAGCGTGCACGGTTAGAACGCAGGAATCAGAAATGCCTTTCTGAAGATTACAGCCGACAAACTGAATTCTCGGGTCCCTGGTCTGGATGCCTCCCGGCGCCATAAGAGGACTCTCCCCGTCATATTCGATCATTACAGATAAACACGGATCATAGCGGACAGAAGAAAGATCCTCTTCCCACCTGCGCTCTCGGGGAACGTTTTGCAGCATATCCAGGGACTGCGGCACCGGGGAAGTTAAAAGTACCGCCCGCGCTTCCATTTGATTAGTATCTGCACGAAGTACCCAGCCTTCTTCCCCGGGCACGATTGTCGTAATTTTTGTTTCCTTTTCTATCGTTTTTCCCTTCCATAAATTTTTCATCAGCGGTGCCATCCCGGCCCGCCCAACATATCTCGGGTGACCGTCTCCCTGAAAATGCTGCTCCTGCTCAAGGTTTTCGAGCTGAATAAACCCGTTGCTCCAATTACGTATGTATCCCGCCGCTTCCCATTCTTTTACTGTCTCTTTCATCGACTGACTTCTGGCAGTGAAAAACTGAGCCCCGTGGTCCGCACGGCTGTTGTTCAATCTTCGTGTCGCCATTCTCCCGCCAAGCCCTCTGCTTTTTTCTGCAACCACAGTGCGCAGGCCGTGCTTTTCAAGCTCGCGGTTCGCGCTCCATCCGGCGAGGCCGGCACCAATAATAATGACATCCGGGTTCATATAATTCCTCCTTACACAGCTATTTCTTTTCTTCGTCCATTTTTTTCTGTACAATCAAAGCGGTTCACATCTTTTTAAAGGAGTCCACCTATGAGCGAGATATCTACCTTTACCCGTTTTCGGCAGCGTTTAGCTGTCATTTTGGATCAGCCGTTTTTCACTGCTGTTGTAACGACACTTATTTTATTTAATGCACTCCTCGTCGGGCTTGAAACCTCTGAAACCTTATACAGGCGTTACGAAAATACGTTTTCTGTGTTAAATTACATACTCCTCTGGCTTTTTACTATCGAGGTTATCATCCGGTTTTTAGGTGTTTTCCCCTCCTATCGTTTTTTCCGTTCTCCCTGGAACTGGTTTGATTTCTTCATTGTAGCAGCTGGTCACATTTTCGCTGGTTCAGCTTTTATTACCGTCCTACGGGTGCTCCGGGTCCTACGGGTGCTCCGGGCCATCACAGTTGTTCCTTCCCTGCGGCGGCTTGTGGACGCTCTGCTCCGCACCATCCCTTCGTTAGGGAATATTATGATTCTGATGAGCATCATTTTTTACGTCTATGCCGTAATTGGCACAATGCTTTATCGTGACACGGCCCCTGAGTATTTCGGGGACATTTTCCAGTCCTTACTGACACTCTTTCAGGTCGTAACCCTCGAGTCGTGGGCAAGTGCAGTCATGCGCCCAATCGCTGAAACGAATCCATTAAGCTGGATTTATTTTGTCTCCTTTGTGCTCGTCGGAACGTTTGTTGTGTTTAACCTGTTTGTCGGCGTCATTGTAAGCAACGTTGAAAAAGCGGAAGCCGAAGAAAGCGAAGACAAGCTGCAGAAGCAGCTCGATCACATGGAGAACGAACTGAGCGATATTAAACAGCTTCTAAAAGAAAAACAAAAGGATTAGTTTTTTATGTACAAAAGAGGGCAGCCCCGTGGCCGCCCTCTTTATTTTTACTGCAGTATTTCTTTCGTGCTGAAAAATTCTTCATATAAACCGCGGATGGCTTCATCAACATGCCCTTCAGCAATCCCGAAACTGAGTGACACTTCAGATGAACCCTGGTTGATCATTTCAATGTTAATGCCTTTTTCGGAGAATGCCCGGGTCGCGCGGGCAGCTACACCCACCGTCTCATGCATGCCTTCGCCTACGAGCATAATCATCGCGTATCCTTTTTCAATGTAAGCGTCGTCTGCATCGAGTTCATTCATGATCCGCTCAATGATACGCTCTTCTTTTTCTTTGGACATCTGGCCTTCTTCGATAATGATGGACGTGTCGTCGATCCCTGACGGCATGTGCTCATACGAAACTCCTTCGTCTTCAATAATCGCAAGCAGCCGGCGGCCAAAACCTACTTCTCTGTTCATTAAGTATTTGCGCACGTAGATAGTTTCGAATCCTTTATCTGCCGCAATGCCGATAATTGGATTCAATGAATATTCCCGTTCCGAAATGATCATCGTCCCGCTTCCCTGCGGATTATTTGTGTTTTTCACGCAGACCGGAATCTTTTTGCGAAAAGCCGGAATGAGTGCCTCATCATGAAAAACAGCGAATCCTGCATAGGAAAGCTCCCGCATTTCACGGTAGGTCATCCGCTTGATCGCGCAAGGACTGTCCACCACTGTCGGGTTGGCCGCAAATACCGAGTCCACATCTGTGAAGTTTTCGTAAAGATCAGCCTGGACTCCCGCAGCCAGAATGGAGCCGGTAATATCCGACCCTCCACGGGAAAAGGTGACGAGATCCCCTTCTTTCGAATAGCCGAAGAACCCTGGAAATACTACTACTCCTTCGCGCTCGCGCAGCTTATAAATGTGGTCGTAGGACTCGTTCAGCACCTGGGCATTTCCGGGGGTGTCGCTTACAAACAGGCCGGCATCGTTTGGATTAACATACTCGGCCACAGTGCCGATGCTTTGAAGATACCTTGCCACTACCTTAGCGTTATTATCTTCGCCGCCGGCTTTCATCTGGTCAACGAAACGTCCTTCGTTACTTTTGCTGAACTGAATCCGGGCCTCAATATCACTTTCAATAGTTGCGATAATGTCGTCTGATAGGTTCAATTCGGCTGTAATACTACGGAAGCGTTCCAGTACTCTGTTTTTGGCCTCTTCCACCCCGGAATTCTCCAGGCAGGCTTCGGCGAGGGCGATTAATAAATCTGTTACTTTCGTATCTTCACCGCTTCTTTTGCCGGGCGCAGATACTACTACCACCCTGCGGTCTTCATCCGTCGCTACAATATCCGCCACCTTTTTTATTTGTTCTGCACTTGCTAGAGAACTTCCGCCAAATTTAGCTACTTTCATTTTCCTGTCACTCCTGTCATTATTTCCAGTCTTTGTATAAATATCATTCGTGTATATTTCCTGCTTTGTTATTATGATGTGAATTGTTCAAAAATTTCACAATTAATAGATTATCACATGTTTTATCCGTCAACAATCAGTAATATACATGGTTAAAGCCCGTTTGACCCGATTCTTATGTGAAAGAACCCGTGGTCCGTTGCATACGCGTAATCCATAGCAATTACTTTCAATTGGTAGCCTATAGTCATTTATCTATTAATTCCCCCCTTTTCGCAGGTTTAAGCATTGATTTCACATTTTCATTTCTCTGTTATGTGAGGTAATCTAACAAACAACCATACATAAAAAAGTTATTGTGGTATATTAGCTTACAAAAGAGATGAAAAGGGGAGCAAACTATGTCGTCATACAAAGATAAAAAAGTAATTACGATTGGAGTTATGAGCGAATTAACCGGACTTTCCGAAAGAAAAATTCGCTACTATGAAGAACGTAAATTGATTTACCCTGACCGCACTTCCGGCGGGACCAGGAAATATTCTTTTTTGGATGTAGAACGGCTCCTCGATATTGCAGAAAAAATGGAAGACGGTATGCAGACATTTGAAATCCGCCGCATGGAACAAAAGAAAATGAAAAACAAAGAATTGCGGGAAAGAATGCTGCGCGGCCAGCTGAACGCAGCCTTCAATATGCGAAAAGGCTGATTCCATTTCATTCCAAAAGACAGCTGTTGAGTCGATTTGAACCAACAGCTGTCTTTGGTCTGCCTAAAAGCGCCTAGATTACCATTAATTGCGTTTTTTGGAACTTGACGAAACCTTGAAATCCTTTTATTATTCAACATGTCTTTATATCTCTGTGTTGTAGTTATCGTTCTTTTGCTTTATGAGAAATCAATGAAAGTATGTGATGACAGTGCTTCATGAGTTAAAAAACACAAATATTATGGATCAGGAAATAGCTGAGCTGATCATCGGCCACGAAAAAGTAGCCCATGTACAGGCAGTCAATCCCCTCGACCATGCGCTTTTGATACTAATTAAATCCGGTTACACTGCGGTCCCGGTGTTAGATACACATTACCGTGTACAGGGCCAGATCAGCAAGGCCCAGGTACTTGATACGATCCTCGGCACAGAACGCATCGAAATGGATAAGCTCCATGAGCATACTGTGGAAACGGTCATGTCGGAAAAAGTCCCGAAAATGAACGTAGATGATAACTTTGGGAAGGCATTGACGCTTTCTATCAATCATCCATTTGTATGTATTGAAGATGATGAAGGTGCCTTTGTTGGTCTCATTACACGGCGGGCTATTCTCGTTATGGTCCACCGCGAATTTCAGTCTGATTAAAGAAAGCTCCGCTTTTTGATTAAAAAGCGGAGCTTCCTTTATTTTCCGTACTAAACTGTTTTACTACAAAGGCTTTGCGGCTTTTAAACATTCCTCCTAAAAAGCACTTCACCATCCATGCCGGCACCACTGACTCAAATTCGATGTAATCATGAACTCCCGTAAGCGGCCCAAGCTCCTGGAAAGTATGAGTATGCTTCCATGCCGTAAACGGAAAAGGCAGCTTTTTCCCTTCATCCTGAAACGAGCTCGGCTCATCCACGTAAGTAATAACCGAATCCCATACCGTTTTCCATAGACCAAAATAAAGGTACAGCCGGATCTCCGCCCCCGCTTCAGTTTTGCCGGAGGTCTCCACCTCGACTTCGGGAAACTGCGTCATCTCTTCAAGCTGCACCGGGTCCTGAAAGTAATTCCAGACTTCTTGTCTGGACGCAGGCACTACCGTCTGCGCTTCAAACACACCTTTAAACATAGTAAAAACCTCCTCTTTAAAGGAGGTATACCCTAAAAGAGGAGGTTTTATGTTTATCAGGAGCAGCCGCAGCCTCCGCCGGTCGAACAGCCGCCTGACTGGTTATCATAAAACGGATTGCCTGTCGGCACTTTGATGGAAGATGATACGGATTCCGCCACCAGAGTGGATATTTCTGTCAGTAAATTGTCAAGCGCTTTTTCTGCCTGACGGTACCGGATGACTGTTTCATGCATATCCATTTCCCGCTTTACGACTCTCACCTGCTTGGCGGTTGTCTTATAGTCCGGGTGGTACGCCCCAAAGCGCTGTACTTCCTCGTACTGATCCTTCCAGCTTAAAAAATTATTAATTTTTTCCTGGGCCTCCGGATCTTCCTTCATCGCTTTTTTGGCTTCCTTATATTCGATATATATATCAGACTCTACAACCATGTATCCTAACTGTTCCGATTGCTCGAGTATATCTACAGACGTCGATGCTTCTATTACAGACATACATTCACCTCCGCTTTTATTTTATCACGGATCCCCTCATTCTATGAAGAACGAATCATCATATTTGTTCGCTTTTTATCTTATTGCTACAATATAAAAAGAAGTGCACTACGGAGAGGATGACAAACATGACGGAAAAACATTCACCCCAGCTGACAGAACAGGAAATGCTTGAAAGCATTCTGGCAGATGGCTCCCCGGAAGCGAAAGAGCTGACCAGGCATTATCTTAAACTGCTGCACGACTGGGATACTTCAGACGCCAGAAGCGGCGTAGAACACTTAATGCATACGTCCACCTACTGGGAGGATGAAGAAACGCTCTGCGCCCAGGTTCCCGTTCATTCCGGCCTGCACAATACTCACGGTATCGTTCACGGCGGCGTACTGACGACAATCATGGATAATTCCATGGGCGTGCTTCTTTCAGAGCTCTCTCCTGTTCCAGGCGATATTTTAACGATCGATATTCACGTACAATTTATTTCAGCCGGTACCGGCAGAAAGCTCACCTGTAAAGCGTCTCCAGTCACCGTCGGCCGCCGGATCTCCTATGCCGAAGCCGCAGTTTATGATGAAGAAAACCGCCTTATTGCAAAAGCAGATGGAACCTTTTATCTAAAACAGGCTGCCCGCTCCTGACCCAGTGTCCATTAATTTATTACTACTATCCGTTTAAATACATTATAATGAATAAAGCACGTACATACTGCTTCATTTTGACGAAAGGAGTTTCCCTGTGACCGCCCTGCTGACAAAAAAAAATATTTTCCGGTTTATCGGCATCGTTCTTGCCCTTGTCGCTCTTTACTTTATTCTGCCAGTCTCAGGTCCTATTATTCTTGCGTGGCTGACAGCCCTGGCCCTCTCTCCGGCTGTGCGACTCGCTATGCGTTCTCTTAAGATTAAGCGGCCGTTTTCAGTTATGATCGTTTTCTCGGCTTTTCTTTTACTGTTGATTCTACTCGGCTATTTGTTGATTACGCAGGTGATTACCCAGCTGGTGGCTTTCTCCAAAAATCTCCCTACATATATCAGCAACCTTGTGGACACCGTGGAAAATATTCAAACCGGCCTGAATAACCGCTATGAGCAGTGGAATCTGCCGCAGGACACCATCGACCAGATCAACAGCCGGATTGCCGAAATGCTTACCGGGCTTCAGGAAAATATCGCAAGCGACGATCTGCTGAACCAGGCGACGGCGGTTATCGCTTCTATTCCCGGCTATTTAATTATGTTTTTAGTTTATTTGATTGCCCTGTATTTATTTATGATCGATCTCCCAAGACTGAAGGATAAATTCTATTCCTTTTTAAAGCCCGAAACTGGTGAAAAATTTCAATTCATGACCAGCCGGCTTGCTGAAGTGATTCTCGGCTTCTTCAAAGCCCAATTTTTAGTCAGCTTAATTATACTGGCCGTTACGTTTATCGGATTGATGATTTTTACCCCGGAAGTGGCGATTGTGATGAGTTTGATTATTTGGGCCGTTGACTTCATTCCAATTATTGGCTCGATCGCCATTCTCGCCCCGTGGTCTATCTATATGTATATCAGCGGCGACCTTGTCCTTGGAACACAGCTGCTGGCGCTTGGTATTATTCTACTCATCATCCGCCGTACTGTCGAACCAAAAGTAATGGGGCACCATATTGGACTCTCCCCGCTTGCCACGTTAATCAGCCTGTATCTCGGGCTTACTCTTCTTGGCGTCGTAGGCTTTATCGTTGGTCCGCTTACGGTTATTGCTTTTACTTCTGCACGGGAAGCAGGGCTCATTAAATTAAATTTCAGAGTATAAAAAAGGAAAGCCGCCGGGGCTTTCCTTCAGATTGTAGACAAAGGCCTCCGAAAATGAATTTCGGAGGCCTTTGTTTGTGCCATTGAGGGAGAAAGAAGCCTCCAACGGCCGGCGCACGTCTGTCGCCACCGCCAGGTGGCGAGTTTTTTGAGGTTCATCACCGCATAAACAAGCATCGCCTGCGCGGTGTTTCGTGCCCCTCCGGCGAGGAGCGTCCAGCGCAAGCCATGCTTTTGTTTGAGATCTGCAAAAATCCGTTCGATGGTTTCTTTTCGTTCCGCGTAGGTCCTCCGATTCCACGGGGTGTGCCGAAGGTGTTCGGCTTCGTCCAGATCCTCCTGCCAGACGTGGCGGAGGATCACCTTCCGGTGATCCCGGCTTTGGGTACAGATCTCGAGCAGCGGGCAGGACTGACAAAAGACGGGATCCGAGACATACTCCTGATAACCGTCCCGATTCGTGGTGCGGTAGCGCAGGGCCTGATGCTCGGGACAGAGATACGCGTCCAGATAGGCATCATACACAAAGTCCTGTTTGCGCAAGCGTCCCGGCGGGCCCTTGGGACGGGTATAAGGCATGACCGGGCGGATGCCCTGCTCGCGAAGCCAATGAGCAATCGCCGGGGTTTTATATCC